>NZ_CP098242.1:661000-991500 GCF_027118995.1 Oxalobacter vibrioformis
TTTTAAACAGCGTTCATGAGACAAAAAACACGCCGACAGGACACGCCATCTGCCAGCGATTGCCAGGTTTCCCTATGCATTTGAAATACTCACAGAAGCAGGTATGATACCTGTGTGGTGCAATATTTCATATCAAATGTGCCACACAGAACGATGACAAAAACAGATAAAGCAAATAGAGTCAGGCACCATGATCCCCAGAAAAATTCTTGAAGATACCGGTATTGAAATACCCGATGATGCCGGCCGTTTTTTTACGCAGGATTCGATCATTGTTTTCGTTGTTCCTTTTGTTGATGAATACGGGGACAGCATCGTTTTCAGGGAAATTGAAATCGAAGCAGAGCTGACCGACAAACAAATCGAATCCCTTAAAACTGCAAACTGCTATGGCGATACCGGCTGGACACTTACCTGAGTCTATTCTGTCCTGATTATCCCGATACGGGCATCACTCCCCGGATCATGTTTTCCGTCTTTTTTATTCTTCCATAAATCGCGGTTTATTAATGCAACGGCAGCATTTCAAGATACAGACAATCCGTGTATACTGGCATAAAAAAGTGGCCGCAGGGCCGACAGCCACCTCAATCATCCACACAACTCAGGCTTGATGAAATTCAAGTCATCTTATGAAATAACATCATGCATGACGGCGTCATAAATTTTATTCAGGATCTGGCGGTCATTATGCTGATTGCCGGTGTGGTGACCGTCCTGTTTCACCGGCTAAAGCAGCCGGTTGTACTGGGGTATATCGTCGCAGGCATATTGATCGGCCCCCATACTCCGCCATTTGAACTGATCAAGGATGAACATACCATCAAGATTCTTGCCGAGTTAGGCGTTATTTTTCTGATGTTTTCACTTGGTCTGGAATTCTCCCTCAAAAAGCTGGTCAAGGTTGGAGCAACCGCATTTATTGCGGCATCACTCGAAATTGTCCTGATGATCTGGGCTGGCTACCAGATAGGCTTGTGGCTTGGCTGGACCAACAATCTGGATGCGCTTTTCCTGGGCGCGTTGCTGGCGGTGTCCTCAACAACCATCATTATCAAGGCGCTAAATGACCTGAAAATGAAAAATGAACGCTTTGCCCAGCTCATTTTCGGTGTTCTGATTGTTGAAGATATTCTCGGTATTGGCCTGATTGCACTGCTCTCCGGCATTGCCATTTCCGGTACCGTCAACAGCAGCGATGTATTTATCACCGTTGGCAAGCTGTCGCTTTTCATGGTGGTGGCACTCGTTTTGGGGATTCTGCTTGTTCCCCGTATTCTCGCCTATGTCGCCAAATCCAACAGTGATGAAATGCTGCTTGTCACCGTTTTGGGGCTTTGTTTCGGTTTCTGCCTGCTTGTCGTCAAACTGGAATACAGCATGGTGCTGGGCGCCTTTTTGATTGGCGCCATCATGGCAGAGTCGCGGGAACTGATGAAAATTGAACGCCTCATCGAACCGATCCGCGACATGTTCAGCGCTATCTTTTTTGTCGCCATCGGTCTGTTACTGGACCCCCATATCATGCTGGATTATGCTTTTCCGATCATCATCATTTCGATTGTGGTCATCGCTGGCAAGGTATTCAGTTGTGCGCTCGGCGCCATGATCGCCGGAAACGATGGAAAAACCTCTCTCAAAGTCGGCATGGGCCTGTCACAGATAGGGGAATTCTCCTTCATCATCGCCTCTTTAGGCATGTCTTACAAAGTGGTCAGCGACTTTTTATACCCGATTGCCGTTGCTGTTTCAGCCATTACCACACTGACAACCCCCTACCTGATTCGTGCATCGGATCCGCTTGCCCGTGCACTGGGCCGGATAACGCCGGGCCCGCTTGCCCGTATGGTTGCCCTGTACCAGGACTGGCTCGGCCAGCTTCAGCTACAGGGCGGCAATGCCATTTTAGCGGGCATGATCCGGCGAATCATCATCCAGATTGCGATCAACATGTCGATTGTAATCGCCATCTTCCTTGGCAGTACCTATATCGCGCACTTTACAGGCTCCTGGCTTGAAAACTGGATCAAAGATGTTGACTACCAGAAGTCAATCATCTGGGGAACCACGGTGCTTCTGTCGCTTCCTTTCCTCATAGCAGCCTACCGCAAATTCAAGGCGCTTTCGATGCTGCTGGCAGAAATGAGCGTCAGGGAAAGCGTCACCGGCCGTTACACACAGCAGGTGCGCAGAGTCATCAGTGAAATCATTCCCCTGCTGTTTCTTACCGCCACCATGTTTACACTGGCCGCACTCAGCGCCGGTATTCTTCCGAAAGGGCTGTCGCTGCTGCTGGTTATTGCCATCATCTTTGCGATCATCATCGTATTACGGCGGTGGTTTGTCCGTATCCATTCACGCCTGCAGATCGCGCTTTATGAAACGATGGATCACGGTAATAATGAGGAACATCACTAATCGGGTTGCGATGTGTCTTTTTTGGAATTGACGCATCGCCCCCGGCAGGGCTAGACTGCTTTTATTCCAGACTGTACGGGAAAAATTTTCCAGCCTTTTACAAACCGACTATCAGCAGGCTCGCCATGTTACAGGACCAACTCAAAATGTCTGTCGCCCGTGCGGCAATCGCCTACGTACCCAAAGGAAAAATCATTGGCGTCGGTACCGGTTCGACTGCCAATTTTTTTATTGAAGAACTGGCCGTTATCAAGGATGACATCGAAGGGGCCGTCGCTTCCTCTGAAGTAACCGCGTCACGATTACGTTCGCACAATATCAGAATATTTGATTTGAATGATGTCTCATCCATTCCAATATACGTGGATGGTGCCGATGAAATTACCTATGAAGGCGCAATGATAAAGGGGGAGGCGGTGCCTTAACGCGGGAAAAAATTATTGCGTCTACAGCAGAAAGATTCATCTGCATTGCCGATGAATCAAAACTGGTGACTGTTTTAGGCGCCTTTCCACTGCCCGTTGAAGTCATCCCCATGGCACATGCGCTTATTGCCAGAAAGCTGGCTTTACTGGGTGGAAAACCTGAATTGCGAATGCAGGAAAGCCAGCCCTACCGCACAGATAATGGCAATTACATTCTGGATATCAAGGAAATGCACATCGCACATCCGACGGCCATCGAAGCGGAAATCAATAATATACCAGGCGTAGTCACTGTCGGACTCTTTGCTCAACGTGGTGCAAACGTCTGCCTTCTTGGCACGTCTAATGGGGTCAGAACAATGGAATTCTAGTGCCATTTCAAGGCAGCCGGACGCGGCCGTGTTTCGCAACGTCTTGTTAAATCACCACAATTTCAACAGAAAAAAATGTAAATCCCCTTGACTGAGAGAGGTGCTTTTCGTAGACTTTTGGATTAATCTGATCTCAACACGGGCGACACAAAAATATGGCATACCGACACTGCTTCAAAGTTTTCGCAACCATCCTTACCGCAACGATTCCACTGGCAGTGCCTGACATCTCCCTGGCTGGGGACATCTCCCTCCCCAGATACAGCAAAGACGCCCAACTCGCGGCATTTCACTCGTCACTGAGCACCAATCTTTCCCGAATGGAAGTCATTGATGACGACCCGGTAACAGAAGTGCTTTCCATGTATGAAGTGGATGTATGGGACAGAATCCGTAAAGGATTTGCCATTCCCGATCTGGAAAACCCGCTTGTTGAGAATCACGAAAATTATTACCTGAAAAATGCCGCGTATTTTGAGAGGACAACCATTCGTGCATCGCGTTATCTGTTCCATATTGTCCAGGAACTGGAAAAACGCGGCATGCCAACTGAACTGGCACTCCTGCCTGTCATTGAGTCCGCCTTTAATCCCCATGCCCGTTCTTCAGCCAAGGCAGAAGGTATGTGGCAGTTCATTCCGAGTACAGGCCTTCATTATGACCTTGCCCAGTCCGTTTTCAGGGATGATCGCCGCTGTGTTCTCTCTTCTACCGACGCCGCACTGAATTACCTGCAAAACCTGTACAACATGTTTGGCGACTGGCATCTTGCTCTGGCATCCTACAACTGGGGAGAAGGATCCGTTGGCCGCGCTGTCAGGAAAAACCAGGCCGCAGGCCAGCCTACCGACTTTAATGGCATCTCGTCGCGCATGCCGGCAGAAACACGTAATTATGTTCCCAAGCTTCAGGCAGTCAAAAACCTGATTGCCAATGCCGAAAAATATGGCATTCAGTTGCCGAAAATTGAAAACCAGCCTTATTTTGTCAAAATCGGCAAAACACGCGATATTGATGTCAAGGTTGCCGCCAAGCTGGCAGAGCTGTCTATTGACGATTTCCGTGCATTGAATCCGCAATTCGGTCAGTATGTCATTACCGGAGGATCAGATGTCAATCTGTTACTTCCCAAAGAAAATGCGGAAAAGTTCAAGGAAAACCTGGCGAAATGGAAGCAGCCCCTTTCCTCATGGACGGCATATCGGGTAACGGAAACACGTGAAACTGTCGAATCCATCGCAGAAAAATACAACACCACACCCGATATCATTCGCCTGGCCAACCATATCCCCTCACAAATGGTCCTGAAATTTGGCTCAACCGTTCTGGTTCCCAAACTGGCATCAACCGGCAGCAAAAACGAAAAAGACATTTCACCCGAAATAGCCGCCACCGGAAAGATTGCCCTGGAGCGTATTGGCGCCCCCACTCGCATTGTCAAAGTCAAAGTCAGAAAGCAGGACAATCTGGCTTCTATCGCTGCACGCTACAAAACAAGCGTGGATGACATCAAGTCATGGAACAAGCTGACGAGCAACAAGGTTACCTCTGGCACTATCCTGCAGGTGCACGTGCCAGCGAAAAACACAGCGGCAACAAAATCACGATCTGCCAACCGCCGTGTAGCTGCTAAAAAGCAGAGACCGGTAAGAGCGGCGACGAAAAAATCCAGCCGAAAACAGACTATTGCCGCACAGTCAACCAAACGCAGTAAATCCGGGTAAAAGGATGCGGGGGGCTGGCAGTTCTCCAGCAAAAAAACAACAATTGCCCGATAAAATGTTGCTGCAATTGTGACGACAGCCTACAATTTCATGATAAATTTCATCTCCGATTTTTGTTGGCAGGCGATGAGTTGTTTTTATAAACGTATTCTGTCCCCCCAGGTTTTAAGCAGAATGTACGATCGTTATTTGGAGTCATGAATGGGTTTTTTGCAAGGAAAAAAAATTCTGGTTACCGGTTTACTCTCAAACCGGTCAATTGCTCACGGCATTGCTGAAGCCTGCCATCGTGAAGGCGCCGAATTGGCCTTTACTTATGTTGGTGAACGTTTCAAGGACCGTATCACCGAATTCGCACAGCAATTCGGCAGTAATCTGGTTTATGAATGCGATGTCACGAGTGACGAACAAATTGAAAATCTCTTTGCAGATATCGGTAAGGCCTGGGGAAAGCTGGATGGTCTTGTTCACGCGATAGCATTTGCCCCTCGCGAAGCGATAACCGGTGACTTCTTTGACGGGCTTTCGCGCGAAGCGTTCAAGGTGGCCCATGATGTTTCTGCTTACAGTTTTCCAGCCATGGTAAAAGCGGCAAAGCCCCTTTTGCACGCAGGCTCTTGTGCCCTGACACTCACTTACCTGGGCGCAAACCGCGCTATTCCCTACTACAATACCATGGGTGTTGCGAAAGCATCTCTTGAGGCAACGGTACGCTACATGGCTGATTCTCTGGGCAAACAGGGCATTCGTGTGAATGCGGTTTCTGCCGGTCCGATCCGGACCATTGCCTCCAGCGGCATCAAGGATTTCAATTTGCTGTTGAACTTTGTGGAAGGCCATGCACCGCTTCGCCGTAATGTGACGATTGAAGAAGTGGGTAATGTGGCTGCTTTTATGCTCTCGGATCTGGCTTCCGGCATTACCGGAGAAATCACTTATGTTGATGGCGGATTCAATTTTGTCATGGGACTCAACCCAGATATCGACGGGCCGGCAAACGGCGGCTGATCCAGCAGCAGTATCCATCCGGGCAGACAAAAAACACACTGCCCGGATTTTTTTGTGCACCTTTCCCGGAAATAGATTACAATGCGTCTCTGTTTTGCATTTACATTGATGCAAAACAATTGGATTACAGCATCCCAAGCCTTGTGCATTCACTCTGAATGCGCCGTAAAGAGCCTCACCGCCCCACGTGCCTTTTGAGCACTATCCTGGCGCAAAGCTTTTGTGCCGAAATATCTGTATCAAGTCATTTCGTTGCCTGATGTGCTGTTTCACTATTTTGCTTCTTTTAAGAAGCGCTTAATCACATGAAAGCAAAAAAATGACATTTGATGAACTGGGATTGCATCCTGCCATCCTGAAAGCTCTGGTCGATGCCGGCTATACCCAACCTACACCCGTACAGGAGCAAGCCATACCTGCTGTACTGAACGGCCACGATCTTCTTGTTTCTTCCAAAACCGGCTCGGGAAAAACTGCAGCTTTCATGCTGCCGGTTCTCCACAGTTTCACCCGGATACCTGATGCAGAAAGAAACACAAAAACACAAAAACAGGAAAGACAGTCTGCCCGTTCCCGCGGCAGGGCTTTCCGTTTCCAACCCGCTGCACCGAAGATGCTGGTCCTTACACCGACACGTGAGCTGGCACTTCAGATTACAGCAGCGGCTGCACAATATACAAAATATCTCGAGCAAATTCGTACAGTCGCCATTTTGGGCGGCATGCCCTACCCGAAACAATTGCAACTGCTGGCAAAAAATCCGGATATTCTTGTGGCGACGCCCGGCCGCCTGATTGATCATTTACAATCAGGAAAAATCGACCTGTCGGCACTTCAGACACTCGTTTTAGACGAAGCCGACCGCATGCTGGATATGGGATTCATCGAGGATATCGAAACCATTGTTGATGCCACACCAGCGGATCGTCAGACACTCCTTTTTTCCGCCACACTGGATGGTGTCGTCGGAAAAATGGCACAACAAATCACACAGTCTCCTCAAATGATCCAGATTGCCAGTGTCACGGCAAAAAATGAAAACATCATGCAAACCCTGCATTTTGTGGATAATCTGACTCACAAGAACCGCATCCTTGATCATCTGCTGCGGGATCATGCACTCAACCAGGCACTGGTTTTCACCGCGACAAAACGGGATGCCGATTCCATTGCTGACCAGTTGAATATTGCAGGATTTTCTGCGGCATCCCTTCATGGGGATATGAACCAGGGCGCACGTAACCGGACACTCGACAACCTTCGCCGGGGACGGGTCAAGATACTGGTAGCAACTGATGTGGCTGCACGAGGCATTGATATCCCCAACATCACCCATGTGTTTAACTATGACCTGCCAAAGTTCCCTGAAGATTATGTCCACCGCATTGGCAGAACCGGGCGCGCAGGCCGAAATGGTATTGCCGTCTCACTGGTTAACCACGCTGAAAATAAAAACGTGAAACGGATTGAACGTTTTATACGGCAAACCATTCCTATCAATGTAATCGCAGGGTTTGAACCAAAAAACACTTTTTCTCAAGCCGAGCCAAAGCGAAAATCCGGAAAACCGGCATCCGGGAAAAAACATCACGCGGGGAAAACAACCCAGCGCAGTTTTATGACAGACCAGCCTTTTTCCGACCGGAAAAGAAGCAAAAACCGCACGAAACCCGCTAGCGGCAAACAGGCGTCATCTCGTCCGTTTCACTAAAAAACGTTAAGTAATCGATAAAGAAAGCCGGCGGTATTCGCCGGCTTTTTCTATGGGTGTGTGTCCCGTTATTTTCCCTGCATTTCCTCCAGGCGCTGGGCCTGCCATTCGCGCTCTTTCGCATCAATGATCGAATGATCATAAAAAGTGACATCCGGGGCCTGCCTGGCCAGGGACAGCTGTTCCAGAGCTGCCGAGAGCCCTCCTGACAAACTGTATGATTCTGCCAGTTCAATGTGCATCAAGGCGATTTTTTCCTGGGCGCCATATACCTTGGCTAGCATGCCATGAACCATTGGGTCGCTGCGATACAACTGCGCCTGTTTTCTGAGATATTGCGCCGCACCGTCATAATTTCCGGCATGATACAGTGCACCGGCATAGCGATGGGACAATGCTCTTGAGGCAGGGAAACGGGACAATGCCGTCAAGGCTTCCCTGGCTGCTTCAGCCGGTTGTCTGCCTGCAATCTTGATGTCGATGGATGTGCTTATCAACGCCAGGCTGGCTTGTGCCGCTTTATCCCCTACCAGCTTTTTCGCCTCCTGCAAAAGAGAAGCGGCTTTCATCGTGTCATTCTGCTTCAAGGCAAGCAAGGCCTGCCCGTAGTATCCGGCAGAAGCCGGAAGCCGGCTTCCTATTTTGATCATTTCCTGAAAATTGGCAGCGGCCGTCTCCATGCCTTTGGCGCTTTCATCCTGTAACAGCTCGGCCCTGATCCGGACATAATAGAAATCGGGGCTGTCCGCATGCTGCCGGTATGACTCGGAACGAACACGCGCCTCAACATCGGCAATACGTTCTGATGTTAACGGGTGAGTTCTCAGATAAGCCGAAAAACCCTCACCATAGTGACGGTTTGCCCGTTGCAGGCGTTCAAAAAACAGGACCATGCCATTGGTATCAAAACCGGCATTTTTCAGTATCAGGAATCCAACCCTGTCAGCTTCCCTTTCTGCATCCCGGTTAAAATTCAGTTGCTTTTGCACGGCAAGCCCCTGTCCCCCCATCACCAGAGCACCGGCAGCATCCGTCTGCTTTGCCGCGCCAGCTATTGCCGCCAGGACAAGCGCCGCGATCGGAATCAGCATATCCTGCTTCTGGTTACCGATCATACGCGCAATATGCCGTTGTGAAACGTGGCCAATCTCATGGGAAAGAACAGAAGCCAGCTCGGATTCGCTTTGAGCAGCAAGCAAAAGACCTGTATGCACGCCAATAAATCCACCGGGCAATGCAAACGCATTGAGTGTCTGATCTCTTAATGCAAAGAAATGGAAATCATTGCCGGTTTCTCCCCGGACATCAGGCGTGGCATTCACCAGTTTGTGGCCGATATTATTGAGGTATTCGCTGATCACTTCATCTTCAATGTAATCGGGATCCATCTGGATGCGCCGCATGATCTCAACACCAATCTTGTACTCCATCAACGGCGAAAGCTCACCGCGAGCCGTATCTCCCAGCGTCGGCAAATTACTGTACTGGGCATAGGCAAGAGGCTGCGTGATAAATGTAAACAGCAGGGGAAATACCAATATCCTGAAAATACGGCGCAACCGCTGCTGCTTGAAAAACAGGCTTGTTCTCATGATGGTATGATACCTTTTCCTGCGAGGCGGTTCACATTCTGTTTCATTTTGCTACCATTTTCTGACCATGTCTTCTTCTGACGGTAAAAATAAAAAACTGACCCATTTTGATGAGGATGGCCAAGCCCATATGGTGGATGTTGGCAACAAACCCGACACCCATCGTATCGCCATTGCACAGGGAACCATCCTGATGACCCGAAAGGCATGGGAACAGGTAAAGTCAGCAACCGCGAAAAAAGGAGATGTCCTTGGCATCGCCCGAACGGCAGCAATCATGGGCGCCAAGCGAACAAGCGAGCTTATTCCGTTATGCCATCCACTTCCCTTGACGCATATTGCCATTGATTTTCAGCTTCATGAGGACAGCTCAGGCATTACCTGTTGTGCCCGCGTGGAAACCATGGGAAAAACCGGTGTGGAAATGGAAGCGCTGACAGCCGTTCAAATTGCACTCCTGACGATTTATGACATGCTCAAAGCCGTTGATAAAAGCATGACGATCAATCGGGTACACCTTGTCCGGAAAACCGGCGGACAGTCAGGGTAGCTCCTGGCTATCAATGAAGCCGTGACTCCGGCATAGCGGACTCCGGAAGCTCGGCATGCACCAGCTCGGCATTGATATCGGCAAATAAAGGCACCCCGCATTCATCACAAAACTCCATCGGAAAACGTTCCAGGTGAAGCTTCTCACACGCGATACCCGAGGTTTCCAAAAGCACCAGGATCTGATCCAGCGGCGCGGTTTTTTCTTTCTGTGGTGTCCCCCTGCCTCTGGAGGGGAACCCCTTTTCCACTGTCTGCTGTATTTCTTCGGCACCATATACGGGCCAGATAACGCCATATAAAATCTGCGGGTTATCGCGCAGGGAAAAGCCGATGCGATATTCTGTGATGGTGACCTGTTCCGGCACTTCAACAAAACCGCCAATAACAGCGCGCAAATCAGCGGCAGAAACATCCATTGCCAGGGCCAGATAATGGACTGCCGCATGAATCGAGGCAGGCCGTATTTGCTGGTCCGCTTTTCTGCAAGCGTCAAAAAAAGCATCAGGCAATGTCAGATCCAGTACGCAGCCATGCATCATGTTTGAAAGCAGGGGAAGTGCGTTTTTTTTCCAGTTTTCCAGGCAGTCCTTACGAAGCATTCCATGCTCATCCACCCTGGCTGTTGTCTGCCAGCGAAACAAAGGCTGCGATACCGGAACAAGCACTGACATGACAAGGTAGCGTACATCCGCAAGAAAAAGCGTTGTTTCCTGAGACTTGAACTGGCCTGCCTGGGACTTGCCAAGCAGAGGGGCCGCCATGTCTTTCATCAATGCAAATACTTCCACATGCGACTGCGGTAACTGATCAATGGCATATAATTCCGGCGCCAGTAAAAAACGGGCATTTTCGGCAAAAATACAGTCAGCAAGTGAGGAAACCAGGCCGGCATGAAGTGCTGATGAAAGCGGCCCGGACGGAATCGCAAAACGGGTCCAGGCCATCACCGGCGCAACAACGAGCAGGACATCATAATCGACTCCTTTATGCTGCATGACACCGGATTCACTATGGGCTTCTATGGCTTCCAGCAGAATGTTGTATGCATCCGGATCCGCCTGATAAAGATATTCAATCGCGTCATCCAGCTTGTGCTGCTTTTTCGTCTCAAGCAATTTCAAAATCACGTTGGAAAGCTGATTTTCCCAGAAACGGCTTTCGAGGCGGCTTGCTGCCCTGCCAATCTCCATCGACAGAGAAACCAGACGCCGGGAATCAGGCAACAGCCTGGGAAAATCCTTTTTTTCAGGAAGAGACATGATGACAACCGGGAAATATCAGTGCAGGGCGTATTGTATTAGATAGGAGCATTCATTAACAAACTGAAGCTGGCGGTTTTTCTTCAGAAAATAAAAAAGTCTTGCGACATGATCGCAAGACCTGTGATTTTAGCGTGTTGCTGGCATCCCCAAGGGGATTCGAACCCCTGTTCCCACCGTGAAAGGGTGGTGTCCTAACCCCTAGACGATGGGGACCCTGTAACAGCTATCAGAATAACATATATCAGAAAACCTGGCATCCCCAAGGGGATTCGAACCCCTGTTCCCACCGTGAAAGGGTGGTGTCCTAACCCCTAGACGATGGGGACCCTGTTTTCCGTTCAGCACTCCCGATCAGAGAGGCTGGTGGAGGTAAGCGGGATCGAACCGCTGACCCCTTGCATGCCATGCAAGTGCTCTCCCAGCTGAGCTATACCCCCGAGCGAAGAAGCGATTATAGCAAAATTTGCGAGTTGTTGTAAATTTTATGACCTGACTTCTGTAAAAAAAACAGTTGCACTGTTCTTAAGACATACTCTCCTCACGAAAGAGAGGATTTCAGTCGGGATAAAACCGTATCCCGTCCAAAAAGTGTGACGACAGCATCAATGGACGGGGTCTGTAACTGACCGGTCAAAAGCAGCCGTAATGGCATGGCAAGCTGGGGCATTTTCAGCTTGTGCTCTGCCAGAACCGCCTTGGTCATGGCAGAGATGGCGTCCTTGTTCCACTCAACCGTTTCACAATTTGACACATAATTTTTCAGCGCATCCAGGGATTCTGCTGTCAGATGCTTTTCCAGTAGTGCCGCATCAGGCTGTGGCTGGCGATAAAACAGCATGGCTGCATCCGCCAGTTCATTGATGGTATTAACACGCTCTTTCAGCAGCTCAACAACTTGAATCAGATCAGGGGCATTCTCAAGCTGTGCACCCAGTCTTTCCAGTCGTGGGCGAACCAGCCTAGCCAGCTCGGCATTATCTGTCTGGCGAATGTAATGATTATTCAGCCAGTTCAGTTTTTCGGTATCGAAGCGGGCTGCCGAACTGGACATATGGTCAAAATCAAACCATTGACAAAACTGCTCTCTGGAGAAAATCTCATCATCACCGTGGCTCCAGCCCAGCCTGGCCAGATAATTCACCATGGCATCGGGTAAATAACCCGCTTCAGGATATTCCATGACGGATACGGCACCATGGCGTTTTGAGAGTTTCTCGCCATCTCCACCCAGAATCATGGGAAGATGTGCATACAAGGGCAAAGGCGCGCCCAGCGCTTTGAGGATATTGATCTGTCTGGGCGTGTTGTTGACATGGTCATCGCCCCGAATGACATGGGTAATGCGCATATCCCAGTCATCCACGACCACACAGAAGTTATAGGTAGGCGTACCATCCTGGCGGGCAATGATCAGGTCATCCAGTTCCTGATTGGATATGGTAATCGTGCCTTTTACCTGGTCTTCCCAGGTAACATCCCCTTCTTCCGGGTTTTTGAAACGAACCACGGGATGACGGCCTTCAGGTACCGGTGGCAGTGTCTTTCCGGGTTCAGGGCGCCAGGTGCCATCATAGCGGGTGTGCTCGCCAGCAGTACGCTGCCGCTCACGCATGGCGTCAAGCTCTTCTAAGGAACAGTAGCAATAGTAGGCGGTACCATCTTTCACCATTTGCGCAATGACTTCCCGGTACCGGTCCATATGCTGCATCTGGTAAAAAGGCCCTTCGTCATGATCAAGGCCCAGCCATTTCATGCCATCGATAATAGCCTGAACGGCCTCGGGTGTGGAACGCTCCACATCGGTATCCTCGATTCTGAGAATAAACTGCCCACCAAAATGCCGGGCATACGCCCAGGAAAAAAGCGCTGTGCGCGCACCGCCCAAATGAAGAAAGCCTGTCGGGCTGGGTGCAAAACGGGTTCGAACTATCATGCTGAAAATGGAATAGAAATAAATGGAAAGGATATTTTACCGCGCCCGTCGTAAAAACGGGCTGATCTGTTTCATGACACGCAATAAACGGGTCATGTGAAAGAAAAAACCGTCCGTAACAGCGTTCACTGTACGGACGGTTTTTTTGAATTGCTCAGCAAATAAAATTTGCCGCTGTATTACATGAACATCTTCATGGTTTGCAGTACCGTCTGTGAGATACCGTAAGCCAGTGGAATACCAACGATCAGCCAGCAGATAACCAGCGTACCAGCTGAAGTCGGTTTGGTTGCAGGCAATGCTCCGGACTCCTGGGCATGGGCAATCTTGTCTTCCAGTGAAGCTTTTGCCGCTTTGACTTCTTCCTCGGTCATGTAGTACTTGCTGCTGACCGGACGGATCAGGAGTGCACAGATGAACTCAACAACCAGGAAACAGGCCATGATGTACAGCGTCACACTGTAAGCCTGTGCACGTGGCACACCCGCATTGAGCTGCATATCGCGGATGATGTTGATCAAGAGCGGGCTCAACAGACCGGCAGCAGACCAGGCTGTCAGCAGACGACCATGGATCGCACCAACGAACTGGGTACCAAAGAGGTCAGCCAGGTAAGCAGGAATCGTTGCAAAACCACCGCCATAGAAGCTCAGACAGACGCAGACTGCGCACAGGAACAGGATCAGGTTCAGTGAAGAAGCCAGGGTCGGGATCGTTGCATACAAGCAGGCACCCACAACCGCAAAGACATAGTAGGTGTTTTTACGGCCAATCCAGTCTGACATGGTTGCCCAGAAGAGACGGCCACCAATGTTAAACAGGGAAAGCAGACCGGTAAAGCCGGCAGCAATAACGGCAACCTGGCCTTTTTGCGCATCGGTCAACTGGTCAAAAGGTACGCCCGGCAGATTGATCAGGTTACCGGCAAACACTTCCTGAAGCAGCGGAGACGCCATGGAAATAACACCGATACCGGCAGCAACGTTCAGGAAAAGCACGCCCCAGCAGAACCAGAACTGCGGAGTACGCATCGCACGATTGGTTTCCACATTAAAAGCACTGGCTTCGATCAAGCCACCGTGACCATCATCCACCATGTTACCGGTGTTTTTCGGTACAAAGCCTTTTGGCATGTAACCCGGAGGAGAAACACGAATGGTGAAGGCGCCCAGCAGCATGAAAATGCAGTAAACAATCGCCATGGTCAGGAAAGTCTGCCACAGGCCGGTAGACGTTGGGGTGCCAAAGAAACCCATCAGCGCCTGCGCCATCGGGGCACCAACCATCGCACCACCGCCAAAACCGCCAACGGCAAAACCGGTCGCCATACCAACACGGTCAGGGAACCACTTGATCAGTGTTGAAACCGGGGTGATATAACCAAGACCCAAGCCAATACCGCCAATGAAAGCACCAATCCATGCCAGCCACAGCTGGTGGGTGAACATCGCGATAGAAGCCAGCAGGAAGAAGCTGACAAAGCAGATGCAGGAAGTCACACCGCACTTGCGAGGGCCAACGTGCTCCAGCCAGTTGCCCAAAATTGCAGTGGTAGTACCCAGCATGAAGAACAGGATACCGAAAATAACGCTGCACATCACCACTTTCCAGTCACAGCTGGTGGTGAAAAGCTGCGCAAAAATACTCATGTCAGCAGGGCAATCCAGCGCCTTGCCCAGACCCTGCTCCATGCCGACGATGCGGGACATCGGCAACCAGAATACGGACATACCATAGTCCATGCCGACGCAAAGGTGGATCATCAAGGCCGATGCGGGTACCAGCCAGCGATTGAATCCTTCCCCTGCAACAGTGTATTCCTTATTTAGGAATTTTAAACCAGCCATACTATTACTCTCCTAGGATTAAAACAACGAAAATGTCTTACGAAATTTACCTACCTAACATGCGCAAAAAACGCATGTTATAAAAAATCCTTTTTGACGCAGCATGATAACACTGCAAATTTTTATCGGCTATAGGCAATTTTTTGCATAATTCATGCGCTTCTCGGTTAAAATGCGGTATGTATAAAGTTTCGATTCAACCTCACTGGCGCATCGCTTTCGGCAAGAACCCCCCCATGGATACGGCATTACTGTTGCGGCTGCTGACAGTAATCCATTCTGAAGGTGCGATTTTATAGGCGGCAAAGATCCTGGGGTTGTCATACCGGCATGCCTGGGGGCTTTTGCGCGAGGCGGAGAATATTTTTGGTGCCCCGCTCCTTCAAAAACATCGGGGCCGCGGAACAACACTCACCCGGCTTGGCACGACCCTGCTCTGGGCTGACAGGCGAATTGCGGCCCGCCTTTCCCCAACACTGGAGAGCCTCTCATCCGAACTGGAACGCGAACTCAGCCGAAGCATTTCTGATTCCACCAATCCCGTGCGTCTTTATGCCAGCTACGGTTTTGCAGTTGCTGCCCTGATGGAACGGATCAATGCCACTGAACTGCCCGTGGAGCTGCGCTATCTTAACAGTATGGAATCGATTGCAGCCCTGTCACAGAAGGAATGTGAACTGGCAGGATTTCATATTCCGGTCGGCGCATTTGAAACGGAAACCGTGCAACTGTTCCTGCAGTATCTCTGCCCCGACAAGCACCAGTTGATTCACCTGGCTCACCTGAAACAGGGATTGCTGGTTGCCCGCGGCAACCCCAAGAAAATCGAGCAACTGGAAGACATCACCCGCAAAGGTATCCGTTTCGTTAATCGCCAGACCGGTTCGGGCACACGGCGTACACTTGAGCGTTTGCTGGATGAAAGCAACATTCCTCACAACACCATCAGCGGTTTTGAAACGGCTGAATTCACGCACGCTGCGGTTGCTGCCTATATTGCCAGCGATATGGCGGATGTTGGATTCGGGGTGGAAACGGCAGCCCGCCATTTCGGGCTGGATTTTGTTCCCCTGATGCAGGAACGCTACTTTTTTGCCTTGTGCAAAGATGAGTGGAAAAGCACACCGCTCAACGATGTGCTGGAAATCATGAAAAGCGCTGACTTTAAACAGCATGTCAATCAGTTGGGCGGATATGATGCGACGAATGCCGGGCAGATATTGAGCCTGAAAGAAGCCTTTGGCAACGTGGCTATTGCATAAGGAAGCGCTGATTAAATGATTTTTGGGAGATGAAGTGCAAGGCAAACGGAGCCGCAACCAAGATATATCTTAAGATAGGCGAAGGTTGCGAGCACCGCGTAACGCAGCAATTCGCTCACAAAGCCTTTTAATCAGCGTTTCCATAAATCAGGTATTTTCGACCACCACCCCGGGCAACCGGCTACTCATATCCCTGGCTTTCTGTGAAATTCTGACACCCAGGCGACGAGCCATATTCATGAATATTCGGGAAACGTCGCTGTCTGGATCAGCCACAACCGGTGGTATGCCGGCATCGCTTTGCTCCCTGATTGACAGTTGAAGCGGCAACTCACCCAATATTTCCACCCCATATGTCTCGCTGAGTTTTCTCGCACCGCCTTCGCCAAATATCGTTTCGGCATGGCCGCAATGGGAGCAGATATGCAGACTCATGTTTTCAATAATACCCAGAACAGGGATATTTACCTTGTCAAACATGACAAGCCCTTTTTGCGCATCTGAAAGCGCAATATCCTGGGGAGTTGTCACGATAACAGCACCTGTCACCGGAATGCGCTGCGAAAGCGTCAACTGGATATCTCCTGTTCCCGGCGGCATATCAATAATCAGGTAATCAAGATTTTGCCAGTTTGTCTTTTCGAGAAGCTGAATCAGTGCCTGTGTTGCAACAGGCGCACGCCAGATCACCGGTTCATCCGGATTGATCATCAGCCCGATGGACATGAGCTGTATCCCGTATTTTCCCAGCGGGTCAACCGTCTGCCCGTCTGATGACTCCGGCCTTCCAGTAAGGCCCAGCATAATGGGCTGGGACGGGCCGTAAAGATCGGCATCTAAAATGCCCACATTAGCGCCTTCTTTAGACAATGCCAGCGCCAGGTTCGTTGCAACGGTTGATTTACCGACACCGCCTTTTCCGGATGCCACCGCAATGATGTTCCTGATATTGGGCATGGGTTTTAGCGTGCCCTGAACCTTGTGTGCCTTGATCGCTGTAGAAATACTGACGCTGATATGCCCTATGCCGGGAATATCCTGCAACGCATCAACAATCTGCTTTTCAAGCGTTTTCCATTGACTTTTTGCCGGATAAGGAAGCGCGATAAACACGGAAACATCGTTGCCGTCGGTTTTTATCTGCCTGACTGTTTTGGATGAAACCAGGTCGATACCCGTATTGGCATCGACGACCTTCAAGAGCGCCTGCTCAACAGATTCTGCCATCATGTGCATTTTTTTCTCCTAGCGGAAAGCGCAAGTCTACCGTAATTGCCAAAGGGTCTGCAAAGCCCTATGCTGTAGTCTTTGTTACAATAAATCCCTTTTTGCCAATAATCGCCATGTCACGAAAACTGTTTGTTACCACTGCACTTCCTTATGCCAATGCCCAGTTTCATATCGGGCACATCATGGAATACATCCAGGCAGACATCTGGGTCCGTTTCCAGCGAATGCAGAAAGACAATGGCAATCAGCGTGAAGTTCATTTTGTTTGTGCTGACGATGTTCACGGCGCACCGATTATGATTGCTGCCGAAAAAGCCGGAAAGACACCCCAGGAATTCGTTAAGGAAATTGCCGCGGGCCGCCAGAAGCCCTTAGACGGGTTTTATATCAAGTTTGACAACTGGGATTCCACTGACAGCCCGGAAAACCATGAATTGTCACGCGAGATCTATCAGAATCTGAAAGCAGGCGGCCTGATAGAAACCCGCACGATTGAGCAATTCTTTGATCCGGTCAAGGAAATGTTTCTTCCGGACCGCTATATCAAGGGGGAATGCCCAAAATGCGGTGCCAAAGACCAGAACGGCGACTCATGTGAAGTCTGCAGTTCGGTCTATACGCCCACCGACCTAAAAGCCCCCTACTCCATCCTGAGCGGTGTCACACCAGTGCTCAAATCGTCAGAGCATTTTTTCTTCAGACTTTCTGATCCGCAGTGTGTGGCTTTTTTGCGTGAATGGGCATTGGGTAATGTCAACGGGCATCCCCGCCTGCAATCAGAAGTCGCCAACAAGGCCAGAGAATGGCTGGAAGGTAAAGAAGGAGAAAGTGGTCTTTCTGATTGGGACATCAGCCGCGATGCGCCATACTTTGGCATCGAAATTCCTGATGCGCCGGGTAAATATTTTTATGTCTGGCTGGATGCACCGGTCGGTTACCTGGCATCGCTGAAAAATTATTTCAGAAAAATCGGCCGTGACTATGATGCCTTCCTGGCCGATCCGGAAACCGAGCAGTATCACTTCATCGGCAAGGACATTATTTATTTTCATACGCTTTTCTGGCCGGCCATGCTGCACTTTTCCGGAAAGAAAGTGCCCGACAACGTGTTTGTGCACGGGTTCATCACCGTTTCCGGTGAAAAAATGTCCAAATCCCGCGGTACCGGTATTTCACCGATCCGCTATCTTGATATCGGCATGAACCCGGAATGGCTCCGTTACTATATTGCTGCCAAGCTGAATTCCCATGTGGAAGATGTGGATTTCACGGCAGAGGATTTCATGGCCCGTGTCAATGCAGACCTGATCGGAAAATACGTCAACATTGCCAGCCGTGCAGCAGGATTCATCACCAAAAAGTTTGGCGGAAACATCCATTCGGGCGCATCCGAAGCCAATGATTCGCTGCTCAACCAGATCCGCGCCGGCGCTGATGAGATCGCCAACCTGTACGACACGCGCGAATACAGCCGCGCCCTCAGGCAAATCATGCATTATGCGGATATGGTCAATGCCTACGTGGATGAGCACAAACCCTGGGTTCTGGCCAAAGAACCGGAACGCGAAGCCCTGCTGCATGAAGTCTGCAGCAAGCTGCTCGAAGCCTTCCGGATTCTGACCATCTACCTTAAACCGGTTCTGCCTGCATTGGCAGAAAAAGTGGAAAAATTCCTGAATCTGCCACCCATGCAGTGGGATGATATTTCCGCCCCCATGGAAAATGGCCATACCATCAACGCCTATGAACATCTGATGCAACGGGTGGACGAAAAGCTGATGGATGCCCTGGTGGAGCCGGCCGAGGCAACACCAGTAAACGGGAAAACGGAAGAGGATTCAGACACCATTGAGGCAATTGCACCGGAAATCACGATTGATGATTTTGCCAAAGTGGATTTGCGCATCGCCAAGATCGTTGAGTGCAGCCTGGTTGAGGGTGCCGACAGGCTGTTGCGTTTATCGCTGGATGTGGGTGAAGGCCGTTTGAGAAACGTTTTTGCCGGTATTCGTTCCGCTTATCAGCCGGACGAACTGGTTGGTAAAATGACCGTGATGGTTGCCAACCTGGCCCCCAGAAAAATGAAATTCGGCATGTCAGAAGGGATGGTGCTGGCGGCATCGGACAAATCCGATTCAGGCATCTATATCCTGCAACCCTGGCCAGGGGCAATGCCTGGCATGCGAATACGATAAAGGGACGCCATGAAGGTCGTTGTGAGGGAAGCGCTTCTTGATGATGCACAACTGATCGCCGATCTGACCCGGCAGGCATGGGCGGGCAAGGTTGACGCCCGTTCCGAAGGCCATACCGAAACCGAAACCACTGTCCTGCCGGATCTCCAGCATGGCGGTGGTTTTATTCTGATGGTTGACGACAACCCCGCAGGATGCGTTCGATGGCTGCCCACCGATGAGGATGGCAGTATCTGGAAAATCCACCGTCTGGGTGTGCTGCCTGACTATCGCGGAAACAGTTTTTCAGAACATCTGCTCGAAGCCATTATTCATCATGCGCATGAATATGACATCAGCGAACTGCATATGGCGCTTTATCCTGAACATGAACGTTTGGCTGATTTTTATGCCATCTTTGACTTCAATATTGCCCCTGAACTCGAGTTTTCATTGCGTGACTCACTGACACCGCCGCCCGTCATGCTGCGAAAGCTTTTTGACTAGATAGTGTCTACATGAGATATAAGAGATAAAACTCCCTCTGTTTGCCAGATGGCAGATGTTATGAAGCGATGATCATTATAGGAAGACCACCCTTTAACAGGAGATTCCATGAGACCAGCGTACAGACGCCACGACATATCCGACCAGGCCTGGGCTTTACTTGAGCCCCACCTTCCAGGACAGCCTGGTCAATGGGGCAGGATAGCCAAAGATAACCGCACCTTCATTAATGCTGTATTCTGGATATTACGCACAGGCGCCCCCTGGCGTGATCTTTTGCCGGAGTACGGAAAATGGGGAAGCGTTCACCAGCGCTTCATCCGCTGGCGCGACAAGGGCATATGGGAGCGCCTGCTGGAAATCCTGATAGATGAGCCTGATTTTGAATGGCTTCTGATAGATGCAAGTCACATCAAGATTCACCCGCACGCGGCGGGGGCAAGAGGAGGCAACCAGGGCATGGGGCGCACAAAAGGGGGCTCAACTCAAAAATACATCTGGCCGTGGATGCGAATGGTATGCCGGTCAGATGTCTTGTCACATCGGGTACCGTTGCAGATTGTACGCAGGCTTCACGGTTAATGGATGGGATATCCCCTCGCCATCTGGTGGCGGATCGGGGTTATGATTCAAACGCCATTCTTGACCATGCAAAATCCCGCAACATCATACCCGTCATACCCCCGAAAAGAAATCGCAAGGAGAAAAGAAGCTACGATCGGCAGATTTATCAGAAGCGTCACCTGGTGGAAAATGTCTTTCTTTATCTCAAACGCTGGCGGGGTATTGCCACAAGATACGCAAAAAATCTCGCGACATTTGCTGCCGCTGTGCAGGTGCGCTGTATCGCCCTTTGGTTGAATGCGTTAACCATACTCAAGTAGACGCTATCTAGGGTCAGGACGCCAATTATCCGTCACGATTGGCGTGGCAGGTTAAAATACGCAAAAAACAGGAAAACCGCATGAATTTTTTCTGGCGACAGCCCACTTACCAATCTGATCTGGAACACCTCTTTGAGCAGCTTTCCGGAAATGATCCTGACTTGCCTGCAAAAAAAGAAGCCGGACTGAAGCGCTTGTGGGATCAGGCACCCTTTGATATTGATACCTATATCCGCGACAGGCAATCCCGTCTGCCACAACCGGCAAACCTGTATCGCTAAAACCGTTTTCAGCCGACATGACTGCGACAGACCCCGTTCTATCAGAGGCCCCTTCCACTCCGCCCGAAGCAGAGGCGAAACAGATCGCCTTTGCCCGGCTGTATGGTGAGGCAGTTTTTGAGTTGCCGACAGATCTTTATATCCCGCCCGAAGCACTTGAGATATTTCTGGAAGCATTTGAAGGGCCGCTTGATCTGCTGCTTTATCTCATCCGGCGGCAGAATTTCAATATTTTAGATATCCCCATGGCCCAGTTGACGGCACAATATCTGGTCTATGTTGACCAGATACGTCAGCACAAGCTTGAACTGGCCGCAGAATACCTGCTGATGGCGGCGGCACTGGTGGAAATCAAGTCCCGGATGCTGCTGCCGAGCATCAAAAACGAGGATGCTGAAGAACCGGAAGATCCGCGTGCCGAACTGGTCAGGCGTCTTCTGGAGTACGAGCGTATCAAACTGGCTGCCGGCAAACTCGAAGATATGCCCAAACTCGGTGACGATTTTTTCTCCCCCTTCGTCACCATTCCCAAAGACACAGCTCCCCGCTGGCCGGACGTGTTTCCTGTTGATCTTCACAACGCATTTACTGAAATCATTCGGCGGAGCAAGCTGACCACCAGCCATACGGTCGGCAAACAGGGGCTTTCTGTTCGTGAACACATGTCAATCATCTTGAGGCGCCTGCAGACAACCGGCTTTGTTGAGTTTTATGACCTATTTGATGTGGCAGAAGGCGTTGCCGTTGTCATCGTGCATTTCCTGGCACTCCTGGAACTCGCCCGGGAATCACTGGTCGAAATTACCCAGGCCGAACCCCTTGCACCGGTTTATGTGCGTTTGACCGGCTCTTATGAATAACTTGGCCAAAAAGTTACTGCATGGATATGTCATTTCATCATAAAATGATGTTCTTCTGATGTTTTTTCCGGATTACCGCTTTAAATCATGAAAATTGTTACCACTATTGAAGAGTTACGAAACCAGCTTCACGGCCAGTTGCGCACAGCCTTTGTCGCGACCATGGGCAACCTCCATGAAGGCCACCTGTCCCTGATGCGCCTGGCAAAAAAACATGGTGACCCTGTCGTTGCATCCATTTTTGTCAACCGGCTGCAATTCGGACCCAATGAAGACTTTGACCAGTATCCGCGCACCTTTCGCGCGGACGTCGAAAAACTGGAAAAAGAAGGGGTATATGTCCTTTTTGCCCCGACAGAAAAAGACCTGTATCCCGAACCACAGGAATTCAGAGTCCAGCCGCCGGAAAACCTGGGAGATGTGCTCGAAGGCAAATTCCGTCCCGGTTTCTTCAATGGCGTCACAACCGTTGTGTTGAAGCTTTTTTCCAGCATCAGCCCCAAGGTAGCTGTCTTTGGAAAAAAGGATTACCAGCAGTTGATGATTGTCCGGAACATGTGCCGGCAATTTGCCTTGCCGGTTGAAATCGTCGCGGCAGAAACCTATCGCGCCGAAGACGGGCTGGCCCTGTCATCCCGCAATATGTATCTTTCACCGGAACAACGCAAGGAAGCCCCTTTTCTGTACCAGACGCTGCAATATGTCGCAGCACAGGTTCAGGGAGGATATCCTGATGTTTTCAAACTGGAAAAACATGCCATGGATAACCTGGCAAAACGCGGCTGGATTCCCGACTATGTCTCCATCCGCAAGCAGATCAACCTGCAGCCGCCCACCGCTGGTGATATTGCAGAAGGTGAGCCGCTTGTTGTGCTGGCGGCGGCCAGACTGGGGGATACCCGGCTGATTGACAATCTGGAGATATAGCGATGAAAAAAGTAGCCCTGTTTTTTCTTTTCATGCTCTCTTTGAATGCCTATGCAGAAAACTGGAAATATGTCATTGCCTCTGACAACCAGGAAATTTATGTGGATGTCGATTCCATTGCCACTGTCGGCAAATACAGAAGAGCCTGGAGTATTTTCAACTATTCTGTTTCAGCCAGGGCACCAGGCACCAAATTTGATTTCATTTCCGACCGCTCGCTTTTCTTCTTTGACTGCAAAAAGAGAAGATATGGCCGGGCCACCCAGATCCTTTACTCCAAGCCCAATGGCGCAGGTGAATCCGATATGACATTCTCCGGAAAAATAAGTGATATCAAGTTTGAGAAGGTCGAGAAGGAAACCATCGGCGAAAACTTTTTCGATTTCGTCTGTACCCACTCAATCAATTAGAGCGTAGTTATACGCCCTCAGTAAATGCGGCTTACTGATCGCGCTGACTGGTGCGAGCCTTGTCTATTTTTTCGCAAAGTGCAGAAACGCCATCAATGAATCTGGGACCGGGCCTGTCCATCAGATCTGCATCGATTTCAAACACATTGTTTTTTCTGACCGCCTTGATAACCCCAAACCGGCGCCAGAAATTGATGCCATTTGCACTGCCGCCACTGCGTGAAATGAAAATGACATCCGGATTTTTTTCCAGTACGGACTCAATGCTGATACGAGGTGCAATGGTGTCCAGACCGGAAAAAATATTCTCCCCGCCACAAATCCGGATAGCCTCACTGATAATATGTTTTCCGGAGAGGGTATAAAGCGGCCTTTCCGAAATCTGGTAAAACACGGTTAATACAGGACGGTTTTCGTATTGTTTCTTCAGGCGTTCCAAGCGCATCTTCCATAGCGCTCCCTGTTTTTTTCCCTTTTCCGCCTGCCCGACCAGCGTACCGAATCGCTCCAGTGTTTTCGGTATGTCTTCCATGGTTTTCAGATCACTGTAAAAAACCGGAATCCCCATGCGCTTTAGTTGATCAATCTGGCGAACCGGATTACCCCCGCGCCAGGCGATGATCAGATCCGGTTTTAATGCCAGTACCCGCTCCATATCAATCCGCCGGTTATCTCCCACCAGCGGAAGTGATTGTGCTTCGGAAGGATAATTGCTGTAGCTGGTCACCCCCGCGATGTGTCCTGCACCGCCGGTCTCAAAAAGGAACTCCGTGATATGCGGCGCCGTGGAAATAATCCGCCCTGCGGGTTTTGGGAGGGTAACCGTGCGGCCATCATCATCCACCACACTGACCGCACCAGCCGATGTCACAACGAAACAAAGCAACAGCAGTATTTTCTTCATGGTGCTTTTCCGTATCAGGCAGGTATGTAAACTGCACGTCCCTCATGCTGCAGCATGGTAATGGGATATCCGAGGCAACGGGTCAGCAGATCGGTATTCATTATTTCAGATACCGGACCGGCAAGCCATGCCCCCCCTCTTCTATCAACAACACATGCGTTGCCACATCGTGTATGAGATTGAGATCATGCACAACCATTACCACGCTTTTTTCCTGTTCACGGCACAGCCTGCCAACAAGCTGCATCAGGCCGGCCTGGTGGGCAAGGTCCAGAGATGCCGCCGGCTCATCCAGCAACATAAGCGGCGTATCCTGCGCCAGTACAGCCGCCAGCGCCACCCGCTGGCGTTCGCCCCCTGAAAGCGACCGTACATCCCGGTCTTTCAGTGACAGGATGTCCATCTGCTCCATGGCGAAAAGGGCAGCCACCCAATCCGCATCCGTTTCCCAGTAATGCCTTGCATGGTAGGGATGCCGTCCGGCAAGCACGATCTGCATGACAGGGTATGCAAACGCATCGTGATAGGCCTGGGGGAGATAAGCCCGCTGCTGCGCAAGTGCAGGCATGCCCCATGAAAAAAGCGGTTTTTCATCCAGACAGACCGCTCCTGAATCCGGCTGACGCAATCCGGCAAGGGTCCTCATCAGCGTCGTCTTGCCTGCGCCATTTTTACCGAATACCACCCAGCATTCGCCAGGCAGGATCTCGCAATTCAAGTGTGTTAACAGCTGCTTTTTTTCTGTTGCCAGGCTCAGATTCCGGATACGCAGCATATCAATTACCTCGGAAGCGATACAGTTGAAAGAGAAAAACCGGCACACCAATCAGGGCGGTCACCGCACCGACCGGCAGCTGCTGGGGCGCCATCAGGATACGTGCCAGCGTATCCGCCAGTACGAGAAAACTGCCGCCAACCAGTGTCGCAGTTGGCAACAGCAGACGATGATCGGAGCCCAGTGCCATACGGCACAGATGCGGCACGATCAAACCGACAAAACCAATACTGCCGGCATTGCTTACTGCACAGGCTGTCAGTAATGCACTGCCGATAAAAAGCGACTTCCTGACCCATGCGACATTGACGCCCAACGCCGCCGCGTCTTCCGCATACAATGCCAGCAGATTGACAGAGCGGGCCATTTTGAGAATAATTGCCAGCACCACAAGAAGGACAACAACGGATAACCCGTTCATGCTCGCACCTTCCAGATCGCCCACCAGCCAGAAAACCATGCCTCTCAGGCTGCCATCGGGCGCAATGGAAAGCAGCAGGGTAACCAACGCACCGCAACCAAATGCCAGAATAACCCCCGTCAGCAAAAGACGGGTTCCCCCATCCGAACCAGCATACTGACCCAATTCCTTTCTGGCCAGCCAGTATAAAAATACTGCAACAGCGACAGCACCGGTGAAGGCAGCGGCATCCATCATCCATGCCGCCCCGCCCAGAAACAGCATCAGGAGTGCCCCGACTGAAGCACCGCCAGACACGCCAAGCACATAGGGATCAGCCAGTGGATTACGAAGCAGCGCCTGCATCATCACACCCGCAAGAGCCAGGGAGCCGCCTGTCAGAAAAGCGGCGAGTACGCGATGCAAGCGTAAGGAGAGAAGGATTGCCGTCAGTGAAACCGACTCACCCTGTATCATTTCAAAAAAAGCAGAAGGCAAAATGTGCCAGTTCACACTTTCAGAACCAGCCAAACAGGCCCCCAGAAGGCATAAAATGGAAAGTCCGGCCAGCACGACCAGCATGCCGAGCGGCCGTCTTTTCCATTGTATATTGCCAGTCTGAATACCGGTCTGGTTCAGCACATTATTGCCTCAAGGATTAGCGCTACATTTTCCAGTTTACACCCGCGAAAAACCCGCGATCGGGCATGTCATAACCATACGCAGTCTGGTAGTCCCGGTCAAAAAGATTCTCAATGCGGGCAAATACCGAGACTTCCTTATTTATCTGATAACGGGCATTCAAATTAAAGATAGCATAAGACGGTAACCGTTTATCACCGATATCCGGGCGGTGCTCTTCATAATGCACATCACCGCCCAAATACCATGCTCCTAACGTTTTGGATACATCAAGTGATGCCAGTTTTTTTGCGCGGCGATTCAGCTGCTTGTCCGTATCCCGGTTTTTTGGATCCTGAATCGTCAGATTGCCCCGGATATCAATCCCTGCCAACTGGGTTGTGCCGTTTAATTCGAAGCCTTTGTTTTTCGTTCGCCCCACGTTGAAATATTGTCCACTCCACCCTCCTGTACTGACCCAATCAATCATGTCACGGGTATGTGTATCAAAAAAGGTAGCGCGCACCAGCGTCTTGCCGCTGGCATACTGTATACCCGCTTCATAAGAACGGGACCTCTCAGCTTCCAGATCCTTGCTTCCCGAATAAGGGTCATAGACCTGGTAAAGTGTCGGCGCCAAGAAAGCCGTGGATACGCTTGCTACCAGTTTCCAGGAAGATGTCAGATCATAGCCATATCCCAGGTATCCGGTCACATCCGAACCAGACTCCTCTACATGGTCATATCTGGCATTCAGCTGCAGGTGGTGGTTGCCCATGTCGCCATTTACCCCCGCATACACACTGTGATTGGTTCGTGAAAAGGTTTTGGGTGCACCTGTCTGTGCCTTTTCTCTGGCAATGTCGGTTCCGACTGTTGCCACCCAGTCAGATGAGAGGGCAATCTGGTTATTCCATTGCGCCATGGAAGCCTGGCTTTTGAATTTACCGGTGTAATCGCCACTTGCCCCATTTTTGGAATATATCCAGCGCTCGATTTCAGTCTGTGAAAGCGTAACGGTTGAATCCCAGTTGGAAGTAAAGCGGTTTTTACTGAATGCGGCAGCGGTCCATTCCTTGGAGGTGCCGTGGTCCCACTGGTCTCGTTTGGTCGAACTTCCATCGTATTGATACTTGGCATCATAAGCGTACAGTCTCGCGCCAAACTCATTTCCCGGCCCCCATTCGCGGGAAATACCGGCATTGACACTGATGTTCCGGGTACCGTCATCATCCGGGTTGGCATTAGGGTACTGGTGTGTATTCATGCTTGAATACCCTTCTGTTTTGTAGCGCGTCACCCCCAGGTTATAGCGTATTTCTTCCTGTTTTCCGAAAATGCCCGCACTCAGTCTTGTGGTGCTGTCAGTACCTGCTTCTGCTGTCAGACTGACGCTTGGCGGCCCTTCACCCCGTTTGGTAAAAATCTGAATCACGCCACCGATAGCCCCGGAGCCATAGACTGCTGAGACATTGCCTCTCACAACCTCAATCCGTTCAATCTGATCAGGCAAAAGATGCTCCAGAGCGACAGGGGAACCGGTCGAACTGGTATCCCGAATCGGCACCCCATCAATGAGGATCAACACCTGATTTGAATTGGCACCTCGCATGAAAACGGATGACGTTGTGCCATAGCCACCATTTCTGGCAATACTGACGCCTGCTTCCTGCCGCAACAGTGTCAGGACATCAGGCGCCCTTTTTTTTCTCAATCATCTCCGATGTAATGACACTCGTGGAAGGAATCGCATCTTTCTGCGATTGCTCGATACGCGATGCCGTAACAACAACTGGTATGGGGTCTTCGTTTGTATCAGATTGTGCCCATGCAGGCGCTGCCAGACAGGCTGCAAGGACGGAAACAAGAAGAACCGGCTTTGACACCGGCAGGGGATTGCTTAAGGATGAAAAAAACATGACTGTTCCATGAAAATGCCAGGCTCGCGTCCCCGCAAGCCCCATTAAATAAAAGTGTGAAACAGCATGGGTACAACAATGCATTGCCAACACCAGGCAAAAACAATTGCGAAAACCACCCGTTTTCAGCACTTATCCTGTGTCTGGCCGGTATCCGGGCTGCAAGTCTTCGTATTACACATACGAAATCCGCCTCGCCTTCCCATGCGAAACCGCATAGTGACGTAATGAGACAGATTGTCGGGAGACACTTGCTTACCGTTGCGGGGGCAGCACACGTTGGCCGGTACAAACCGGCTTCGTGTTTCCCGTTTAACCGCGAAAAGGAATATTTTCACGAGCACCAGAGCAACAAGATTGTAGCGATGAGGACGGTATAAGGCAAATGCTGCCACCTTTCCGCAACGGAAAGGAAATATGACGTCAGGGTGCGCCCGGGAGTAAAATAAGCTTTTTCTGATAGTCAGCTGTATGCGTTTTACCAATCTGAAAAGCAATTTCCGCAAACCCCAAACCAGCCATGTCCTACGCTGGATGCTGGGATTGCATAACGAAAAGCGTCCGAAGGCTTCCGCCACCGGTGTCTCTGTTCCTTTTGTTCATAATGATGGCAAACAGCTCGGAAAAGGCGACAAGGATACGCTGACCTGGATCGGGCAGGCGTCTTTTCTTGTCCAGCTTGCCGGAATAAATGTGCTGATTGATCCTGTCATGTCGATGAATATCGGCTGGATCAGGAGAAACAGCCCGCCAGGTATCGCCTGGCCAGCCATGCCCAAAATTGATCTGGTACTGATCACACATAATCATCGCGACCATATGGATGTGCCCACACTGAAAAAGCTGGGGCCAGACCCTGTCTATCTGGTACCGCAAGGGCTCGGGCAGTGGTTTTTGAAAAACGGTTTTACACGCGTGATTGAAATGGGATGGTGGCAACAGGAGGAAGTAGCCGGACTACACATCACTTTCGTCCCCGCGGAACACTGGAGTCGCCGCGGTATTAATGATGTCAACACCAGCTGGTGGGGTGGTTTTGTCATTGAAAAGGATGGGATGCGTCTTTACCATTCCGGCGACACTGGCTGGTTTGACGGATTTACCGACATCGGCCGGCGTTTTGGTGAAATTCATGCCGCCATGCTGCCAATTGGCGCTTATGCACCCCGCTGGTTCATGAAACCACAGCATATCAACCCGGATGAAGCGGTTGATGCCATGACAGCACTTGGCGCAAAACGGCTGATCCCCATGCACTGGGGCACCTTCAAGCTGTCGGATGAACCGCTGGATGAACCTCCTCGTCTGCTTCACGACGCATGGGAACGCGTCAGCCTTCCTGATCGCTCACTGGAAGTTGCCGCACTGGGGCAAATCCTGATGCTGGATCAGTTCATCTGAAGAACGGCTGAGAAATCAGGGCGCTAACAGCATCTGGTTCAGGTGCTTCCAGCCGCTTTCATCTGACATGAAGTCATGACCGTCTTCGTTGACGATTTCAATGGTGCAGGACAATTCCTCTGACGAAAGCGGCTCAAACTGCGCCTGTTTTTTTGCCAGTACATCAGGGCCGGCTTCAGAAGGATCATTTCGCTGCATCTGTCTTGTCGTTACCCGCCTCAAGAGTGTTTCAGGGCTGGCAGTAATCATGGCTATCACAAAGGGTACCGATCTGTCGGCAGCCAGGTGCCTGAAGCGCTCCCGTTCTGCTTTCTTGAGGAAGGCCGCATCCACAATCACCCTAAATCCCGCATCCAGCAGTGTATCCGCCAGCTTTTCCAGCAGTCCGTAGGTTATTTCTGATGCGGTTTCACTGTAGATATTTATTTTCCCCCCGGCGCTGCTTTGCAGCGATCTGAAACCATAATGCCGTTTGCGTTCGATATCCGACCGTATCCGGATGGCCTGAATTGTGCCGAGGGCGGCCCGTGAAAATACGCTCTTGCCGGCACCGGGCAAACCGCAGGTAATCAGCAGACCGGCATTTCTGTCTTCAAGCATCTCCCGTGCCAATGCCATGTAACGACGGCTTTCTTTCAGGCTGGCCGCTTGTTGTGCGTCATCCGTTAGCTGGCGGTAGCGTATGGCAGCAACTTTTGCACGCACCAGTGCATGTGAAGCGCCAAAAACATCTACAAGGGCGGCTCCCTCATAGTCCCCGGTCTCTTCCAGGTAGCGGTTTAAAAGCTGCCACGCATAATCAGCCCGGCCAAAATAATGCAGGTCAGTAAAAGCAAAAGCCAGATCGCATATCACATCCACACAACGGAAATCCGGCGAAAATTCGATACTGTCGAAAAGAATAGCCTCATCATCAATGAAGACGATATTTCCCATATGCAGGTCACCGTGGCATTCGCGAACAAATCCATCCCGGTGACGTTTTTCAATGGTTTCTTTTCTTTCCTCCAACACCGCGAAATGAAGTGCCTCAAGCGCATCCAGTTTTTCCCGTTCCGGCATCAGGTCCGAACCGGAAAAAATCGTGCCCAGTTCGCTGTAATTATTTTCGAGTCCATGAAGGAGAAAATCATAAGTACCATAAGCCATCCCGGCAACCCCTCCGGTAATGGAAGGCAGGCTCTCATGGAAATACGCAATTTTCTCTGCCAGGCTATCAATATGAAGCGCCTGTAATCTCCCGTCTTCGAGCATGTGCGCCATTTCATTTTCTCGGGAAAAGCGCTTCATTTCCACAGCATATTCAAAAACAGGCTCGGCATTGATATGGGGGGCAGAAAGACTTCCGCCAAGAGACACAACCCGCTGGTAAATATCGGGCGCCGTTCGCTTGTTCAACCGGATTTCCTCTTCGCAATAGAAACGCCTGGAAGCCAGGTCGGAAAAATCCAGGAAATCAAGTTTGAGGGCCTTTTTTACTTTGTAGGCATTTTCTTTGGTCAGCAAAACCCATGACACATGGGTTTCAATCAACTCAGGATAAGGCAATGGCTGGATGCCACGAAACGTCTCCTTCCAGGCATGAATCAGTTCTTCCTGGTATTTGAGGTTTTCCGTCATGCTAAAAGGCATCATATCGTTCATCCCGGGGACTGGTCTGCTGGCGGCCTGTTTGCCGTTTGATCATCGTTTTTATCTTATCAAAACACATCACCTCAATAAAGAATACGCCGCTGAAAAACAGATCAGGCCAATTGAGCGAACCATACGAAAAAAGGGATACTGTCTTTACACAGCATCCCTTTTCTTTTGTCACGCCTGCCCACGTTCACGACACGAAAAAGACGAAGCAGCACTTTCAGAAATAACGGAGTTATGCGCTTTCCCGCGATTTGCCTGAGCGGCTGTTTTCACCGCCCTTGCGCCCAATCGCCGCCATATGGGCACGATTTCTGCTCACAGCAGCACCGCCTTTACGGCCGGCAATACGCGCTGCTTCAGATGTGAATACATGAGCCTTTCCCTGGGCATGTGCTGCACGGCCACCCATGCTGGAAATTTCCCTTTGTCTTTCCTTGGACATAGCGGCAAAACCGCGTTTTGCCGGTGTTTTGTGAGCACTTGCCTGACTCCTTGATTCTGAACGCATAGTAATCCCCTTTACACGTAATATATCTCCCCGGATATTGATTTTTCCGGATGAGATGCTATCAGAAAAAAAACTTTATATAAAACCACGACAGATTGGAGAGAAAGGCATATTAAAAGTTCCCGAAAATAAAAATACCCACAATAAAAAACAACGATTCAGCAATACCTCTTTATTCTTTATAAATTTACCCGAATTAATATTTTATTTAACGCACATTGTTTTAAATCAACTCTAAAAATTAATGATTTTAATCAAATAAATCATCATGTTAAAAAACATCATTCAAAATTTCTCATTATTTGTTTTCATGATTTTTGATAAATTTGATTTATTTCAAAATCATCACCCGCTCAAAACAGCATATTGGTAAATGTAAGAATTTTCCTATAGACATTCCCATGATTTCCTACAAACACATTAAGCAATCGCTGATATTAAGCAGTTTTTAATATTGACATAATTCAAACCATCCTGAATGGAGAAGTATTTAAACAAGATGGTTTTTGAAATTCATTTATTCAATAAAACGGGAGGGTGTGAAATTATGTTTCCAACAAAATCAAATGAAACAATTTCTGATGCATTGAAGTCCGTATCTCTGGAAGCCGGCAGGCAGAAAAACGGAAAACTGTGGTCCAACCTGAAGGAAGTCTGTGACCTGCTGCGTATCCCGGTCTCCCCCAATTCATCCATTGCAAGCGAAGAAACACTTTTCCAGCATGTCCAGTTCAAGACAGGACAACGGATCCATATGATTGGACAGCCCTTTGAAATGCTCTATGTCGTCAATTCAGGCTTTCTGAAAACGGTACTGATTGATGAGCTGGGCAATGAACAAATCCTCAGCTTTCCGATGAAATCCGACCTGTTGGGCGTGGATGGCATTAATTCCAGGTTTTATACGTCAGAAGCAGTGGCCCTTTCAGCCTGTGATCTCATCCTGATCCCCTTTAAAAAGCTGACCACCCTGGGAAGAACCTATCCCGAACTGGAAAATGCGATGTACAGTGTCATGAGCAGGGAGCTGGTTCGTGAACAGGCCATGATTTCCATGCTGGGGTCACTCAGTGCGGAAGGACGTGTTGCCCGTTTCCTGGTATCTCTTTCTGATCGCTTTGCCCAGATGGGATATTCCCACCGTATTTTCAATCTGCGCATGACCCGGCACGAGATTGGCAGCTATATTGGACTGACGCTGGAAACCGTCAGCCGGACACTTTCCGCGCTGCATGAAATCGGCTGGATCAGTGTTGATCAGAAAACCATCGAGATCAAGGATATTCAGGCCTTGCGTAATTTGAGAAGGCTACCCAATGCCAAGACACGCGCAAAAGACAAGGCAAAAGCGGCAAAAACAGACAAAGCCATCATGCCAGCTGTTAATCTGAACCAGCGTACCGGCACAGAATACTACGAAAGCGTGCTGCGCCCGACAGCATAAGCCGCTGGAATCATTCATCAAAAAAGGGAGACTGATGTCTCCCATTTTTCGATGCAACACCACCATTTGGGGCACAACGGCTTTGCAGCAGGCAATTTAAGGCGTCCTGTCCTGCCCCTGATAGTCCGACTGGCTTTACTCCATCTTTTTCAGGCGCTCTTTTGCTTCGGCGGCTGATTCGGAGTCAGGATATTTTTCAACAATCGTATTCAATGTTTTTTTGGCTGCCCAGAGATCTTTCAACCCCAGATGACTGCTTGCCATACTCAGCATGGCTTCCGGGGTTTTCTCGCTCTCCGGGTAACGTTTGACGAGTACCGCATGTGCTGACAATGCACTCTTGTAATCCTGTAAGAGATAGCAGGAATTGCCAAGCCCGTATTGTGCCAGTACTGCCAGCCCTGATTTCGGGTACTTGCGCAAAAAGGCGTTATATCCCGAAGCCGCTTCCTTGTAATTCCCTGCCTGAAAGGCCACTTCAGCCTTGTCAAAGAGCTGTTTTTCCTCCGGCTGTATGACAGAACGCTTTCCATCCACCGTCACGTGCTGCGGCTCAAATTTACCCAGCCGGTTATCCAGATCAACATAAAAGTCTTTCTGTTTCTGCAGCAGATTTTGAAGCTCATTGGTCAGTACCTCAACCTTGCCACGCAATCTGGCCACCTCCTCTTTCAATGCCTCGTTTTGCGTGGAAAGTTCGAGTAAGGCAGACTTGTCTGCCTTGTCATTGACTTTCGCACGCAGATCAAGGATGGAGCGCCGTGCATCGGTATCTTCAAACAGGGCCGCCTTCGCCTGCCATGGCAGCAGACAGGCAATAATCAGCGATAAAAGAAAATAAGGTGTCTTTTTCATGGCTTACTGGTAAACAATATCGGCACGACGGTTTTCAGCCCAGGATGCTTCATCGCTACCCTGTGCCCTTGGCTTTTCCTTGCCGAACGATACAGCTTCCATCTGGCTGTCACTCACGCCCAGAAGTGACATGGATTTGCGCACGGCTTCTGCACGCTTTTGCCCTAATGCCAGATTGTATTCACGGCCACCGCGTTCATCGGTATTGCCCTGGATGAGAATACGGCGGTTCTTGTTTTTGTTCAGGTAACGCGCATGAGCCTGTACCAAAGACTGATACTCATCCTGAACGACGTAGCTGTTAAATTCAAAATAAATGCTGCGCTTGGCCAGTTCTCCTTTCGGGTCATTCAACGGATCCGTCGAACCGGTACTCACCGTGGAAACCGTTCTGGAGTCAGTCTCAGGCCGCACATCCTCATCCAGTTTGACGGATGACTCACAGGCAGCCAGAAAAACAGCTGCCGAGAGGATAATGAGTAATTTTTTCAGCTTGTCCATGTTTTTTCCTTTTTAACAATTATTTCATAAACGGTCCCCATGAAGGCTCACGGATATCGCCTGCCTGCACTGAGATATTCTGTTTGATAAGCCCATCCACCGAGACAACAGAAAGCGTGCCTCTACGACCTTTTTCCGTTGCATACATAATGTACTTGCCGTTCGGAGAGAAGCTCGGGGATTCATCTTTTGATGTATCGGACAGACGTTGTTCCTGACTGTTCGTGAGATCAAGCAAATAAAGCTGGAATTGTCCACCACGTCTTGATATATATGCCAGATGCCTGCCATCAGGTGATACGCGTGGACTGATGCTGTAACCACCGGAGAAAGTCACGCGCTGGGCATTATCTCCGCTGATTGAACTGCGGTATATCTGGGGAGAGCCGCTTCTGTCACTGGTAAAGTATACCGACTGTCCATCCGGTGAAAATTGGGGTTCTGTATTGATACTGTTGGTTTTGGTCAATCGGCGCAATCCCGTTCCATCGGCATTGACAATGTATACCTGGGTGAGCCCGTCACGGGAAAGCGCAACGGCCAGCTTCGAGCCATCCGGGGACCAGGAGGGCGCGGAATTACTGCCCTTGTGGTTGGCCACCACCGTGCGTTGCCGGGTAACCAGGTTCTGCACATAGACCACCGGTTTTTTCGCTTCAAATGAAACATAGGCGACTTTCGTTCCATCAGGTGACCAGGAAGGTGAAATGATCGGTTCATTGGAGCGCAGCGCTATCTGCCGGTTTTCACCGTCCGCATCGGCAATTTCAAGCCGGTATTCCCGTCCTGCCTTGGTGATGTAGGCAATACGGGTAGAGAAAATACCCTTGAGACCCGTCAGCTTTTCATAAATGTCGTCAGCAATCTTGTGTGCCGATAACCGCAGCGCCTTGTCAGATGAGCCGAGCGACAAGGTTGAAATGGATTGTTTTTTAGCAATGTCATGCAGGCTGTACCGGATTTCATAGCGCCCGGTTGCCGTACTTTTCACACTGCCTGTTGCCAGGGCTTCAGCCCCTTTTGAACGCCAGTCAGCATAATTAATCGTTGCATCTTCAGCCAGTGTGTCTGTCGTATCAATTATTTTGAACATCCCGCTACGCGCCAGATCGGCCTTGATGATGGCTGAAAGCTTTTGTTTGGTGGATGTCTCTCCGGAAAACGCCGCAATGGCGACAGGAATCTGGCGGGCACCCACGCCTGAAATCTCAATTCGGATGCTGTCCTGTGCCGATGCCTGGGAAAACATCAGCAACAACAAGCTCAACAGAAAAACGGGATGCAAAAAATGGTTTCTTTTTCTCAGCATTACCTAGCCTTTTGGTTTGTGCGAGATTTCAAATCTCGATGGCACCCTGCCTGCATTATTCTGCGGGTAGGGTGCGGATTTTTCAATCGCCCGAAGTACGGCCTCGTCAAAACCGGGCACACCAGATGATTTCCGTATCCTGATACTCTTTATTGAGCCATCAGGCAGCAATTCCACATCATACTCAACCGGGGGATTGCCGCTCAAGGTGTCAGGAACATTAAAGATCGTGTTCAACTTAATTTTAGCACTGACTTTCTGGGTATAACCGCTGTCAGCACGAATACTGCCAGTGGAATAAGCCGACGTACCGCTTCCCCCTGTCCCGCTTTTCGCCGCAAGACGCTTGGCTTCCTCCGCCATGATAGCGTCCGCTTTTTTCTGGTCAGCCTGCCTGAGCTGTTTTTTCTTCGATTCCTCAGCTTCTTTTTTCTTCGTTTCCTCTTTTTTCTTTGTCTCTTCTTCCTTGCGCTTTTCTTCTTCTTTCTTTTTTTCTTCCTTGCGTTTCTTTTCTTCTTTCAGGGCAATATCCGGCTTGGCATCGGTTTTCGCTTCTAGCGGTGGCGGCGCCTTGACCTGCGGCTCAGGCATTTCAGCCGCCTCTTTAACGACCGGCTCGGGTATTTGCGCTCTTGGCGCGGCTTCGCTTACCTTGATATCCCATACCTCAGCCTCGACGGACCCGCCTTCTTCGCTTTGCCAGCTTACCCCAATCCATAAAAAGGCAAAAAGCGCCATATGGACGAACAGCGCCAGAATCAAGGACTGTTTTGTCTTTGATTCTTTCGGGATGGCGTGTAATCCTGAAGCCTCCATAAATCCTGCACCGCACCCTAACGGGTTGCCAGCCCCACCCTGCTTATGCCCATTTTCTTGGCATCCGAGATAGTTTTGACCACTTCTTCGTAACGAATATCCTTGTCGCCGGAGATCAGGACAGGATAGTCGGGATTGGCCGCATGCAGGGTGCGCAGCTTCTGCATCAGGACATCATGGTCTGATACGGATTCAATTTTTCCGCCGTCTTTGCCATCCTGTCTTACGCCGATTTCCGCCTGTGCATCAGGGCGCAACGAAATATGGATATAGCTGGTTGGCGGTAATGCGGTCTTTTCAGCTGATGGCAGGTTGATCGCACCAGGAATGGTCATGGGCGACACCACCATGAAAATAACCAGGAGCACCAGCATGACATCAATGTATGGCACCACATTGATTTCGGATTTAAGCTTGCTTTTACGGCCACCCCGCAGGGAGCCCTGTCCGGAAATCTGATATGACATAGCGTTTTCCTATTTCGACTGTCGTTGAAGAATATTGGAGAATTCTTCAATAAAACTCTCAAAGCGGATGGCAAGGCGATCCACTTCGTGCGAATAACGGTTGTAAGCGAGAACGGCCGGAATGGCGGCAAAAAGGCCAATTGCTGTGGCAATGAGCGCTTCTGCAATACCGGGCGCAACAGCGGCAAGGGTTGCCTGCTGGACATTGGCCAGTCCGCGAAACGCATTCATGATGCCCCAGACCGTGCCAAATAGCCCCACATAAGGGGAAACCGATCCCACGGATGCCAGGAAAGACAGATGGGAATCCAGGTTATCCATTTCACGCTGGTAAGCTGCCCGCATGGCACGGCGCGCACCATCCAGCAGTGCAACCATGTCGGTTCCTGACATGGTTGTTGCCGATTTACCCTTCATGTACTCACTCATACCGGCATGAAATATCCGTTCCAGCGCACCGGTGCGATTATTACTGCTGGCACGGTCATAAAGGCTTTTGAGATTGCCGCCGGACCAGAACGCACTTTCAAAAGCCGCTGTCTGGACATGCGCATCCCTGATGGCAAACATTTTCCGGAAAATGTACATCCAGCTCATGACGGAAACGATCAGTAACAACGCCATCACCAGCTGAACCAGCAGGGATGCGTTAAGGATCAGGGAAACAAAGGAAAGATCTTGGGAGACACTCATGAGGATAATATGAAAACAGTTAGAAATTTATTAAAAAAACCATCTTGTTAATTTTGCATTTTTTCCAGAATACCGGATGGTATCGCAACCGGCCGCATCTGTGGTAACGAAACTGAAACAATCTGTATCAGGCCGCTGGCCAAAAGGGTGTCACCGCACCAGGCTTTCTGTGAAAAATGAACGGATGCTTTTCCCATCCGTTCAACCTCAACGGTGATTCGCAGCGCATCATCCAGCCGGGCGGATTTGATATAGTCAACCGACAGGCGGCCGACAACAAAAATCTGCGAATACTCATCCATCAGCATCTGTTGCGATACCCCAAGGCTTCGCAGCCATTCTGTTCGGGCACGTTCGAAAAACTTCAGGTAATTGGCATAAAAGACGACCCCGCCCATATCCGTATCTTCGATATAAACCCGAAGCGGCCATTCAAAAACAGAAGCGGTTTTTTTTTGGAAATATGACATAAAGCAGGCTATCCAGTCAGGCGCTGTCCCTCATCGGAACGGTTCATCTCTTTTTCCAGCGCAGGCGGAAATCATCAATGACCGGTATGATGGCAAGCAGAAAAAGTGCTGCCGAAATAAAAATGGTGGTGATGTATCCGATAAACTGAAAACCGAGCGCACCGGTAACGCCCCCCAGGAAAAACATGACAAGCAGATTGATGAGCAAAATCAGTTTGCCCCGGTTGGCACGGACATAGGTTTCATCTTCTTTTCCAACACCCCGGTTCCAGAAAAGCATCTTGCCGAATTCCATGCCGATATCCGTCACAATACCGGTGACATGGGTTGTCCGGATAACCGCATTGGAAATACGCGTGATAATCGCGTTTTGCAATCCCATCAGAAAGCAAAGCAGCATGACGGTAAAGGAAACAAAGAGTCCCATGTGCTCATGGAGTTTCTGGCCGACAAAGCTGAAAACCAGAAGCAGGATCGCCTCCAGTATGAGGGGGATGGCATATTCGCTCTGCAGCCGCTTGCCCCGCGCCCAGTTCACCAGCAACTCGGTACAGGTTGCGCCAAAAATAAAACAGAGTAATGAACCGAGTGCCGCAAGCGCCAATCGCAAATCGCCTAAAACCAGCCCATCAGCCATGAATGAAACAACACCCGTCATATGGGATGTGTACTGATTGACAACAACAAATCCACCTGCATTGATGGCGCCGGCAATAAAAGCCAGTGATAACCCCAAATGGATATCAGCTCTGAGACTGCGCTCCAGTCCCGTGAGTCTGCGCAGGTAGAGAATTGGCATAATTTATTCTAACGAGGAAACCCGGATTCTTTCACTCCATTGAACGCCACCCGACTCAAACAGATACCGCAACCATCAGGTCTTGGGCAGCGTCACGCCCACCTGGCCCTGATATTTGCCGCCACGATCCTTGTAGGAAACCTCACAGACTTCATCACTTTCCAGAAACAGGACCTGTGCACACCCTTCCCAGGCATAAATCTTGGCTGGCAGCGGTGTTGTGTTTGAAAACTCAAGCGTGACATACCCTTCCCATTCCGGCTCAAAAGGGGTGACATTCACAATAATGCCGCACCGCGCATAAGTGGATTTGCCAAGGCAGATGGTCAGCACATTTCGCGGAATACGGAAATATTCGACCGTTCGTGCCAGCGCAAAGGAATTGGGCGGAATAATGCAGACATCGTTTTTAATATCGACAAACGAGTTCTCATCAAAATTTTTCGGATCGACAATAGTGCTGTTGATATTGGTAAAAACCTTGAACTCATCAGCACACCGGATATCATAACCATAGGAAGACAGACCGTAAGAGACGATTCTCTGATCATTCAATGTCCTGATCTGCCCTTTTTCAAACGGCTCAATCATGCCGTGTTCTTCGGCCATCTGCCGAATCCATCTATCAGATTTGATACTCATATCGATTGCAAGTAAAGGTGGTTTTTATCATGCCAGCCAGCCCGGATAAGAAGATAAACTGTCATAGCTGCCGCCATTTTACCTTGCTTTGGTCTGTGCAGGAATGAAAAATTATTAACATGTCGCTGAAAAAACGGTTTGTCTGCCCGGCATGAAGAGAATTGGGAGCAAGACTGATACAATGAAAGCATGGACTTTTATTTATGCAGGGAAGCGCCTGTTTCTTTCCCTGTTTTTACCTTGAAACCAGGAACATGAATGCCATGGATCTTTCAAATCATTTTCTGATTGCAATGCCGTCAATGCATGATCCTGTCTTTGGCGGCACGGTGGTTTATTTATGCGAGCACAACGAGCGCGGTGCGCTGGGTATTGTGATCAACAAGCCCACAGAAATCACGATTGACAGCCTGCTTGAGCGCCTGGATCTGAAACTGGAAATACATGCCCTGATGGGCAGACCTGTCATGTTCGGCGGCCCGGTACAGGATGATCGGGGCTTTGTTCTGCACTCTCCTAAAGGCAAATTTTCATCCATGCTGCAAATTACCAATGAGATTGCCTTTACCACATCGCGTGATGTGCTGGAAGCGCTGGCTTCCGGCTCAGGCCCTGAGCGGGTTTTAGTCAGTATCGGCTATGCCGGGTGGAGTCCGGGGCAACTGGAAGAGGAAATCGGCCGCAATGGCTGGCTGACCGTAGCGGCAGACCCTGATGTCATTTTTGACATGCCCATTGGCGAGCGTTATGTTGCCGCCATGAAACTGTTGGGAATTGATCCGCTTATGCTGGTACCGCAAGGCGGCCATGCGTAACTTTTACCTGGATTTTTAACGCATCGCGATCCTGAAATGGAAGACGTCATACTCGCATTTGACTTTGGTCTCAAACGCATCGGTGTGGCTGTAGGCAATACGCTGTTAAAAAAGGCCCGGCCGCTGACAATTATTCATGAAGAATCCAATACCGGCCGCTTTAATGCGATAGAATCCCTCATCATGGAATGGCAACCGGCCAGCCTTGTTATCGGGCTGCCTTTTCATGCGGATGGGAAAGAACATGACATGACAAAACGCTGCCGCCGTTTCGCCAACCAGTTGCACGGACGCTTCGGTCTTGGTACTGTGCTGGTTGACGAGCGTTTTTCTTCATGTATTTTGAATTTTAAACAGGGTCAGGCAGATGACGCGCATGCTGCCGCCCTTATTTTGCAACAATACTTTGATGAATCCACCTCTTGACAATCTTGATGCAGAAGCCCTGTATCAAACACTCTTGCAGCAAATACAGGCTGAACTCATTGACGAGCCCAATCTGGCGCTGGTAGGCATTCATTCCGGTGGCGCCTGGATTGCTGAGCGTATGGCAAAAGACCTGAAGCTGGAAAATCCTCCCGGCTTTATCGACGTCTCCTTTTACCGGGATGATTACGCACAGAAAGGCCTGCCTGCTGCGGTAAAACCCACCCAGATCCCTTTCGATGTGGGAGGGGCGACCATTTTATTGATCGACGATGTGCTGTATACCGGCAGGACGACCCGCGCTGCCATCAATGAATTGTTTGACTATGGCCGCCCGGGAAAAATCCTGCTGGCCGCCCTGATCGACAGAGGCGACAGGGAATTGCCGATTGCCGCCAATTTTGTTGCCCTGACAGTATCCATTCCCAAAAACCAGGTGCTGGAACTGCACCGGACTGATGACAATATCTTTTCACTGACGGTAGAACATGCCTAATCCTCAGCTAAACCAGCACGGTGAGTTACAGCATCTGCTGACCATAGAAGGACTTCCGTGTGAAGTGCTGACCCATATTCTGGATACTGCGGCTTCTTTTCTGAGCATTTCAGACAGGGAAGTCAAAAAGGTGCCCCTGATGCGCGGGAAAAGTGTCTTTAACCTCTTTTTCGAGAATTCCACACGGACACGCACCACCTTTGAAATCGCAGCAAAACGCCTCTCGGCAGATGTCATTAATCTGAATATTGATGCGTCCAGTGCCAGCAAGGGAGAGTCCCTGTTAGACACCATCGATAACCTGAGGGCCATGCACGCTGACATGTTTGTTGTCAGACACGCCCAGTCAGGCGCGCCTTTTTTGATTGCCCAGCACCTGAACGCACACAAGCAGCGCTATATCCATGTCGTCAACGCCGGTGATGGACGGCATGCGCACCCGACACAGGGGCTTTTGGACATGTTTACGATCCGCCACTACAAGCAGGATTTTTCCAATCTCACCGTGGCTATCGTTGGTGATGTATTGCACAGCCGGGTTGCCCGCTCTGACATCCATGCGTTGAAAATACTGGGGGTGCCTGAAGTCCGCGTGATTGGCCCGAGAACCCTGGTCTCCTCCCATATGGAGGAAATGGGCATCCGTTTGTACACGGATATGGCCCAAGGCCTGAAAGATGTTGATGTCATCATCATGCTGCGTCTGCAAAACGAGCGGATGAACGGTGCCCTGCTGCCCTCTGCACAGGAATTCTTCAAAAATTACGGCCTGACGGTTGAACGGCTGGCAATGGCCAAACCCGATGCGATTGTCATGCATCCCGGCCCGATGAACCGGGGGGTGGAAATTGACTCGGCAGTGGCTGATGGCAGCCAGGCGGTCATTCTCTCCCAGGTGACATACGGTATCGCGGTGCGAATGGCGGTCATGAGCATCCTGGCAGGAAATTGAACACCGGCAGGTTTTGATCAGTTGAGAGATAAAGAGCGATTCCAGGGACACATTACATGAAACTGCACATTCAAAACGGACGCCTGATTGATCCGGCCAATGGGGTAGACGGCGAAAAGGAGATCTTCATCGCCGATGGCAACATACTGGCGGTGACAGAACCCGGCCAATCCCGGCCCGACTTCACGCCGGATCGCATCATTGACGCCAGCGGACTCATCGTTTCACCCGGTTTTGTCGATTTGTCCGCCCGTTTGCGTGAACCTGGATATGAATACAAGGCAACCCTTGAGTCTGAGATGAATGCCGCCATGCATGGCGGTGTCACCAGCCTGGTCTGCCCGCCGGATACTGATCCGGTTCTGGATGAGCCCGGTCTTGTTGAAATGCTGAAATACCGGGCAAAATCGCTCTATCAGGCGCATGTTTATCCACTGGGCGCACTGACGGTTGGCTTGAAAGGCGAATCCCTTACCGAAATGGCGGAGCTGAGGGAATCCGGCTGTATCGGCTTTTCGCAGGCAGCCGAACCCGTCCGTAATACGGAAATGCTGATGCGCGCCCTGCAATACGCAAAGACCTATGACTATTGCGTGTGGTTAAGACCGCAGGATGCCTGGCTGGGACGCTCAGGCATCGCGCATGCAGGACCGGTTGCGGCAAGGCTGGGGCTGTCTGGTGTTCCTTCCATTGCCGAAACGATTGCACTTTATATGTTGTTTGAGCTGGTTCGCCAAACAGGCGTTCGTCTGCATCTGTGCCGCCTCTCCACAGCCAAAGGGATTGAACTGGTCCGTGAAGCCAAAAAAGAGGGGCTATCGATTACGTGTGATGTCGGTGCACATCACGTTCACCTCACAGAAGACAATATTGATTTTTTCGACTCCAACGCCCGCATGCTACCGCCATTTCGCTCACGGGAAGACCGTGATGCGATTTCGCTTGGCCTGTTGGATGGCACGATTGATGCCATCTGCTCGGATCATACCCCGGTGGATGATGATGAAAAAATGCTGCCATTTGGCGAGGCAACCCCTGGAGCGACCGGACTTGAACTGCTCTTGCCTCTGACACTCAAATGGGCAGAAGAGCACACAGCAAATTCACCCGATGCACTCTCACGAGCAATTGCCAAAATAACCAGCGATCCGGCCCGTATCCTTCAACTGCAATGCGGACAACTCACACCGGATTACGTTGCTGATATCTGCCTTTTCGATCCGGCTGTCAAATGGATCGTAAAGCCGTCCGCATTTGCCAGCCAGGGCAAACATACGCCCTATGAAGGAAAAGAAGTCACAGGACAGGTGAAAATGACGATTGTGGAAGGCCGGATCGCCTATGAAAGTATCACCGGCTGACAGCAACTGACATGAAAGCCTATTTCCGTGTTCTGAAAATGCTGCTGCATGCCTTTTCGGCAGTACTGACCGGTATTTTCCGTTACCCGTCATGGACACCCGAAAAACAGCGGGAATATATCCAGAACTGGTCCAGAAAACTTTTCCGGATCATCGGCATTCGGATTACCGTTATCAATGAGCACCTGCTGGCGCCGCATGCCCTGATTGTTTCAAACCACCTCTCATGGCTGGATATTTTCCTGATCAATACGGCACAGCCCAGCCGCTTTATCGCCAAGGACTCCATCCGCTCATGGCCGCTGATCGGATGGCTGGCAACCCGAGCCGGCACCGTTTACCTGAAACGCAACAATGCCCGGGACCTTCGGAATACGTTTCGGGCCCTGGTTACTCATCTGCACCAGGGGGAATATTTTGTTTTTTTCCCGGAAGGCACATCCGGCGGCAGCCAGAACCGGCTGCTTCCTTTTCATTCCAATCTTTTTGAGGCCGCCATTGAAGCCGGCGCACCGGTTCAGCCATGTGTTTTGCATTACGTGGATGAAAACGATCATTTCCACCCTTCCATTGAGTCAGAAACCAAGCTGTCCCTGGTTGACAACATCATGCGCGTATTAAACACCGACACCATCCGGGCTGAACTGACTATCCTGCCTGTTATTGAATCTGCCGGCATGCAGCGCAGGGTGCTTTCACAGCAAGCGCATGAGGTCATCCAGACAGAACTCAAAAAACATCCGGCGTACAAAGGCCCTGGCAATCCACCTGATACAGCGCCCGGTCATCAAGACGCACCGCCGTAAGCTGCCGCCCCCAGACGCATCCCGTATCCAGTGCCATCAGATCGGGACGCAGCAGCAATCCCAGTGCCGACCAGTGCCCGAAAATAATGGTATCGTTTTTCGTCTGGCGGGCCTTCACATCAAACCAGGGAATAAAACCGGCCGGTGCCTCGGATAACCCTTCCTTGGCATCGAATTCCATTTCCCCGTCTTCACTGCAAAAACGCAGGCGTGTCAGGCCATTCACAATGCAACGCAACCGATCAGTCCCGGTCAGATCATCCTGCCATGTTGCGGGCTGATCGCCATACATTTCCTGCATGAAAACCATCCAGTCGGGCCCCTGCAATACCGACTCGACTTCTTTTGCCAGCATCAGCGTCTGCTCCACTGTCCACTGGGGAAGTACGCCCGCATGAACAAGCAACATCCCGCTCTCGGCATACGCCAGCGGGCGGCGGCGCAGCCAGTCGATCAGCTCGTCACCATCAGGCGCATCAAAGATGGCCTGGAGTGAACCCAGCCTCTCCTTTTTTCGTGCCCCGGCAGCAATAGCCAGAAGATGCAAATCATGGTTTCCCAGAACAGACACCGCCATCTCCCCCATATCCCGGACAAAGCGCAATGTTTCAAGCGAATGCGGCCCCCGATTCACCAGATCGCCGGCAAAAAGATAACGGGCATCGGGCGTATCGTGTTCAATTTTTTTCATCAGCATCTTAAGCGGCTCCAGACACCCCTGTATATCGCCAATGGCATACGTTTTCATACGCTGTCTTTCTTTTTGAAAATGGCACAGGCTGGCGCATGTCATGTAAAATCAGTCTTTTAGCCAACCCCGTCCTTATTTTAATCCGATCATGACACAAAACCTTGATTCCACCATCATTGCCGCTTATTTACAGGATAATCCGCATTTTTTTAATGAGCATGCAGAACTGCTGGCTGATGTCCAACTGACAAGCCCGCTTCTGGGTAAAGCCATTTCGCTGCATGAACGGCAAATCGAAATCGTGCGGGAAAAAAACAAGGGACTGGAATTGCGCATTGCTGAGCTCGTCCGGATCGCCCGGGATAATGACACCCTGATGCACCGCATTCAGGAATGGACACGCGCTATCCTGAAAGTACAGCAGGAGTCAGACCGCGCAAAAACGCTGGTTTCAGAATTACAGACCATTTTCTCCATTCCGCAGGCAACGCTCCGGCTCTGGGATATTGATGAACCGTATGCAGACGAATGGTTCGCGCAGGATGTATCAGAAGCTATCCGGATTTTTGCCCAGGGCCTGCAGGCGCCTTACTGCGGAAAAAACAATGATTTTGAAGCCAGCCACTGGTTTGGCGAATCGGTTTCTATTGAATCCATTGCCCTGATTCCACTCAAAACAGAAACCGGCACCTTTGGACTGCTGGTTCTTGGTTCGCCCGATGCCGCCCGTTTCCGTGCCGATATGGCGACGGATTTTCTGTCTGAAATTTCCCAGACGGCAAGCGCAGCCCTGATGTGTCTTATTGGTTGAAACCCGTATGCCCGCCCGTCAGGTATTCCAGACAGATGAGGCAGCTATCAATGCCTATCTGGATGGCCTGCTGACACAACGAAAATTGTCAGGCCATACGGTGGATAATTACCGGCGGGATCTCTTCCAGCTCCAGAAGATGTCAGAGGATATCCCGCTGGGGAAGCTGACACATCACCAGATACGCCGTTTTGTTTCCAGGCTGCACGCGTCAGGAATGAATCCCCGCTCCATTGCCCGCAAGCTCTCTGCCTGGCGGGGTTTTTATCAGTGGCTGGCTGAACAGACCGGGCTGCCGGCCAACCCGGCAGAAACCATCAAGGCACCCCGGCGGGTGAAGGGCCTGCCCAAAGCGCTCTCAGTAGACGATGCAGTACAACTGGTTGCCACGCCATCAGCGCCTCCTCACCACGGAGAGGATGATACGATCACCCCGATATGCAACCAGGCCATGTTTGAACTGCTGTATTCGAGTGGTTTGCGGGTATCTGAATTGACCGGGCTGGATGTGCGCCATATCCAGGAAAACGGCTATACCTCATTTAGCTGGATTAACCTGAATGACCAGGAAATTTTTGTAACAGGCAAAGGCAATAAAAAACGGATTGTGCCGGTTGGCCAGGCTGCCATCGACGCCATCAAGGCATGGCTGTCTGTGCGTGAGCAATTGATACAACCAAAAGAAGCTGATGGACAGCGCGCACTTTTCATCAATCAGCGCGGACGCCGCATGACACCGCGTATCGTGCAGATGCGACTGAAGGCGCATGCACAGGCACTGGGCCTGCCACTCAATGTCCATCCCCATGTCCTGCGGCATTCTTTTGCATCCCACATTCTCCAGTCATCCGGCGATCTGCGTGCCGTACAGGAGATGCTGGGGCATGCATCCATTGCCTCGACACAGATCTACACCGCCCTGGATTTTCAGCACCTTGCCCGTATTTATGATGCCGCCCATCCCCGGGCAAAAAAGAAATAACACAAAACACTATGGCACTGATTCCCGTCACCATCATTACCGGCTTTCTCGGCGCCGGAAAAACCACGCTTTTGAACCGGATTCTGACTGATAATCACCAGCAGAAAATCGCTGTCATCGAAAATGAATTCGGGCCGGAAAATATCGACAGTTCCATTCTGGTAGAAACCCGCGCCGAAGAAATCATTGAAATGAGCAATGGTTGTATCTGCTGTACTGTGCGGGGTGATCTGGTTATTGCCCTGAATTCGCTGACAGAAAAACGTGACACCGGTACACTGGATTTTGACCGCGTCATTATTGAAACGACCGGACTGGCTGACCCCGGCCCTCTTGTTCAGACCTTTTTCATGGACCCGGATGTCTCGCGTGCCTACCTGATAGACGGTATTGTCACACTGGTCGATGCCGTTCATGCCATGCAACAACTGGATGAGTTTGAAGAAGCAAGACGCCAGGCAGGATTTGCCGATCGCATATTGCTCTCAAAAACCGATCTTGTCTCCGCAGATGAAATCGACATACTGATTGCGCGTCTTCACCGGATCAATCCGCAAGCAACTATCGACAGGGTTGATTTCGGATGCATTGCACTGGACAAGGTACTGGGCCTGAAAGGCTTTCACCTGAACAGCCGCCTGGATGTCACCATACCAATTGCCGATCACAGTCATCATCACGAGGGACCCTGTGGACCGGATTGCCATCATGGACATGCCCGTCATCTGGATGATATCCGGGCCTTCGTTTTCCGGAGCGAACGCCCTTTCAATCCGGACATGCTGAATCATTTCCTGTCAAAAATGCTTCAGGCATACGGCAGCCAGATGATGCGATACAAGGGCATTCTCTATATGGAAAATGCGGACAGCAAGGTCGTCTTTCAGGGCGTGCACCAGCTGATGGGCTCGGATATCGTGGAAAAATGGGCAGATGGTGAAACGCGTCAAAGCACAATGGTCTTCATCGGAAAGGATCTGCCGGAGTCTGCTTTCAGGGAAGGGTTGACGGGGTGTCTGATATAAACTGGATATATGGATGAAAAAACAGTAGTATTATGGATTAATTAATTTTGTGGAGCTTGACTGGGGTCATTTCTGCAAATAAATTTACTTGCAGAACTTTTGAATCCATTGTGCAATACTTATCTTATTTATAAAGTTGCCCGGTTTTATAATTAACCCACACAAAGTGAAGGGAGTAAGCAACGTGAAGACAAAAGCGAAAAAGGCGGCATCTGCAAAATCAGCAGATAATGTACTCCTCACTGAAGAGCAGATTCTGAAAATGGGTGAGAAGGATTATATGAATCCTGCCCAGCTTGCTTTTTTCAGGAACCGTTTGAAAGAACTTGAAAGCACGCTCATCAAGAATGCCGGTGAGACGACAGAAAACCTTCGGGACACTCCACTGGTTCCGGACCCGGCTGATCGTGCCACCATTGAGGAAGAACATGCACTTGAACTGCGGACGCGGGATCGTGAGCGCAAGCTTCTGAAAAAAGTACAGCAATCCATTGCCAGCATTGATGCTGAAGAATATGGCTGGTGTGAAGAAACAGGTGAGCCTATTGGTGTTCCGCGACTGCTGGCTCGTCCAACCGCTACCTTGTCGCTCGAAGCACAACAGCGCCGTGAACTCAAACAGAAATTGTATGGCGACTGATTCGCTTTTACTTTTTTGACACCATATAAAAAAAGCGCATGATCATCATGCGCTTTTTTTTGAAATTACATACTTAAGCCTTTAGAATCTACCTCTTAATTAAACGCTCGGGTAAATACTTTTAAACATCATTAGTCAGAACTATTTTTCAAGTTTTTTTGCACCACAAAGAGTCGTTGCCAAACCACGGTTCAACTGCCTTCTCGTACCAGCTTGATAATAACAATCAATAGTCTTTTTTGCACTAATTGAGCCCGCGCATAAATCTACGGCGATACCACGAGGTATGCTGTTGTCTATTTCGGCTACCTTTTGATAACACTTAACAGGCTCGGATGTCCACGTTCCCGAGCAAAGCTTTGTTGCTGATGGTAATTTCCGAATCTACTATTGCTATATCATTCAGACAATCGAGAAGATCGTAAGCAAATGCAGCCGTACAATAGGTGACGGTAAATAATAAGAGAAAACTGCGAACAATTCGGATCAGTTTATCGGTTTTGACACTCATTTACTGTCTCCATTTTTCGAGGGGCGAAACCACACTTGGTTGAGGTGTTGTAAAAGCCAAGTATCAATACTTTTTCATCTCTCTTTACGAATCAGCGCCTGACAACCAATGGACGACGTCCGGTGCTCTCGATTTGCTGGGCGGCATAATCCGCTTCTTCCTGTGAACCAAACGGCCCGGCAAACAAACGGTAATAGTCGTCTGCCATGACAAGTTCCATTCCTGGCAGGATGTGCGCCCAGTTCAAGGCATATTCAGCCTGCGTTGCCTGTGCATTTCCGATTTGCTGGTAGGCGCCCAACTGTAGGTAATAGGCAACCACTTTTGACGGCTGGTTTGCCGTAACGACACTACCGGCCGCACCGGTTGATGCCACCGCCACAACGACAGCCGGTTTTGTCTGTTGCTCTACAGCAGGTTGCTGGGCGACAGCAACCGTCTGGCGCGTACTTTGCTGTATAGGTGGTGGATTACTGGTTCTTGCCAGATTGATGCGCTCGATTTCATCAGGCAAAAGATGCTCAACTTCTAAAAGCGCACTTCCCTGATTCAGGTATCCCAGCTTCATTGCTGCGGTATAGGACAGGTCAATAATCCGGTCAGAATGGAACGGGCCGCGATCATTCACCCTGACAATAATCTGTTTTCCTGTATTGACATTGGTTACACGCACATAGCAGGGAAGCGGCAATGTCGGATGGGCTGCTGTCATTTTAAACATGTCATAAACCTCACCGGATGAGGTCTTGTTGCCATGGAATTTTTTGCCGTACCAACTGCCATGCCCCTGAACTTTATAAGGGCGGTTGTTCGTGACGGGCACATAGGTTTTGCCAAATACAGTATAGGGCCGGTTGGCTGCACGGGCATAGGGCTCTACACGGGGAATGGCATCGGGCGTATTCATCAGGTCTTCCGGTGTGTATTCCATCGGACCATCATCCAGATAGTACCCTCCCCGTCCGGAGCCGGCCTTGGGAAGGCCTGAACCGGTTCCGGCAGAAGCGGTTGTTCCGGATGTTTTTCCCGGATATCTTCCGGACGATTTCGGGGTAGTGGAACACCCTGCCAGCATCAAGCAACACACGGCGAACAATACAACCAGCAGATTGATGGAAATAGAGAAAGATTGTGTGTTGTCTGAGACAGAGCGATCAACAATAGCATTCATCTGTTTTGAGTCCATACGGCAAAATCATTCTTTAAAGCAACATTGCCATTGTAAACCAAATGATGCGCTCACTGGTCTTTCTTAGGTTGCCCCTAAGTCTGCACCAGCTTCCGGTGTCGCTGGATATTCATCAGAATACCGGTACCGAAGCCCAGGGTAACCATTGCTGTCCCGCCATAGCTCATGAAGGGGAGTGGAACCCCCACAACAGGCAATATACCGCTCACCATTCCCATATTCACAAATGCATAGGTAAAAAACATCATGGTAATGGCACCGGCCAACAGGCGTGAGAAAAGCGATGACGCCTGCATGGTAATCGTCATGCCGCGCCCGATAAGTATCAGGTATAAAATAAGCAGCACAATATTGCCAATCAGACCGAATTCTTCGGCATAAACCGCAAAGATAAAGTCTGTCGTTCGTTCGGGCACAAAATGCAAATATGCCTGTGTTCCCTGTAACCACCCCTTTCCGGTCACTCCTCCCGAACCAATGGCAATCATGGACTGGATGATATGGAATCCTTTTCCAAGCGGATCGGAAGAAGGATCAATCAACATCATGACTCGCTGGCGCTGATAGTCATGGAGCATGCTCCATGCAAGGGGCAGGCTGGCGGCCACCGTCGCCACCAGCGCCGCGATGGCTTTCCACGACAGGCCTGCCAGGAAAATAACGTAAAAGCCGGATGCGGTAACCAAAAGCGCGGTACCCAGATCAGGCTGTTTCATGATAAACGCGACAGGAATGCCAAGCAAAACTGCCGCACCCAGAAACTCCCGCCAGCCGAGCTGTCCCTCACGACGCTGGAAAAACCACGCCAGCATCATGGGAACGGCTATTTTCATCATCTCGGAAGGCTGGATAATAATGCCGACATTCAGCCAGCGGCGAGCGCCTTTTCTGATCAGGCCAAACATGGCAACTGCCAAAAGCAGGGCAATGCCAATAGTGTACAGCGGGACGGCCAACCGCATCAGGACCGGCTGCGGCACACTGGCAGCAATCCACATGATAACAAAACCCAGCAGGATATTGCGCAACTGGTCTTCTATGCGCCCCGGGAAATCAATCCCTGCCGAATAAAGCGTAATCAGTCCGGTAGAAACAATCAGAAAAACAATCAGTGCCAGCGGTCCATCCAGAACTGTCACATACCTTCTGAAAAAATTCACTATCGTTGTTCTGTCAGGTATATTCATTGCGCCAACCCGTTATTGCCACTGTTGTTCTTTTTTCTGCCATTCGCACTGCCTGATTCTTCAGGCACTACCGGAGATAATTCCTCTTCCCGTCCCACGGCTGGCACGACATCTTCTTCAATATCCTCGTCATCCTCTTCTTCTGTCTCTGCCGGAACCTCCGGTACATATGCCCTTTCATTCTTATCAGGACGTTTGCCCAGTAAATGATAATCCAGCGCTTTTTTTGCGATTGGCGCTGCTGACGTCGCCCCGAATCCTCCATTTTCTACAATGAGGGCAATGGCAATTGTCGGCTTGTCGACAGGAGCGAAAGCAATATACAGGGCGTGGTCACGGTGTTTTTCAGCAATCCGGCTGGCAACATATTTCTCATTCTGCTTCATACCGATAACCTGGGAAGTCCCGGTTTTTCCGGCCGATTCATAGCCCGCCCTGCCAAATATCCTGGCTGAGGTTCCTTCCTTGGTCACCCCCACCATCGCACGCTTGATGACCTCCACATTTTCCGGTTTGAGTGCGACCTCTCTGGACTCTGCCACAACCGCAACCTTTTCGCGTGTCACACTGTTTTCCAGCGCATGAACAAGATGTGGCTTTCGCGTCTTGCCACCATTGGCTAACATCGCGGTTGCATAGGCCAGTTGCATCGGCGTGAACGAGTTATATCCCTGTCCAATTCCCAGTGAAATGGTTTCGCCTGCATACCATTTCTGCTGTTCCGGTGTCTTGAATGCGGTTCTTTTCCATTCGGTTGACGGCAACAGCCCTTTTCTCTCATGGGCCAGATCAATGCCGGTCAACTGACCGAAACCGAATTTTTTCATGAAATCGTGCATCATATTCACACCCATGTCGTTTGCGAGGATGTAGTAATACGTATCGCAGGAATGCACGATGGATTTGTACATATCGACAATACCGTGCCCACCGACTTTGTCATCACGGAAGCGGTGGTTGCCAAAATAAAAATAGCCTGGATCAGAAATGGCAGACTCCGGCGTCCGCTTTCCCAGCTCAAGCGCAGCCAGGGCCATGAAGGGCTTGTAAGTGGAACCCGGTGGGTAGGCGCCCCGCAACGGACGATTGATCAATGGATGATCGGGTGAATTATTGAGTTCATCCCAGCTTTGCTGGTCAATGCCTTCCACAAAGAGATTGGGATCATAAGTCGGTGTCGAAACATAAGCAAGCACCTCTCCCGTTTCCGGCTGTATCGCCACCAGCGCCCCCCGGCGATTGCCAAAGGCTTCTTCCACCACTTTCTGAAGCTCGATATCAATCGACAGATACAGGTTGTTACCCGGAACCGGCGCGCTATGAGAAAGCGTCCGTATTGCCCTGCCGCCCGCGGAAACTTCCATTTCCTCATATCCGGTTATGCCATGCAATTCCCGCTCATGGCTCTTTTCAACACCTTCTTTACCAATGTAATTGGTCCCGCGGTAATTGGCCTCATCCTCTTCAGTGAGATTTTCGATATCCTTCTGGCTCATCCGGCCGATATACCCAATCACGTGCGACGCCGCGCTGCCCATCGGATATTGCCTGAAAAGCCTTGCCTGGATATCAACGCCGGGAAAACGATATCGCTGCACAATAAAACGCGCCACTTCCTCATCGGTCAAGCGACTTCGGATAAGAATGCTTTCAAACCGCTTGGACTCTTCATACAGTTTTTTGAAACGTTTCCGGTCACGTGATTTGATCGTGACAATTTCGGCCAGTTCATTAATGACGTCATCCAGTTTCCCCCGGATTTTTGATGGCGTTATCTCCAGCGTGTAGGCAGAATAATTTCGTGCCAGCAAAACGCCGTTTCGATCCATGATCAATCCCCTGTTAGGGACAATGGGCACAATGGAGATGCGATTTTCCTCTGCCTGGGAGGCAAATTTATCATGGCGAACAACCTGCAGCCAGAAAAAACGGACAAACAGAACGAAAAAACAAATCAGAACCAGCCCGACCAGCACCGCCAGTCGCCAGCGAAAAAAGTGTAGGTCGCGGTCTGTATCGTTCAGATTTGCCATGCCAGGAACTGATTAGCGTTTTTTCAATCAACAATAAGGGTCAAACCGGAAAACCCTGCCGGTTTTACAGGGGGCGATCCAGATCCTTGTCAATAGCCCGTCGTTGTGGTGCCAGGAGGACAACGGTCAAAAGCGGCCACAGGGCAGCGGCAACACAACTGTCCAACAGATACAGCCAACTGGAAAAACGGTCATTGATCAGGAATTGGACAAACATCTGTATCAACTGCGTTAAAAGCAGCAGGGCCAAAACAAGCCATACCTGCTTCCTGAGCGGAAACCACAAGACACGCCGGTGAATGGTGATAGCCAGATAGGATAGAACAGCATAAGCCAGTGCATTTTCACCAAAAAGCGTCGCATTGTTCACATCCATCAGCAAGCCCATGCAAAATGCCGTGCCCATCCCAACCCGCCTTGGCTGGTGAACGCCCCAGAATACGAGACAAAGTGCCACAAAATCGGGCATACCGACTATCTGTCCCCAGGGTTGCAGATTCAGCAAAAACGCGATAAAAAGGGTAATGGCAATAAAAACCGGGCTGGCAGGCAATAAAATGGTTTTTGCAAGCTGTGATCGACTCATTTCACCCCCGCTTTTTTCCTGGCCGCCGTAATATCAGCCCCTCGGCGTTTTTTGCCACCCGTTTCATCTTCACCTTCTTCAGGCGGAGGAGGAGCAACACTGGTGTCGGTCAATAAAACCAACACCTGCCGGTTCCGGTCCAGACCTGCTAATGGCCGGCAAAGAATATGGTTAAACGATCCGGATGCATTATCACTGACATCCACGACCTCACCAACAGCCAGCCCTGGCGGATACAGGCCGTCAATACCTGAAGTCACGACGACATCACCTGGCTGGATATCGGCATTGGCCTCCATGAATCGCAATTCAAGATAACCGGACTGACCACGGCCATAGGCAATACTGCGTATACCGGTCCTGGCGGCAAGGACCGGTATGGCCTGGTCCTTGTCTGTCAAAAGGGTAACTTCGGAAGTGGAAAGGAAAACACGGGTAACCTGCCCGATAACGCCATTTTCATCAATAACCGGCTGCCCGGCGACGACATCGTCGTTACTGCCCCTGTTCAAGACCACTTTGCGGGCATAGGATGTTCTTGCGTCATAGAGAATTTCAGCCGGCACGGATTTAACGGAAAGCCGTTCATTCAGTTTGAGTAATTGCCTCAGATGGGCATTTTCGCTTGCCAGTTGCTCAGCCTGCTGCAATGTCTGCGCATTTTCCAGTTCCCGCTTGCGCAACACATCCACTTCCTCCTGCAGGGAAGTCACTGATGTGAAATAGTCTCCAGCGCCATACAACATATCCCTTGGCATAAGGGCTGCTTTCTGGAAGGGATATAAAACAAAGCAGATTGCCTGGCGTACCTGGACAAGCGCATGCAGCCGTGAATCAATCATCAGCATGATGATGGCTGCAAGGATATAGACAGCAACTCTTACGCGAGCCGGTGCGCCTTGTTTGAATAGGGGCGGTGGTGCGTATTGCATAACAGCGCCGGTTATAAATACCACATCTCACAGATGTCATCTGTGAATAAAAACTGATGAGTATCGTTACTCCAAACCGGCCTGGTCATACAGACTATTATTCGTAGGAGAAAATGGAACCAAGCTGATCGATTTTGTCCAGTGCAATACCGCAACCACGCACAACACAGGTCAGCGGATCTTCGCCGATCAGAACCGGCAAACCGGTTTCTTCCATGAGCAGGCGATCAATGTCATGCAAGAGGGCGCCACCGCCGGTCAGCATCATGCCCTTTTCAGCAATATCGGCGCCCAGTTCCGGCGGCGTCTGCTCCAGTGCATTTTTGACAGCCGACACAATCTGATTGAGCGGATCAGTCAATGCCTCAAGAATTTCATTGCTGGAAATGGTGAAAGAGCGGGGAATACCTTCGGAAAGATTCCGGCCCTTGACTTCCATTTCCTTGACTTCCGTGCCGGGAAAAGCAGAACCAATGCTCTTTTTAATGGCTTCCGCTGTCTGCTCACCTACCAGCATGCCGTAGTTACGACGGATATAGTTGACAATCGCGTCATCAAAACGATCACCGCCAACACGGACAGAACCCTTGTAAACCATACCGCCAAGCGAAATAATGCCCACCTCGGTCGTACCGCCGCCAATATCCACCACCATGGAACCTGTTGCCTCGGAAACCGGCAGGCCGGCGCCAATAGCAGCAGCCATCGGCTCTTCAATCAGATAGACCTTGGAGGCACCGGCACCCAGCGCTGACTCACGAATGGCCCGGCGTTCCACCTGGGTTGAACCGCAGGGAACACAAACGATAATACGTGGTGAGGGTTTGAAAAATTTGGAATCATGCACCATACGGATGAACTGCTTGAGCATCTGCTCGGTAACGGTAAAATCCGCAATCACGCCGTCTTTCATGGGACGGATGGCTTCAATATTGCCCGGAACCTTGCCAAGCATCTGCTTGGCTTCATGGCCGACTGCCTGAATATTTTTCTTCGCATTGGGTCCGCCTTCCTGGCGGATAGCGACAACTGAAGGCTCATCAAGAATGATGCCTGAGTTCCTGACGTATATCAGTGTATTTGCTGTACCCAGATCTATTGCCAGATCATTTGAAAAATAGCTGCGTAAAAATCCAAACATGAACAATCCTGATGCGCATTAGCAAGCGCGTTAACTTTAAATAAACCCCGAAACCGGGAATTTGTACGATGCAAATAATAACCTCAATTCGTTTAAAAAAAAACGAACCAAACATAAACGCGATATTCTACCTTATAATTTGCTTGATATTCAGTACTATTACGTCATAACCACTGCTTTCTGCTGACTTTTTTCAGTTTTGTCGCTTTTTTAACTTTTTTCAGACTCGAAATCACAAAAATTATGCATCTCACGCCATCCGATGTCCTCCATATTGCCCAACTGTCTCAATTGGAAGTTCCTGAAAATCAGCTGCAAAAAAATCTGGATCAGTTAAACGATATTTTTTCTCTTATCGAAAAAATGCGGGCCATTGATACAGCAGGTGTTGAGCCACTCAGCCATCCTATTGCTGCTTATTATGACAATCTTTCCTTGCGTCTGAGGGAAGACCAGATTACAGAAACGGATCATCATGCGGAGTACCAGAAATCAGCGCCGGCGGTGGAAAACGGCCTTTATCTGGTCCCGAAGGTCATTGAATAATGGCCTGGCACTTTTTCAGGAATTCATTTTTTACTACAAGCTGAACCTTCGCCGCTGACAACCTCATGTATACCAAAACCATTTCAGAACTCTCATCCCTGCTCCATGCCGGCCAGATTTCCGCAACTGAACTCTCCCGGCTGTTTCTTGAACGCATTCATCAAAGTGATCTGAATGCCTTTTTACATGTGGATGACACACTGACGCTAGCGCAGGCAAAAGCTGCTGATGAAAAATTCGCAAAAAAAGAAGCCGGCAAACTGACCGGTATTCCGGTTGCGCACAAGGATGTTTTTGTGACAAAGGGCTGGCGATCAACCGCCGCCTCAAAAATGCTGGCCAATTACACCAGCCCGTTTGACGCCGCCGTCGTTGAAAAACTGCAACAGGCTGGCATGGTCACATTGGGCAAGCTGAACTGTGATGAATTTGCCATGGGTTCCTCCAATGAAACGTCATGGTTCGGTCCGGTTAAAAATCCCTGGGATAAAACGGCAATACCAGGCGGCTCATCCGGCGGCTCGGCGGCTGCTGTTGCCGCCGGTCTCACACCCGTTGCGACCGGAACCGATACTGGCGGCTCGATCAGGCAGCCTGCTTCATTTTGCGGCATCACCGGCATCAAGCCCACTTACGGCCGTGTATCGCGCCATGGCATGATGGCTTACGCCTCCTCAATGGACCAGGGCGGTCCGCTTGCCAAAACGGCAGAAGACTGTGCCATGCTGTTAACCGCAATAGCCGGATTTGATCCGCGTGACTCTACCAGTGTTGAGCGCGAAACCGAGGATTTTACGCGTGACCTGAACAAACCGCTGACCGGCCTGAAAATCGGTATCCCGCGCGAGTACTTTGGTGAGGGCCTGGCCGCCGATGTGGAACAGGCTGTACGAAATGCCCTTGCTGAATACGAAAAGCTGGGGGCCTCCCTGGTAGACATTTCCCTGCAGAATACGACCATGTGCATCCCTGCCTATTATGTTATCGGCTCAGCTGAGGCATCATCCAATCTCAGCCGTTTTGATGGCATCCGATATGGCTTCCGTGCGGAAAACTATACCGACCTGCAGGATATGTACCGCAAAACCCGGACAGAAGGTTTTGGCGAAGAAGTCAGACGCCGGATTATCATGGGCACCTATGTATTAAGCCACGGTTACTACGACGCCTACTACATTCATGCGCAAAAAATCCGCCGCCTGATTGCCGAGGATTTTCGTGCCGCCTTTACCCGGTGCGATGTCATTATGGGCCCTGTCTCACCAACTGTCGCGTGGAATATCGGGGAAAAAGCGGATGATCCGGTAGCCAGCTACCTGGGCGATATTTATACCATCTCGACCAATCTTGCCGGCCTGCCTGGCATGTCCATTCCCTGTGGTTTTGGCCAGGGCGAAATCAATTCCCGCCGTCCGGTAGGGTTGCAGTTGACAGGCAATTATTTTGATGAGATGAGACTTTTGAATATCGCACATCAATACCAGTGCGCAACCGACTGGCACTTGCGCTCGCCTGCCTGATACCGGAACAGGAATAAGATAACCGTTTAATGACATGACGAAAATAGAGGAAACATCATGCAATGGGAAGTAGTGATCGGCCTGGAAACACATGCACAACTGTCAACCGAATCCAAGATCTTCAGTGGCGCATCCACCCATTTTGGCGCCGGGCCGAATACGCAGGCCAGTGCGCTTGATCTGGCCTTGCCCGGCACATTGCCGGTAATGAATCGTGGCGCAGTGGAAAAAGCGATCCGGTTCGGCCTGGCTGTTGGGGCGGATATTGCCCCGGTATCGATTTTTGCCCGCAAAAATTATTTTTACCCCGATCTCCCCAAAGGCTATCAGATCAGCCAGCTTGAAAAACCGGTCCTGGCCGGTGGAAAAGTTTCCTTTATGCTTGAACAAAACGGTAAACAGGAAATCAAGACCATACCGTTGACGCGCGCCCATCTGGAAGAAGATGCCGGCAAATCGCTTCATGAGGATTATCTGGACATGAGCGGCATCGACTTGAACCGTGCCGGCACGCCACTGCTGGAAATCGTGACAGAACCTGATATGCGCAGTGCAGCAGAAGCCGTGGCCTATGCAAAAACCCTGCATTCACTGGTTACCTGGCTTGGTGTTTGTGACGGCAATATGCAGGAAGGCTCCTTCCGGTGCGACGCGAATGTATCGGTTCGGCCAAAAGGACAGGCCGAATTCGGCACCCGTTGCGAAATTAAAAACCTGAACTCATTCCGCAATCTGGAAGATGCCATCAACTACGAAGTACAGCGCCAGATCGAACTGATTGAAAGCGGTGGTTCTGTTGTCCAGGCAACCCGCCTGTATGACCCGGACAGGCGGGAAACCCGCGAGATGCGGACAAAGGAAGATTCACAGGACTACCGTTATTTCCCTGACCCGGATCTGCCGCCACTGGTCATCTCGCCTGAATGGATTGAAAAGGTGAAGGCACAGATGCCCGAACTGCCGGATGCCATGCGTGAGCGTTTTATCACCGATTATGGGTTGTCTGAATATGATGCCACTGTCCTGACACAGTCAAAAGCCATGGCTGATTATTATGAGAAACTGGTTGCCCGGTCGGGAATGCCGCTTGCCAAGCAAAGTGCAAACTGGCTGATGGGCGATGTCTCTTCCGCACTGAACCGGGAAAATATCGGTATTGATGAAGCGCCTGTCACAGCCGGGCAGCTTTCGCTTTTGATGACCCGTATCTCGGACGGCACCATCTCCAACAAGATTGCCAAGGAAATTTTTGCCGATATGTGGGAATCCGGATCGGGTGAAGCGGACAGTGTTGACAAAATCATTGAAGCCAAAGGCCTCAAACAGATTTCAGATGCAGGCGAGCTGGAAAAAATTATTGATGAAGTCCTTGCCGCCAACCAGAAATCGGTTGAGGAATTCCGCGCCGGCAGGGACAAGGCTTTCAACTCGCTTGTCGGCCAGGTCATGAAAGCCACCAAAGGCAAAGGCAATCCCGCACAGGTTAATGAACTGTTACGCAAAAAGCTGGCTGGATAATCGGCAATAACACGTTCCCCGGATATCTGGCATCAGGTATTCGGGGCATTGCGTTTTCTGAGCAACACCTCAAATTCTCTTGCAGGAACCGGCTCGGAAAAAATGTACCCCTGGCCATAATCGCATCCCGCCTGCTTGAGTAATGCAACCTGTGTCTCTGTCTGCACGCCCTCGGCAATCACTTTCATGCCAAGCTTGTGTCCCATCACAATAATCGCCTCGGTCAATGCCATGTCCCGGGGTTCTGTCTCAAGTTCATGAATGAATGACTGGTCAATCTTGAGATAGTCAATGTCAAATTTCTTCAGGTACGAAAGTGCAGAATAGCCGGTACCAAAATCATCCAGCGCCACTTCTATTCCTTCATGATGAAAACGAGACAGCTTATCTATGACACTTTCATTGGAGATCAGAAGCAGGCCTTCGGTGATTTCCACCACCACGCTTTTTCCTGGAACCGTGTTTTTGTGCAGGATATCAAAAAGCGTGTTGTGATTATCCTCCTCATCATGAAACTCAACAGGCGACATATTGAAGCTGATCTGGAAATCCGGATAAAAGCGTTCCCGCCATAATGCCACCTGTTTGATCACCTCGCTAAAGGCCCATTCACTGATCGAAAAGATCATGCCGGTTTCCTCAGCCAGCGGAATAAACTCCCCCGGACTGACAATGCCACGGACAGGGTGGTGCCAGCGAATCAAAGACTCTGCCTTGTGAATCATGCCGGTGGATAATTCGATAATCGGCTGATACATCACCTCAAACTGGCCTTCCTCCATGGCATTACGCAAATCATTGGTCAGTGCCATGCGGCTGCGCGCAACCTCTTCCATCGATTGCTTGAAGTAACTGATCCGGTTGCGTCCGCTTTTCTTGGCAACATGGACGGCCTGATCGGCATTCCTGAACAGGGACTCGTTGTCTTTTCCATCATCAGGATAAATAGAGACACCAATACTGGCCGTGATATAAGCCATCTCATCACCCAACGGGAATGGGGTGGCCAGTATCTGCTGCAATTCACGCGCAATCAGTCCGACATCATTAAGATCGTCGACCTCGGTCAGAATCACACCGAACTCATCACCGGCCTCACGACTGACAACATCAATATCCCTGATCGTTTTACTGATCCGGCTCGCGGCCTCCACTAAAAGCGTATCTCCCATCTCATGGCCATAGGCGTCGTTGACCCCCTTGAAATTATCCAGTCCGATGATAAGGAGAGCCAGCTTGTTGTCCGTACGATGTGCCTTGATAATTTCCTGCCGCAGGCGGTCCATAAACATGCTGCGGTTGGGAAGACCTGTCAGGAAATCAAAGTTTGCCTGACGCCAGATCAGATCCTCCGCTTCTTTTTCCTTGGTGAAATCCTTGCTGAGTTCGATATAGTTTCTGACCGACCCGTCATCGTTATACACCGCATTAATGGTCACCCATGCCGCGTAGAGCTCACCATCTTTGCGTCGGTTCCAGATTTCCCCCTGCCAGCCGCCGATAGTTTTGATGGATTCCCACATTGCCCGGAAAAAGGCCTTGTCGTGCCGGCCGGAATTTACGATTTTGGGGTCTTTCCCCACCACCTCTTCCTGCGTAAAGCCCGTCACACGCTCGTATGCCGGATTAACCGCAACAATCCTGTTATCCGCATCTGTGATCTGTATGGACTCACTGCTGTTTTTGAATACCAGTGCGGAAAGCTCCAGTCTTTCCTGCGCTTCCTTGCGTTCGGTAATGTCCCGTGCAATGCCAAGTACGCCGATAGTCTCGTCCTCCTGTGTCTTGACGAGTACCTTGATCACTTCAAAGAGCGCGCGCTTTCCGGTGGCTGGATAGGTGTACCAGACCTCACGAATTCGCAATATGCCATCAGCAAGTACCAGGTCATCCGTTTCACGAAACAGGTCGGCAAATTCCTGGTGCGGTAATTCAAAGTCGGTCCTGCCATCAATCTCACTTTCTTTCAGCCCCAGATAATTTTCAAAAGCCGTATTGCATTTGAGATACGTGCCATGCTGGTCTTTCAACCAGATAAGATCCGGAATATTCTCGAAAAGACTCCGGATACGCGCCTCACTCTCTCTCAGGTCGGTATTCACCTTCTGCAAATCCTCTGTTCTGACCTGTACCATTTCTTCCAGATTGGACAGCAGATTATTTCTCGCCTGTTGAACACGGACCAGAAGTGATGCAAGCACAAATGAAATCAGCAGGACAAAAAACGTGATGCCGATATGCTTGGCAATGGAATACGGCATGCCGGTGTTGTATTTGGCTATCGGCAAAAGCGAGACGATCTTCCACTGATAAGCTCTGATATCCACCTGGGCGTCACTGGGAGAAAATATTTTGGTACTGCCGGTACTTGACTTGTGCCAGGCTTCAAGCGGGCGCAATGTCTGGAAACTCCACAGGCCTTCCCGGGTCAGAAACTGCCCTGAATCCTCATGGCTGATCATTTCCCAGGCATCAGGATAGCGGCTCAGCATACTGCGCTCACCCTGCTGGAACATGAAAGCAAACTCATCTTCTGATGCAGGTCCTTTCAGCCAGTACCCATCCTGGTTGAGCAGCCAGATCTGGTGACTGAGCAGACTTGTCGACTGCTCAAAGCGCTGAAGCATATCACTGGCAAAAAGATTGATCATCAGGATGCCGCGTTTTTTGCCCCACTGATCAAATACCGGAACACCCAGACGAATCGTCGGAACATAAGGTACTTCGATGGCATCATGCTCAATATTCAGATCAAGAGGGGAAACATAGACCTCTCCCTTGTTGAGCTTGAATGTGTCGGCAAAAAAGTACCGGTCTTTCCTGTCCTGCAGCTTTTTTGGCAGCACGCGCTGTGGTTCAGGTGTCTGGTAGTTCACCCTGAGTCGCTCATTACCCGTTTCATCTATCCACCGGATTTTGTGGTAAACCTGCTTGATCCTTGAAAAGGTTATCCAGTCAACCGCCACCTGATCAATATTGCGGCTGGTCGGGTTATCGAGCATCTGGTGAAAGTCGGTCCGGTCATACAGATCGAGCAAATCCCGGGTGGCATACTGCAGACTTCGGTCCAGGGAGATGACACCGGCCATCACCGTGGCATACTCTGTTTTTGCATGCTGATCGTGGGTATGACGGAGTTCGTGCTGATAGTAGAAATAACTGCCGACGCAAATCACCACGGCAATAGGGATGAATGTCAGAAACAGACGCAATCCGGGACGAAATTGCATTCTTGTTACATCGACCAGCCATCTGATCACTGATTTCATCGCAACGCCCGGAAAAAGTATGACATGGTTTCTGTCTTTTACCCTGGTATGCCAGCCTGTACAAAAACAAGCCAGCACCTGTAGACAGCCGACTCCGACTGCCGGTTATTGTGTATTTCCCTTACTGCTGCCGCTCAAAAGCTCAGTCGGATTTGGGAATGCCTTCAATTTTGCTGCCCGGTTCGATCTTCCGGGTGGCAAACCAGCCCTGATTCATTTCCAGGGCATAACCAACCCATCCGCTGCTGCAATGCGAAGTGGTCGTCAGCGGTTCCATATCCTCTATATTGACGATAACCCCATCCTGATCAATAAATGCAACAGATAATGGAATATAGGTATTTTTCATCCACATGCAGACTTTTGCCGGCGCGCCAAAATCAAACAGCATCCCGCCGTTTTTATCCAGTCGCTTTCTGAACATCAGACCCTTTGTACGCTGATCCTCTGTTTTGGCAAGCTCGGCTTTTATCACATGCTTTCCGATTTTCAGATTAACGACAGGAAATTCAGATACAGGTTCTGCAGCAACAGCCGGGGAAAAAGATACCGCCAACGAGAATAATAAGGTGACAATAAAGGAAATTCTTTTCATATCATGAGCAACCGGCATCATTAATATGAAAATCATACAATACCAATAAAGAAAAAGGCAGGGAAACCCCCTGCCTTTTTTAAACGGACTGGCAAAAAATTATTTTTTTGCGTCTGCTTTTTCGACTTTGGCTTCTGCCTTGCCAGCTTTGGCTTCTGCCTTGTCAGCTTTGACTTCTGCCTTGTCAGCTTTGACTTCTGCCTTGTCAGCTTTGGCTTTTGCTTTCTTGGCAGGCGCTTTCTTGGCAGGTGCAGCTTTTTCAGCAGGTGCTTTCTCGGCAGGTGCTTTTTCAGCAGGTGCCTGGGCAAACGCAGCGGTAGCAAACAAACCGGAGATCAGAACAGCGATAAGCTTTTTCATTTTGCACATCCTTAAAATTGAAGTTGGGATAAATTGGATTCAGTAAATAACTGAATCACTGCCATTAACGGATAACGGTTTCATCCGGTTGACAGTGATTCAGCGATTTTTATCCCAAACTGCAATTATTTTTTGGCTTCAGCTTTTTCAGCTTTGGCTTCGGCTTTCTCTGCCTTGACTTCCGCTTTTTCAGCTTTCATTTCAGCCTGTGCTGGTGCCTTTTGAGGAGCAGGTGCCTGAGCGAAAGCAGCGGTGGCAAACAGGGCGGAAACAAAAACAGCGATCAGTTTTTTCATTTTCTTTATCCTTTAGAAATAATGAGGGAGGTGTCTTATTGATGGAATTGATTATTTTTTAGCATCGGCTTTTTCAACTTTGACTTCAGCTTTTTCAGCTTTCATGTCAGCCTTGACTTCTGCCTTTTCTGCAGGAGCAGGTGCCTTTTGCGGGGCTGGCGCCTGTGCAAAAGCAGCGGTAGCAAACAGGGCGGAAACAAAAACAGCGATCAGTTTTTTCATTTTCTTTATCCTTTAAAAGCAAAAATTAGAACGTGTCAGATTCTCTTGAATCACTCTCCTAACGGCTGACGCTTTCGTCAGGTTGACAATGCCCCTTTCCTTTTTGACATTCATGTATGTATTTTTTAAAGGGCATTATTTTTGCATTTTAAAAAAAATTATTAAAAACATGGGATTACATATCCCTCCAAAACCCGCGCTGCTGTTACAATTTGTAACACTTAAGGCAAGTCAAAAGAAAAGCCTCGCCCATTTCAAGCTTGCTGCCTGAAGTATAGTGACGGATAAAAATAAATCATCAGGCAGATTCCGGCTGGCACTCGCCTTTCATCTTCTTATCAACGGAATAGACATGAAACCGCTTGTTCACTTTATACATGGAAAAGAAAGCGGCCCCTGGGGCAGCAAAATCACTTATCTCGCCCAAATTGTCCGGGAAATGGGATATGACGTTGACAGCATCGACTACTCGGGCACCTTCGATCCGGCCAAACGGGTGCAGATGCTGGCCCAATCCCATGCAAAACGGCCTGCTACCTATCTCGTGGGTTCCAGTATGGGCGGGTGGGTAGCACTCACCGCCAGCGCGGCCATTTCTGTTGATGGCCTGTTTCTCCTCGCCCCGGCGGTCTATATGGATGACTATCCGCCACATGAGGTTGGCTGTCCGGGCAATGCCATTGAAATCGTACACGGCTGGCATGACAGCCTGATCCCGTATCAGCATGTTGTGCGCTTCAGCCAGGAGCATAACTGTACCCTGCACCTGGTTGACGATGAGCACCGTCTCCAGCACCGGCTGGACCAAGTTGGTGACTATCTCAAGGCTTTTTTGAAAAGGATGGCGAGTAACCGGTCATAACAACCGTTATTTCACGCAACACTATTGGTGCTTGAAAAGACTTCCCAGGGCCTGACGGGCCAGGGGCAGCAGAACGGATTTCGCAATACCTCCCCAAAAGCGCTGGGGCCGGGCGGCTTCTTTTGCCGCCGCCTTTTCCTGTGCAATCCGCGATTTTTCGGTTTCTTTTCTGGCCCGCTCGACTTCTTTTTTCTGTGCCGCCTCTTCTCTTGACCCGTCACGAAAAAAAGGCCGCAGGCCCTCTCCCGAAAGAAATATTCCTTGTTTCGCGAAATGACTCTTATGAAATCTCAACGGCGCGCCTGTCCGAAGGTATTAGATGTTTAGTCCCGGCATTTGATGGCACAACCAGCTTGCACCAGTTTCTCGGTGAGCAAGACGTCCCAACGGTGAAAAGTATTTGACCAACGCATCCACTTCATCCGATTGCATGATTTTCTGCAGAATGGGTTTAATACTCGGCTCCTCCGAAAAAAGCGGCATTGCCACACCAAATTCAACAATTGAATTCGCTTTGATATCCTGTTCTGATGGCTTCAAAAGCACATTTTTCTGGACAAAAGTGCCTCTGCCGATATGAGTTTTGATCAGTCCACGCCTTTTTGCTTCCGCATAGGCTTTCGATATGGTCGAAACTGTTACTTTTGCCATGGCAGACAGTTCCCGGTATGTCATCAGTCTCGCACCTGGCAGCAATTCCCCCGATAAAATGTCGCGTTCAAGTGCATCTGCAATCACCAGATAATACGGTTTGTTCTCATCATCGGATATATGAATATTCCACATGTTTCCCGCCTTCATTTATTGTATGGGCTACAATTTTGTATTGATGCAGTACAAATTGTCAATGTAAAATAACAATGCCCAAGATGTAACCCTGAGAATTTGAATATTTCCTGAAAAGCCTGGGCTGTTGTTTTTCCCGGGCATCATTATTGTGAGCGCTTTAAAGAATTACCGAACCCCGCCTCTCTTCTTCTTACTGACCCTTTTCGTTATATGGAGTGTCGTTGTTGTTTGCTATCTGTTTGCACAAAAACTCAACACCATAACGCACAAACAGGGATTCAGGTGTCTGGATGATTTTGATGGCGTCTATTCCCCACTCAATATCCTCAAGGATCTCAACACAAACATTCTGAAGCAGGATCATGTATTCCGGGTTTCTCAAAAATCACACAATGAAAGAAGCCGGGATGCTATTCAGTCAGTCGTGCAGCTGGCAAAAAAAATCGACATAACCACGATATTGGAAGAGGAGGAAACCATGGATCAACTGGAGTTTTTGCGAAAGATCCGGTGCAACCTGATCCAGGGACTATATCCCCGCTGCTTCCCTTATGGAGTTTGAAGAGATGGCCGTTGGAAAGAACACATCCAAATCTGTAGTACCGCTCTATTCAAAAGAGCACTCTTCCTTCGTTTTTGTCATTTTCAAATAATTTTCAACAACATATGACATAAGTGGCAATGCAGCTTGCATTCCATATAAGCTATTGGTGAGACCATGTGGGATTTGAAAGTAATTGATATCAGTAAACCGCTCTATCTGGCGGTAGTTGAAGCACTTGAGCGTGATATCGCTTCCGGATTACTTCAGCCCGGCGACAGGATGCCAACACACCGGAGCCTTGCAAAAAAAGTCGGCATCACACTGAGTACAGCCAGCCGTGTCTATCATGAGGCAGGAAAACGAGGCCTCATAACCGCTGTCGTCGGACGGGGTACCTTCATTACAGCGGATGCCGGCAAAAAAGCCGCTGTCATTGACGTGAACCAGAGCATGCTTGACTGGGACCTGGGTATTGGCAGCCCGATTTCGAAGACAGACCCGGATATATTGCCCCTTGCGGAAGTGGTCATGCATAAGGAGAGGTTTCCCTACCTCATGTCATACTCTTCACCACAAGGCTTGCCCGAACATCGCCGGACCGGCTCAGACTGGGTCGCCCGTTTCGGGATAAAAGCCCCGCCACAAAACATTGTCATTACAGCAGGTGCGCATCATGCACTTTTTATTATCTGTAACAGCCTGCTGGCCTATGGAGATCGCATAGCGACAGATTTTTTGACCTATCCGGGAATAAAAACAGCGGCACAGCGCAATGGAATCCGACTCGAAAGCGTGCACATGGATGCTGATGGCATGCTGCCCGAAGAGTTAGATCTCCTATGCAGACGGCAGAATATCAAGGCTGTCTATCTTTCCGGCAGGATTCAAAACCCGACCAATCGTGAAATGTCGACTACCCGCCGACTGGAACTCAGGGAGGTTATCAGCCGTCACGGACTCGTCATCATCGAAAACGACTCATACGGATTTTTAAGCCATAGCAGGAGCAAAACGCTCTCGGCCCTTTTGCCAGACAACAGCATCTATATCTCAAGCCTGTCAAAAGCCTTTTATGCCGGTCTTCGTATCGCTTATGTTGCAGCCCCTTCACATATCGTCAAAAAACTGACCCAGGGCATTGCCGACAATATGCTTACCGTGTCTCCCTTCTGCGCGGAGATCGCCTCTGAATGTATCAAAACAGGTCTGGCAGATATCTCCATCCGTAATAAAAAGCTTGCTCTTATCAAGCGGAGGGCTATCTTCGAGAAAATTTTTGCTGACTATATTTTCGAGAGTTCTTCGCAAAGCATGTTTATCTGGTTAAAACTGCCCTCCCCCTGGAGAGGTACTATCCTGGAAGCCGAGGCCGCCAAAAATAGCATAAGAATCTTCTGTGCAGAAAAATTTGTTGTGGGAGCCAAACGGCCGCCTGAATCTGTACGTATTTCCCTCACGGGAGTGGAAAACCTCGCATCTTTCAAAAAAACCCTCCACCAACTAGAACAGCTTATTTCAACAATAAATTGCTGTTCAAACCACGTTTCATCGGATGAAGCACTCTCGCCTCCTAGCGCAAACCGGCAAGACGCCAAGTGACAGGAAAGATAGGCTGACTGCAAGAGTTTGCGACTCAAGGCCAAGGGTAATGTATCGCAGAAAACAAACAGATGTCTTACACCCAATATGAATTGTACTAATATGAATTGTACTGATATGAATTGTACTAATATGAATTTGAGTTGACTGCAACAATTTGGCATGCAAACATAATAAATAGTATCAGGCGTTTTTACCATGGCTCACCGTGATGCCAAAGGGTAGGTGATTGTTTATCACACACGGGCAATATAAAAGACGTCTGAAAACTCAACCAAATGCAGAGGGCCCCGCTTCAGTAATTCCTCTTGCTCAGGCAAATGGCGTGTTTTAAGCAATATAAGAGGCATTTGGATTTGATCTAACCCCTGAAAAGAGTAAACACATAGATGAAGAAAGAGTAAACACATAGATGAAGAATTTCAAAATTGGCACTCGACTCGCATTCGGATTTATCAGTGTACTTATTCTGATGACCATCATAGCGCTTATCAGTTGCTGGCAATTGCGTCAGGTCGACCATGCCGTAAACGACATGATAAAACGTGAGGTTCCGCTTGAATTGGCAGCGAAAGACTGGCTGACCGAGACACGCCTGAATGGCGAGCGCGCCTATATCGTGGCTGTTGCGGCCGGGATCAGCGCGCAAGATGAAGCGGAAATCAGCCGGAGAATGAAGGAAAGCAGTGCGTCGATCAATGACATCCAGAAAATGCTCCAAACCCATAATCTGGATGAAACCGAAACGCAGATGATGGCAACCATCCTGGAAAAACGCCAGGAATATGTCGGTATCCGGAAAGAAGCCCTGCAGCTCAAGCAAGCCGGCAAAACAGCAGAGTCCCTGGAAATGATTCACAAGCAAATGCTGCCGGCCCAAAACAGCTATATCGAAAGCATCGCAAAATTATCTGCCTACGAGCACCAGATCAGCGAAAAAACCGCAAAACACATCACTGCAATTTACGAGAGCAGCCTGTTGATCGTTGCAATCATGGCTTGCGCGTCCGTTATTGTCGGCTTGTTCATGGCCTGGCGCTTGACATCGGGTATTACCGGTCCTTTAAATGAGGCCCTGAGAGTGGCACAGACAGTAGCATCGGGTGATCTGACCAGCCGTATCGAGGTGCGTTCCCGCGACGAGACCGGTCAGCTCATGCAGGCCATGAAAGACATGAACGACAGCCTCTTCAATGCCGTTACCCAGGTACGCCAGAGCGCGGATACTATTGCGACAGCTTCCTCTCAGATTGCCTCCGGCAACCAGGACCTTTCCGCGCGGACCGAAGAACAGGCCAGTTCGCTCGAAGAGACCGCGTCCAGTATGGAAGAAATCACCTCCACCGTACGCCAGAATGGAGACAATGCCAGGCAGGCCAACCAGCTGGCCACCCAGGCCGCCGATATCGCCACCAAAGGCGGCGATGCAGCCGGACTTGTTGCCGACACCATGAAAGAAATCGAAGACTCCTCCAAAAAAATCGTCGACATCATCAGCGTCATAGACGGCATTGCGTTCCAGACCAACATCCTTGCGTTAAATGCAGCAGTAGAAGCAGCGCGGGCAGGCGAACAGGGCCGTGGTTTTGCCGTAGTGGCCACCGAAGTACGGAGCCTTGCCCAGCGTAGTGCCACAGCGGCGCGCGAAATCAAAGACCTCATCGATGATTCAGTAGACAAAGTCTCCACGGGAACCGAACTCGTCAACAACGCTGTTACCACCATGCTCGAAATCGGTGAGAGCATCCGTCGGGTCAACGACATCATGAACGAAATCACCATGGCCACGCAGGAACAGGTCCAGGGTATTGAGCAGGTCAACCAGGCAGTGACCGAAATGGACACCGTCTCGCAGCAGAATGCAGCACTGGTAGAAGAAGCAGCGGCGGCAGCCGAGAGCCTTCAGGACCAGGCCCGTACGCTGGTTGGCGTGGTGAGTATGTTTAATGTCGGTACCGGTGGCGGCGCGTCACGTGCCGCGCTGTCATCGCCAAGTGCTGCCCGGCCAGCGGAAAAACCGGTTGCTAAACCGGCAGCCAGGCAACTGAAAGCGCCTGTCAAGGCGGCAGCTCCTGCTCCTGTCACGGATGACAATGCTGAATGGGAGGAGTTCTGATAGTTTCCCTGAGAAGAGGGTAAATTCCTGTGTTTCCTTCTTGGCCCTAACCGAAGAAGAATTCGTTTCTTCTTCGGCTCCCCCAAATCGTTATTTTCAGCAGGTGATCTTCAAGGATGTAAAACAAAAGATCGCATCCCTCCCCACTTTCTCTCCCCGAGAAAGGCAATAGAAGAAAAGGGGTTACTAATTTTCGTACCCCCTCTATTGCCTTGAACTAACCGTTATTTACCAGCATCCAATCCTTTCCGTTCTGCGCAGCAAGCATTTACCGGGGCTTCGTGTCTCCTTTTTCCCCCGCGCTTTTCAATGAAGGAGTGGCGTTATCGGGTACCGGATTGCGGTTTGATTTGAAGCTTGCCTCATTGGCCTGTGCGGCTTCTGTTTCTTTATGTGCGTTATAACCATAATAGGCCGCAACAAGGAAACAACAAACAACCAGCAGCTTGCCGATTTTTTGAAAGGGAGATTGTTTTCTGAATTCGCAAGGATTTGGGGTAGACATGATATTCACAAAAAGGCTGATGGAGAATTCATCATACTCCTTTTTTTACTGACGGGCAGAGAGATCAGAATCATCATCACAAGCTCATCCGGCCGCTATCAGCCGCTGGAAAACAAAAGGGGTTACGTTCATTCGTAACCCCTTTCTGATTTTGGTGGGCCCACCAGGACTTGAACCTGGGACCAACGAATTATGAGTTTGGGTAGAATTCCGTAAGCCTATGATAAATAAGCGTTTATTAACATTTTTAAAGGTACCGTAAACGAACTGAAAAATAGTTGTGAATCAGTTCATTAACGCATTTTAGCGAATATTGGCAAAACTGAGAGATGTACCGAATTTGTAACCGAAAATTAGATCTACAGAAACACCTTCTTTTTTTGCCCCTTTCCACAGTGCCGGGAATCAGAGACAGAGACAACGCCAGCCTCAAAATTCCCCCCCATCTCTGCCCATCGGATTCGCGAACCCGGATTTTGTCAAATTACCCGAGCCAAGATAAATCAAAGCACTTGCACTATCGCGGTGGCCGCGGCAACACTACGCATGTTTTTCGTGGCGAGGATTTTGCTCCGGAAAATTTCTGATAGCCGCAAGCGCAATATCCAGGGAAGCCCAATCCGGAAAATAAGTGGCTTGTCCAATATCTACCAAGTAGGGAACCTTGCACCAGAAACAACTTGACTGGCATACAGAACCAGATTTCGCATGCATCATGTTATGTCGCAAGCGAAATCTATTATTAAGTTATGGAAATTCGTCAGGGTATAAACCCTCAAAACGGAACCGAAAAAAACCGTTCCGTATGACAGTGAACTTTACAAACAGCGCCACAAAATTGAAAACATGTTTGCAAGGATCAAGGTCTGGCGAAGAATAGCCATGCGCGATGATCACTGTGCGCACATCTTCTTTTCCACTATATGCATTGCCACCATGTTATCTTTTATCTCAATTAATGAGTCCTTGAGCCTAGTGGCGACTCATAAGGCACAATTTTTCGCATACATTTTCCTTTTACTCACAGAGGGATTTCAATAGAAGGGAATCGCAGTAATTATTGCGTCAAATAAAGCGCATGGACTGATTGCGCAGTTTGCCTAAATTCTTCCCTCAAGAACGCCGGTTCCAATACTTCGACCTGGTTACCGAAAGCCATCAACCACCAACGCAGTTGCTGTGCGTCAGATACCGTGGCCGTGATACAAACCGTTTCGCCTTCCTCGATAAACTCCTGATCTTTCGAGAGTGGTGTCTCGCGCAGATGTTCCGCTGCAGATACAGCAAAGCGGGCAACCAGCCGGATCGCTTCTTTTCTGGCAACAAAGCCGAAGGCTCCCTTGGCGATATACTGTCCAAGGCAGAAATCCTTGGGTATTTTCGAGGGTGTTTTCAGTGCCGTTGCAGAGCGAATGCGGTGCAATGCCAGAATACGGATATCTTCATACGAGTACATGGTTGCCACGAGATAAATAACCGCGCCTCTCTGCACCAACCCAAGCGGGTGAATGGTGTGCGTTTTGCTTTCATCCATCGCACGGTTGGCATACTCGATTTCCAGCTGCTTTTCTTCCAGTAGTGCCGCATGGATGGTTTCAATGATCTCTTCATCATATTGGGGCGGGATGAGCGCCTGGTTTGATGGGACAATGGCGACTTTATCCCGCCAGTCAGCCATGTTTTTGATGCTTTCTCCACTCAAAAGCACATTGTCTGCACACTTGAAATAAGGCGCCAGTGTTTCCATCAGGCTTGCCGGAAGCAATGACGTCAGATGGTCACGCGCAAGGCTCAGTGTCAGCGCCTGAACAGGCGACATGGCAGGAATTGTAAACATATCGGCATCACGGCTCCAACTCCATCCATAAGGACGAGAGCGCTCATCTGACTGCAAGGGAAATATTTGTGACAGCGTTTGCAGATTCCGCTCGGTTGTGCGTTTACTGATCTCGAATCCTTCTTTCTTCAGGCGATTGGTCAGTTCCGTTGCTGTGATTTTGCGCGGAAAAACAGGTATGTTTCGCAGAATCATCCATTGGCGCAAGATGGTGTCACTTTTGTTGTTCATCCGACATCCTTTTGATTTCTATTCAGCAATATTAACATCTGCAATCACCAGAATAACCTGAAAAACACCTTCATGCGACATGTTTTGTCGTATGAAGGTGACATACTAGGCGGAAACGATGGAGCGAAAGGCATTAACAGAGGTACTTCCTGACGTTATACCTCGGTGTGTGAGTCGATTAGTGAGCAATGATAATGAAAATTTATCTGGATGATGTCAGAGAAGCGCCAGAAGGGTGGGTGCGTGTGTGCTGGCCTGACGAAGCCATTGCGCTGCTGGAGACAGGGCGTGTTAAAGAAATCAGCCTTGACCATGATTTGGGAGATGACAAGAGAGGCACAGGATACGACGTGCTTCTCTGGATTGAACAAGCCGTTGCAGTTGAAGGGTTTATTGCCCCAGAGATGGGCGTTCACTCCGCGAATGTACCTGCCAGAAAAAAAATGGAACAGGCGATTGAGAAGATTACCTCTCTGGCAGGTTAGAGGAATTTCATACTTACGAAGCAAAAAAATCGAGGAGGGGCATGACACAATCATTTAAAACACAGGAAGATTGTTTTGCTGCTGTTCAGGAGCATGGTTGGGCAATTGAATTTGTGCCTTCTGAGTTTAGAACATCGGAGCTTTGGCTTGTGGTCATGCCTCAAGCAATCTGGGGCGTTCAGTATCAGAAAGCCTGCCTTGATCTTTGGGATGAGGATGATTGGGATGAGGAAATCGGTGGATTCTCTCTGTCAGAGGCTGGTCGGTCATTGGATTTCTGCCTGGCTGATGGGATCGATGTATTTGAGTATGTGCCAGAAGAGCTTAAAACGCCGGATTTCTATCTTGCCGCTGTTCAATATGACGGCATGGCACTTGAATATGTGCCGGAGAAGCTCAAAACGCTGGAACTTTGCCTTATAGCTGTTCGAAATGACGAAGAAGCACTTGAGTTTGCACCGAAAACACTCCGAAAAAAAATGCTGTTTTTTTATCGAAAATGTAGATAAACTGACCGTAATGATTTTAACAATACACCTGCTATAAACCCTGCGATTAAACGTGCTTCTTTTTCAGAAGTCTTTATTTTAAAAAATCATGTTGCAATATATTTCAACCTTAAAGGAGTTCAGAACATGGCTAATTACAAAGATGGTGTGATCCGTGAAGGCACGGGATCAGGAAAAGCCCTTGCTAACTTTAAGAACAACGTGCTTCTTGAAGGCTCTGGTTCTGGGAAAAGCTTGTGCAACATCAAAGATGATGTTGTTCGCGAGGGTTCTGGTTCCGGAAAATCACTTTTTAACGTGAGAAACGGAGTTGTACGGGCAGGATCCGGTTCCGGGAAAACGCTTGGAAAAGTAAAGGATTTTATGATTAAGGGAATGGAGCGGGAAACGGATGCTGCCATTGTTGCTGCGTACCATTTCTGTGTTAAGAAATTACTCTAACCAAGATATTTGTTATGACTAAAAAAACGAAAACCGACACGCCGGTTGTAGACGACTGGAAGCGTGAATATTTGATTCGCACATTCTCCCTCACGAACAAAAAATACGAGAACTATATTTTGAATGCGATCTGGCACAAGCTCGATAGAGACGACATTCAACCCGTTACACAACAATACATAAAAAGGTCTGACGGAGGATATGGCTTAGTAGATTTATATTTTCCTCAAATCAGTTTTGCTATTGAATGTGATGAAAAATTCCATCTCAAAATAACAGAGAAAGACATGGCTCGCCAGCATGCGATGGAGGTAATGGTTTTTGCTGATGACGAAGCGAAGGATTTCGATATTAAACGAATTGAAGCTCATAGGAATATAGAAGACATTGAAAAGCAAATTGACAAAGTCGTCCAAAAAATCAAAGATAAAATTGAAAATGAAATTCATCAAGGTAAATTCATTGCCTGGGATCACAATAAGCCTCCATATGACATTGCCATAAGCAACCGTAAAATTCGTTTTACGGACAAGTTGGAGTTCAAAACAATTGACGATATATCTCGTAGCTTCAGGAAATCCGCCCCTAAAAGAGGTTTTCAACCAAGAAGCTATTTCGATATTGGAAACGGATACCACTTATGGTGTCCGAAGCTTGCCATTGAGATTGACGGGGACGTTGGATTTCGGCCTGTGACCAAAAATTGGATCAATACACTCTCAGCAGATCGAGAAGAGCTTTTTGAAAAAAAGGAATCCTCAAGCACGTCAAAAAAAGGCTCATCAAAAAAAGACCAGTTAAAGAAAGACCGATTAGAGAATGAAAAGCGAATTACCTTTGCCCAGTCCAAAAATGTACTAGGAGAAAGGGCTTATAGATTCGTTGGTGTTTATGCGTTTGATCGTTATGCCGATGCGTCCGAGAGCGTAAGGGTTTACAAAAGAATAGCAACGGAGATTGATCTTACTGCGTGGCTTGAAGTAAAGTAATTTGGAATAATTGACTATGGTCGACAAGCTGTCGAACGGTTCCTTCCTGAAATTCCGGGGTATGTGTGGTTGCGTACTGACAAGGATGGTGTACCTGTCGATCCTTATGATCAACTGAAGACCTATGCCGAACAGATGCTGGGAGACTCCGCTGAAGAAGTACTGGATGCTGAACGTTTTGAAATAGCAGAAGGCGGAGCTGCTGCTTCTGCCTATACCCGCCTTCAGTTTGAGGATATCAGCCAGGCAGAACGTGACAACATCAAACAGGCACTATTACGCTATTGTGAACTCGACACCCTGGCCATGGTTATGATCGTGGGGATGCGTTGAGGCGGTAAGGTGTTTAAAACACCTGAGCTTTGCTTTGCTGCTGTTGAGCAAAATGGTGAAGCACTGAAGCACATACCAAACAAATTCGAAAAGCGACACTTTGATCTGCTGCCGTTGGGCAGCACGCCCACCTCCTATTAGCCTGTTTGCGACATGCTTTGTCGCGCAGGTGACGCATAATTAATATCAGAACTCAACACTATCAAGGATGAGGAAAGCGGCCTGTAAGGGCTGTTTCAGCGAAAGGTGTTTGGCAGAAAAAAGCTGGGAGAGGGATGACACAATCATTCAAAACACTGGAAGACTGTTTTGCTGCCGTTGAGCAGGATTCCTGGGCATTGCAGCGCGTTCCCAGAAAATTCAGGACGCTTGAACTTTGCCTTGCGGCGGTTCAGAAAAATGGCTGGGTGCTTGGCTGTGCTGTGCGCTAGTGGAGCCTGTCTGTTTTTGGAAGGCAGGCAAATTACGGTTACATATTCTATTTTAAAAACCCGCTATTCCATTTTTCAATTATTGAACGAGGAGCAGGACTTTTAGGATGGACTGTTGCCACCATTGATTAGCTGTCAAAATGACAGCATTTTATAAGGAAGAGTGGTAATCCCCCCTTTTTAAGGTGGATCGGAAGTAGGGTCATGCGGCCATGGCCAACCGCTGTTTAGGTGTGATGCCGCCCAAGGCTATGTTTGGGCGTTCATGATTATAATGCCAGACCCATCGGGTAGCGAAATCCTGTACCTCTGCAATTGAGGTAAACAGATATTGAGCCAGCCATTCATATCGCACTGTCCGGTTAAAGCGCTCCACATAAGCATTTTGTTGGGGTTTCCCCGGCTGGATATACTCGATTCGGATGCCTCTTTTATGTGCCCAATTCTGCAATGTGGCGCTGACGTATTCCGGGCCGTTATCGCAACGGATCACTTGAGGCGCCCCTCGCCATGAAATGATTTGTTCCAGACAGCGAATAACCCTTTCTGAAGGCATGGAGAAGTCAGCTTCGACACCCAGGGCTTCCCGGTTAAAGTCATCAATGAGGTTCAATAACCGAAAGCTTCTGCCATCTTCCAGTTGGTCATGCATGAAATCCATCGACCAGACCTGGTTGCTCTTTTGGGGAACACTCAGGATTTCCGGCTTTTCCCGTGTCATGCGCTTTTTGGGACGGATACGAAGGTTTAATTCAAGTTCACGATAAATGCGATAGACGCGTTTGTGGTTCCAGCCGAATCCTTTGACGTTGCGAAGATAGAGGTAACACAGGCCAAATCCCCAGTTGCGGTTGTTGTCTGTCAGTCGCATCAGCCATTGGGCAATCTGTTCGTTTTCGGCATTTTTCCGGCTTTGATACCGGTAACAAGTTTGACTGACCCCGAATGTCTCGCAGGACAGACGGATGGATATCCTCTTGTCGGCAACGGCTCGCCTGGCTATCTCCCGCCGTTGAGATGGCCTTACCACTTTTTTTCGATGGCTTCTTTGAGTATCTCGGCTTTGAGGCGCTCTTCAGCGTACATCTTCTTGAGACGGGCATTTTCAGCTTCGAGTTCTTTCATCCTGGTTATCATGGCAGTGTCCATGCCGCCATATTTGGCTCGCCATTTGTAAAACGCTGCTGAACTCATCCCATGTTCCCGGCATAACTCCGGTACGGGAACCCCGGATTCGGCCTGCTTTAATATCGCCATGATCTGGCTATCGGTAAATCTCGACTTCTTCATGTAGAACCTCCTTCATAAGAAAATTCTACTTCCAATCTCAACGATTCTGTGGGGGGATTACCCCTTTAAACACCTTCGCTACTCTTGGCTTCGGAGAGAAGAGACTTTAACATTTTTTCTGAATATAACATTTCCTTCATACCTTTCATCACGAAGACTTTATGTGCAAAGGACTCCTCTGTTTTAGAACGCAACTATCATGCACAACCAGCCAATTTTTTCTGTTTTACGGATATTTTTACAATAGCAGGAGAGCGCGACAAACCATGTCGCAATCTTGCATACCAGGCCGTTGTCCACTCTACAAATACTGCTCTGCGGGGCTATCGTCTCCACTAGAAAGCTGCTCTATCTGTCGGACATCGTGGAAAAACAAAACACCGACCGGAATGCGCGTTAAAGGAAAATGCAAAGGCCCCTATTGGCTTTATGTAAGGTCATTTATACGAAAGGAAATTTTTTACCGGGATTTGTTTTGCGCGACGCTCTATGTCGCATATGTGACGCAGACTTCATAGGGAAAATAAGCCCTGATTGAGAGGGTTTAAATGAACGCATGAATAACAAATCAATACCGAAAAGATTTTGATATGACAAAATTTAAAGACTCTGAACAGGAATCCCTGCGCATACCGCCACACTCCATTGACGCAGAGCAGTCTGTTTTGGGGTGCTTGCTTCTTGATAATGCTGCATGGAATAGCATTGGTGATTTGCTGGGGCAGGATGATTTTTATCGTTTTGATCACCGTCTCATTTTCCAGCATATTGAAGGACTGGTTACCGCATCGAAACCGGCTGACGCCACTACCGTTTATGAATCACTTTTTCATGTAGGCAAGGCAGAAGACGTGAGAGGGCTGTCCTATTTGAATATGTTGGCGCAGAACACGCCGCCGACTGACAATATCCGGCACTATGCAAAAATTGTGAGAGATTGCAGTGTATTGCGAAAGCTGATGACGGTTTCCAGTGAAATTTTTGGATCGGTCTTTAACCCGCAGGCAAAGGATGTCAGAAAAATATTGGATGAGGCTGAAGCCAAAATCTTTTCGGTTGCTGAGGATGCCTCACGCGAAGTGCATGCGCTCCATGAAGTTAAGCCATTGATTGCGGAAGTTGTTGAGAAGATAGACGAACTCTATAGTCGTGAAGATAAAAATGAGGTAACTGGTGTAGCAACAGGCTTTGTTGATCTGGACAAACAAACTTCCGGCTTGCCGCCAGGCGAACTGATTATTGTGGCAGGACGTCCTAGCATGGGTAAATCTGCTTTTTCCTTCAATATCGGAGAGCATGTCGCTATTGAGAGTGGCCTGCCTGTCGCGATTTTTTCCATGGAAATGAACGGTTTCCAACTGGTAAGACGCATGATCGGTTCTATCGGAAGGCTGGACCAGCACAAGCTGCGAACAGGCCAGCTTACAGAGGATGACTGGCCGCGCCTGACCCATGCGATCCAGAAAATGGAGGATGCTCCATTGTATATCGATGAAACACCGGAGTTATCCATTGATGCGCTTCGTTCCAGAGCCAGGCATCTTTTCAAGCGACACGGCAAGCTGGGTCTGATTATTGTCGACTATTTACAATTGATGCTTTCTATATACGATGTAGAAAAAAACTACACGGACGTCCATAAAATATTGAGTGGCCTGAAAGCACTTGCCAAGGAGCTTAACTGTCCGGTTATTGTTCTTTCGCAGCTTAACCGAGCACTTGAAAGGCGTCGGGGAAACAAACGCCCTTATCTATCGGATTTGCGTGGCCCTGGAGCCATAGAAGAGATGGCCGATCTGCTCCTGTTCATTTACCGTGATGATGTATATAACTGGGATTCACCAGACAAGGGAACTGCGGAGATTATTATTGCCAAACAGCGGCATGGTCAGACTGGAAAAATCCGGCTGGCTTTCAACCCACGCTATGCAAGGTTCGACAATCATCCAGAATATCTATGACAGCTAGAGGTAGTGGACAAAACGCTCACTGTCTGGAGCAGGGATTACAACAAAGTCAGATCCCATAGCAGTTGTGACCGGATGCCACCTGCCAGCTAAGCGGCCTTGCTTTGGCAGCGGGCAAACCGAAAAATAGTTGCCAATCAGTTCATTAGCGCATTTTAGCGAATATTGGCAAAACTGAGAGGTGTACCGAATTTGTACCTGAAAATTCCAATCTGACCGCAACCATCCCGGTTGTTTTATATGACTGGCTACACAAAACCGATTGCGGCTTTGGCATTTTCATTCAATGCGCACTCAGCACCAAGACTGGCAGGCATTTCAGTGGCGAATGAAACGGGACGGAAACTTACATGGACGCCTCCCGTATTGCAATAAAAAAAAGGAAGAGAAACACAGCAGTCGATGCAGCCTTACATTCGGCCTTTAACTGCAGCCGTATGTTGGCTGCTGATTCACGATGAAATACGCGGATATCCAGAGATAAATTAAAAAGGAAAGTATCTGTGTCTGCCTCGGATTACCCTAGCTGTTTAGTCCCGGCATTTGATGGATAGGGTTTAGAGTAAAACGATGTGGCTGAGTTGTCCAGATTTTGCAAATAAATTCATAAGGCGTAAGCCCTTTTAAAGACTTCAATCGGCGGGCGAAATTATACGCATTCATGAAATTCTGGAGATGGTTTTCAAACTGCTTGTGATCGTCATAATGATATCGATTGACAGTCGCTTGCTTGACCGTGCGGTTCATTCGTTCAACCTGGCCGTTGGTCCATGGATGCTTTACCTTGGTCAGTCGGTGCTCAATGCCGTTTTCCCTGCAAACACGCTCAAAAATATGCTCAAAGGCAAACCGATCCTTTTCTCTGTTGGTGAATTGAATCCCGTTATCCGTCAGGACAGTATGAATGGCATAAGGCAAAGCCTCCTGCAGGTTGCGTAAAAACTGTGCCGCCTGCATTTTTCCTGCTCGCTGGTGCAATTCCACATAGGCAAACTTGCTGGTTCGGTCTATTGCTGCAAACAGATAAAGCCGACCTTCAGCGGTTCGTACTTCGGCTATGTCGATAGGGAAGCAGCCAATAGGATAAGTCTTGAATTTCTTTGGCACTGGTTTGTCGCCCTGAACTTCTGGCAAGCGGGATATGCCATGACGCTGTAAACAGCGATGTAATGAAGATCGGCTCAGGTGAGCGATAGTGGGTTGCAGGGCATAAAGGCAATCATCAAGGGGAAACAGGGTATGCCGCCGGAAAGCCACAATAATGGCTTGCTCTTCTACGGACAATACAGTTGAAGAAGGATTTTTCGGGCCAGTGGGCAAATCCTTGACGGTTTCCCGCCTGCGCCATTTCGCCACTGTCTTGGGGTTGATGCCATAGCGCTTTGCTAACGCCCTCACGCTCTCTTGACTATTTTGTATTGCTCGACGCACTGCCTCTGTTGTTGTGGCGCTGCTGTGTAAAATCTGTCCCATAATATTTCCTTCCATTCAGATGACATGATTGTGCCATCAAAGGCCGGGACTAAACATCTAGTGCAACAAGCACTTGTGCTACGAAAGGAAAGAATTTTTGCTCCAGCTTTCATATCGCCGAAATAATCAGCATATCGCTTCGTCATACGATGATGTTCATTGATGGGTGCTGCAAGCAATTTTTATGCTGTTTATTCCTATTTTTGTAGGCACCGAGCAGGCACCAAACCATAGAACCAAAAACAAAAGGGGTTACGAATTAACGTAACCCCTTGATTTTATTGGTGGGCCCACCAGGACTTGAACCTGGGACCAACGGATTATGAGTCCGCTGCTCTAACCAACTGAGCTATAGGCCCCTTTTGGCTTATCAATTACTTTCCAGGAAGCTCTTGAGTTTATCCGAACGGGACGGGTGGCGCAATTTACGCAACGCCTTGGCTTCAATCTGGCGTATCCGCTCACGGGTCACGTCAAACTGCTTACCCACCTCTTCCAGCGTATGGTCTGTGGACATCTCAACCCCGAAACGCATGCGCAGCACCTTGGCTTCGCGGGGCGTCAGGGAATCCAGCACATCCTTGACTACATTGCGCATGGAAACATGCAGGGCGGCATCTGCCGGTGCAAGCGTATTGTTGTCCTCAATAAAGTCGCCCAGATGCGAATCATCATCGTCACCAATCGGCGTTTCCATGGAAATCGGCTCCTTGGCAATCTTCATGATCTTGCGGATTTTGTCTTCCGGCATTTCCATCTTCAGCGCCAGGGTTGCCGGATCTGGCTCGGAACCGGTTTCCTGCAGGATCTGACGGGAAATACGGTTCATCTTGTTGATGGTTTCAATCATGTGAACCGGAATCCGGATGGTGCGCGCCTGGTCTGCAATCGAACGGGTAATCGCCTGGCGAATCCACCACGTCGCATAGGTGGAAAATTTGTAGCCACGACGGTATTCAAACTTGTCGACTGCTTTCATCAGACCGATATTGCCTTCCTGGATCAGGTCCAGGAACTGCAAGCCACGGTTGGTATATTTTTTGGCAATCGAAATAACCAGACGCAAGTTGGCCTCCGTCATTTCCCGCTTGGCATTGCGCGCCCGCATCTCACCGGCTGTCATTTTCCGGTTGACATCACGCATATCGGAGAGCGGCATACCACTTTTTTCTTCAATCTCAATAAGCTTGCGCTGCAGCTCCTTGACCATCGGCACATTCCGGCCGAGAATCGCGCTGTAGGGATAGTCGGCGTTAACCTCTTCATCAACCCAGTCCAGATTGGTTTCATTGCCCGGGAAGGTCTTGATAAAGTGGGCACGGGGCACACCACAGCGATTGACAACGACATCCAGTATCTGCCGCTCGATCTGGCGAATCTCATCCATCTGGGCGCGCAAGGTATCAGCCAGCTTCTCAATAAATTTGGCGGTAAAACGCATCCCCAAAAGCTCATCGGAGATACATTCATGGGCTTCGATATAGCCCTTGGAATTGTAGGCATCGGCGGCCGTGGCCTTTTGCATCTGCGTGAAGCACTTGGCAATGACATCGAACCTGTCCAACACATGCTCTTTCAGTTTTTCGAGCTGCTCTGCAGAGAATCCACTGCTGCCACCGCTGCTGTTGCCTGAAGAGGTTTCTTCTTCTTCCTCATCCTCTTCCTCCTCGTCAGCGGCTTCCTCTTCTTCGGCTTCCTCGTCTTCGTCCTCATCTGCCGATGCACTCATGGCAGACGGCGAATTCGCCTCGTCATCTTCAGTAAGGCCATCGATAACATCATCAATTTTGACCTCGCCCAGACGGATTTTTTCTGCCTGCTCAAGAATTTCCGTAATGGTCGTCGGGCTGGAAGAAATCGCCTGGATCATGTCTTTCAGACCATCTTCAATCCGCTTGGCAATTTCAATTTCACCTTCGCGCGTCAGCAGTTCTACGGAACCCATTTCACGCATATACATACGGACAGGATCGGTTGTCCGGCCAAAATCCGAATCCACCGTGGAAAGTGCCGCTTCCGCTGCGGCTTCCGCCTCTTCGTCACTAGTGACATTGATGACATTATCTGTCAGCAGCAGGTCTTCCTCATCCGGGGCATGCTCGTATACCGAAATCCCCATGTCGTTGAAGGTATTGATAATGCCCTCAATGGCATCAGGATCAACAATATGCTCGGGAAGATGGTCGTTGATTTCAGCAAAGGTCAGGAAATTACGCTCCTTGCCAAGCTTGATCAGTGCAACCAGCCGCTCACGGCGGCGTTCGATTTCTTCTGCCGTTGCTTCTGAATCGCTGGAAAGCGCATCTTTCAGGAGCGCTTTTTCTTTTGCCCTTCTGTCTTTTGCCCGGGTCCTTTCAGCAGCCTTCATCTCGGCACGCTCAACCGCATTCAGTGCGACATCTTCATCACTCTCCGGCTGGTAGTCCTTGGGCTTTCTGCCCCGGCGGCCAGGCACTTTGACTTTCGGCAAAACGTAATTGGACGTGTCGATCTGTGCCAGTGCGCTGGCGTCAGTGGTGACAATCGTGCCTTTTTCAGCAGCCGCAGCGGCAGCCTCAGCCTGTTGCTGTATCAAGAGTGCTTTTGGCTTGCGGCCACGTTTCTTCTGTTCTGCCGCATCAGCCACGGCAGGCGCCCTGGCAACGGCCTCAACAACCTGTGCTTCTTTTTCAGATGCTTTTTTCCGGCCCCGGCGTTTTGGCGCATCAACAGCTGCCTCAATAACAGCCGTTTTTTTCTTTTTCAGGGAAACCGGCTCAGCCTTTGCTGGCGCTTTCGCCTTCGTTGTTTTTTGGGACTCAGCTTTCAGTTTCTTTACCTCAGCCTTTGGGTTGGCGATCACCTTGGATTTGGCTGCCGCTTTGGGCGGCACAGCCTTGGCCTTCGGTGTGGCTTTTACCGCGGCCTGTGGTACTGCTTTGGCTTTGGCCCTGGGTTCAGCCTTTACGGCTACCTTGACTGCCGCTTTGGGCTTGGTCTTTGCTTTTGCTGTCACGACAACGGTTTCCTCATGTTTTGGTCTTCCACGACCTTTTTTTGCAGCCTCAGCGGCTGTCTTGCTCTTAACCGGTTGCGATTTCTTTGATTTCTTCTTGTCGTCCACTGTCCGCCCCAGAATCAACTGATTGGTATACAGGGCATAAATATGCCCGCATGTAAAGCCTTAAATTATAACACAAATCAACTTGTTTTTTTGCTTATTATTGTGAAAAATCATGCCCTTAAGATACCCCCTTGTCTTCAATATTCTGCTGCTGCAAGACACGCTGTTCGTTTTGCAGATCCAGCACATACTGGCGGTTTTCAAGGGCTTTGCCTGACGCCATCAGGTCATTGAGCTCTTCCGTTATCAGGCGAATCCGGATCTGCCGCATAGACCCCTTCAATTGCTGCCGGGCCGCAGCCATATCAAAGTCGTGGCCATTCATCACTTCAGCAATCAGATGGTCATAATCCCTGCCTGACAGCCTGAAATACTCGGTCAATGCAGCAAAACTCACATTCTCCCCGAGAGCATGTGTCGCATTGACAATATCCGATAGCGTTTGAGCATCATCCGGATCAAATTGTTCAATGGCGCTTCTTTCCTCTTCTTCCAGCTCAGGCACCAGTTCCGGATACATGAGCAGAATACGGACCACCTGCCTGCCCAGACTGACTATCTGCGGGCGCGACTGGCGTTGCGGGGCACGCTGCTTTTTCACGGCCGGCTTTGCCAGCCCCAAAAGCGATTCCAGTTCGTCACCTGCGGTATGAGTCAGCTCACCAAGTTTTTTTACAATCTGCAATCGCAATGCTGAAGGCTGGATTGCCTGCAAAAGCGGTTTGGCAACATATTGTGCCCGCGCCCTGCCTTCGAGGGTGTTCAGGTCTCCCCCTTTGGTGATGACGTCAAACAGAAATTCGGAAAAGGGCACCGCATTTTTTATTTCTTTCTCAAAGGCTTCAGCACCGTATTCGCGTACAAAACTGTCCGGATCATGGTCTGACGGCAAAAAGAGGAAACGCACACCCTTGTTGTCCGTTACATAAGGCAGGCTGGCTTCCAGCGCCCTTCTTGCAGCGCTTTGCCCCGCCTTGTCGCCGTCAAACGCAAAAACAACCAGGTCTGTCTGACGCATCAGTTTTTGCACCTGAACCGGTGTACATGCCGTACCCAAGGTGGCAACCGCCTGGGGAAAACCCAGCTGTGCAAGCGCAACCACATCCATATACCCTTCCACTACCAGCACATAGCCCGCATCCCGGATATCCTGGCGTGCCTCGAAAAGACCATACAACTCATTGCCTTTCTGAAATAAGGGCGTCTCCGGGGAATTCAAGTACTTCGGTTCGCCTTTGCTGATCACGCGCGCGCCAAATCCGATGACCTGGCCTTTGGTATTTCTGATGGGAAACATGATCCTGTCCCGAAAGCGGTCATAGCGGGAATTGGCCGATGCCCCCCCCTCATTCGGGTCACGCTCGATGACCAGGCCGGATTCCTGCAACTCCTTTGCCGCGTAATCAGGGAAAAGCGTCCGCAGTCCGTCGCGTCCGTCCGGGGCATAACCCAGCCCGAAGCGTGCCGCAATTTCGCCGGAAACACCGCGTTTCTTCAGATAGGTAATCGCTTCTTCGGCCTGCCGTAACTGCTGGCGGTAAAAGCGCTCGGCCTGCGCCATGACTTCTCCCTGCACGACGCTGACAGCCTTTTTTTCCGTACGCTCTTCCGGGGTAAACCGCTGGTCATCATCCGGCACAATCATGCCGGCGCTGTTTGCCAGCTCCTGCACCGCCTCAACAAATCCCAATCCCGCATAATCCATGAGAAAACCGATGGCACTGCCGTTTTTGCCGCAGCCAAAGCAGTGATAGAACTGCTTGACCGGACTGACCGTAAAGCTGGGGGTTTTTTCTGTATGGAAGGGACAAAGGCCGAGCAGATTGGCGCCGGCCTTTTTCAATTGCACGTGTTTTTCCACCACACTGACAATATCAATGCGGTTCAAGAGGTCCTGGATGAATGACTGAGGGATCACGAATCAAAAATGTTTTGTCAAAAAACTATCTTCGATTATTTTAGCGTTCTTTTGCTCAGAATTTGGCCAGTGCGTTTTTAACCATGCCGGATACGGCTGACATATCAGCCCTGCCAGCCAGCCTGGTTTTCAGCACGGCCATCACCTTGCCCATATCCTGGGGCCCAGCTGCACCAGCAACAGCAGCACTGACTTCCTTTTCAATTTCTTCAGGACTGAGTGCCGCAGGCATATAGGCGGAAAGGACTTCAAGCTCGGCTTTTTCCTGGTCGGCCAGATCCTGGCGGCCACCCGCTTCAAACTGGGAAATGGAGTCACGGCGCTGCTTGATCATTTTTTCAATAATGCCGAGCACATCGGTGTCCGTCAGATCCTTGCGGTCATCGACTTCTTTTTGCTTCATGGCGGCTGTCAGCATACGAATCGTGCCCAGTCTTGCGCTGTCCTTGGCACGCATGGCGTTTTTCATATCCTCAACAATCTGTTCTTTCAGGCTCATGTGGCCTCCTCCCGACGTTTATGAAACACAAAAACCCGCCGCGGATTATCCGGAGCGGGTCTGCATCAGGTATGCCCGATCTGCCTCGCAGGGCAGAATCAATACATTTTCTTGGGCAGTTGCTGACTACGAATTCGCTTGTAGTGGCGTTTGACAGCCGCAGCGTGTTTTCTTTTACGCTCTGAAGTCGGCTTCTCGTAAAATTCGCGCGCACGCAATTCTGTCAGAAGGCCGGTTTTCTCGATGGTACGCTTGAAGCGGCGCATGGCGACTTCAAATGGTTCGTTTTCTTTAATGCGAATAGTTGTCATGAAATAATCAGGTTTATCTAATTTACTGAAAAGATTACTATCGTAACAAATAATTTTACTTATTGGAAGCCTCTTTTTTCAAATAGGCCTCCAGGCAGAAAAAATATCGGTTATCGGGGTATTTCGGCTACAGGCAGGTCATTCTTCCATCAGTGCGCGAACGTGCGCGGCAGAGCCTGTTGCCAGGCCATCAAGGCTATAGCCTCCCTCAAGAATGGAAACGACTTTGCCTTCACCAAATTCATCTGCGATTTTTACCAGCTCTTTCGTAATCCAGTAAAAATCATCATCCGTGAAATTCAGACCACCCAGCGGGTCTTTCTGGTGGGAGTCAAAACCGGCAGAAATAATCAGCAGGGACGGCTTGAAACGGCGCAGCGCCTGCAGCATCTCGGCCTCCATCCTTGAACGGAAGGTGGCTGAATTGCAGCCGCGGGACAAGAGTACATTGACAATGTTATTGTCTATGCCGGTCTCATACTTGGCGCCCGTTCCGGGATAGAAAGGCGACTGGTGGCATGAGCCGTAAAAAATATTCGGCTTGTAGTAAAACGCATCCTGTGTGCCATTGCCATGATGGACATCGATATCCACAATGGCGACTTTCGGCACCTTGTGCGTGTCGATCGCATAGGCTGCTGCGATGGCTGCCTGATTGAAAACGCAAAAACCCATCGCCCGGTCAGGCTCCGCATGATGGCCGCACGGACGCGTCGCACAGAAAATCCGCTTGACCTCCCCTTTCACGACATCATCCACCCCGGCACAGGCCGCGCCAACACAGGCCATCACGGCATTCCACGTCCCCGGCGACATAACGGTATCTCCGCCATCCAGGGGCACATAGCCTGATTTGGGGCGAATACGCTCCACGCGATCAACAAATTCAGGGGTGTGCACCAAAAGCAGCTGCTCATGCGTTCCCAAAGGCGCATCTTTCCAGGGAATTCCCTTGAATTCGGGCGCACGCAATGCGCGACGCACGGCAGTCAGGCGCTCCGGTGATTCCGGGTGGCTTGGGCCGGGACGATGTTCAAGGCAATAATCCGATGTATATATTTGAAGCGTCTTCATGAGGCATTTTTACGGGTAAAGGCAGCCGGACGGCCACACAGGGATTTAAAAAGTTGCGCTGTCGCACTATTACTGCAACGATTTTACATCATCAGCGGGAATTCTGTGGAAAGCAGGAAAAGCAAGGGATGGCGCGGCCACCCCTCCTGCTAAAACCACATTGATCTGTCAGGTGTAATTTTGCGTGACAAAATCCCAGTTCACCACCTGCCAGAATGCTTCAACGAATTTGGCACGGGCATTGCGATAGTCGATATAGTACGCATGCTCCCATACATCGCAGGTCAGCAGTGGCTTGTCAGAACCCGTCAACGGGGTGGCAGCATTGGAGGTATTCACAATATCCAGGGTGCCATCGCTTCTTTTGACCAGCCAGGTCCACCCGGAACCAAAATTGCCGACACAGTTTTTGGTGAATTCATCCCTGAAACTGTCATATGAACCCCACTTTTTACTGATGGCATCAGCTAGCGCACCCGATGGCGTACCCCCACCTTTTGGCTTCATGCACTGCCAGAAAAACGTGTGATTCCATACCTGTGCCGCATTGTTGAAGATACCACCGGATGATTTTTTGACGATATCTTCCAGCGAGGCATTCTCAAATTCCGTGCCTTTGATCTGGTTGTTCAGATTGGTGACATAAGCCTGATGATGTTTCCCATAGTGATATTCCAGTGTCTCCTGGGAGATATGGGGCTGCAGGCCATCCATTGGATATGGCAGGGGAGGCAATTTATGTTCCATAAGGTTTCCTTTCCTTGAGAGAGAGCCACACAATGTGAAAATTTATTATAAGGGCTGGCAGCAAATACTGCAGCGTACGCTGGTATTTTTTATACCCGTCAGATTTTCTGCCATTTTCCTCATCAGGATATCTTTTTATAATGAAACAGTTATGACTCATATTCAATGTCATCCGCTTTTATACCCTTATTGATAAAAAACATGAGCTGGCTCCGAAACCCTTTTATGGCAAAGAAATTTGCCAACCGGCATGATGCGGCGCTGCAAATGGCAGAAAAGCTGTCATCTTATCGCGGAAAAAACCCGCTTGTCCTCGCCATACCCCGGGGGGCTGTTCCCATGGGAGAAATACTGGCAGAAAAACTGGAAGGGGAACTGGATGTCGTCCTGGTCCGGAAAATCGGCGCGCCCGGCAACCCTGAGTACGCTATTGGCGCTGTGGACGAAAACGGCTGGACTTATATGACAGAAGAACCCACCCGGCTTGAGCCGATTGCTGCCTACATAGAAAAAGAAAAGGAGCGGCAGCAGGCGATCTGTCAGGAACGCCGCCGCCAGTATACGCCTATCAGACCACCAGCAAACCCGGCAGGACGAACGGTGATCATCATTGATGATGGACTTGCAACAGGCGCTACCATGATCGCGGCCCTGCGTTCCATCCGGGCACAGCAGCCAGCCGAACTGATTTGCGCTGTACCCGTTGGCCACCACGAAAGTATCAGGCTTGTGGAAAATTTTGCCGATGCGGTCTCCTGTGTACTGATACCACCGGATTTTCGCGCGGTCGGGCAGTTTTATCATGATTTTTCACAGGTAGATGACCAGGAGGTGGAAGAAATACTGATGCGAAGAAAATCCCTTATCTGATGTGCTTGCGGGTAATATAAATGGTATTGCCCTCTCAAACCCGCTCCTGATTTTTCATGCCTTATAAAGAAAGATACTGTTATGGAAAAACTGCTCGCCCTCTTTTGTCTTGTTTTTTCGGCCACACTGCTTCATGCGGCGGACCTTCTCACCTCAGACAAGCCCTATACGGACAACGGGCAGATCCAGATCGAAAAAAAGAAAGATTCTGATGAAGAAACCAGAATTGAAAGGGGAAAAATCAATGGTATTTCTTATGTGATTTATTACGCCGATGGCCAGGCTGCTTTCGGCAATGCATCTGACCCCGCAGACAACTGGACGGTATCCTGTAAAAAATACGGCTCGATCAATGATGTCCACTGCCCGATCCGCAAGAAAGGATTGTCTGTTTATCTCTATGCCAGCGGGGATAATGGCGTGAGCATCGGGCCCAACCTTTACCCGAAATCATCCACAAGCATCACGATTGATGGAGAAAAACCGCTCTCAACCAAACAGGGGGAAAAAGGCGTCTTTGACAAGGAGACCGGGCTGACAATCATTGAAAAGCTCAATGCATCATCCAGGGTCAGCATCCGCTACGCACAATGGCCGAATAAAAAACCATTTGATGAAGTCATTGATATGCAGGGCTATGATGAGGCTGTTGCCTATGCACGATGGGCGATGACGCACCTGAAAGAAGGGAAACATTTTTGAGGAGAAAAAATGTGCAGATCCTCCTTTAAGCAGGAGTCTGTTGTTTTTCTGAACAAACCGGTTGATTAAAAATGTGCGAATGACATTTTCGTGCTAGGATGCACGTACATTATTTTCAAGCACCAGATTTAAGTACCATCGTTGTTCTATTTCAAGCAGTACTTTGATAGTTCCTTTAGTCTTTCTTGATTATTTTGCATGACGGGCATTTGCTCTAGTTTTATATTTTTAAAAGGAATTTCAAATGGAAACAGGTACTGTTAAATGGTTCAATGAATCAAAAGGTTTCGGCTTTATCACACCGGACGACAACGGCAAAGATTTGTTTGCGCATTTTTCCCACATTGAAGGCGCGGGTTTCAAAACCCTTGCTGAGGGTCAGAAAGTGCGTTTCGTGTCAGCCATGGGTCAAAAAGGCCCCCAGGCCACCAACATTCAGCCGATGTAATCTCGACCTGATTACGAAAAAAGCCCCGGATTCCGGGGCTTTTTTATTCCTGATTCAGTCATCAACAACACTTGCTCCTCTCACTCCAGCATCTCATCTGCCACGGGGTATTTGACGACAACCCGATTGGCATAAAGCGGTTTTGAATTGATGAGCCGGGGGGCGTGCCCCTTGGTATGCGTATCACACCAGATCTTGTTTTTACGGAATGTGCGCCCCTTTTCCCGCAGGAAGCGATGTTTTTTCTGAAAGACGTGATACCTCACATCCCATTCCTCGCTGCACCGCAGCCCCCCTCCAGCTGATGCTCGCCAACCCGACATAATATCTGGAAAGTCCTGTCGTTCGGATTGTGCAGGACAAGATCAATGAAATTGTAAAAAATGGCAGCACCAGAACCGAAAGGTAATGCCCTGCTATCATCCGGAAAAGGATCAAAACTGTGATTGGCGCGTTCAACCACTGTAAGCGGAGAATGCAGAGCCATCCAGTGAATCAGATTGCTGAGCTGGCAGATACCCCCGCCAATACCTGAACGCGCTTCACCGAAAGACAACTCCATCCCTTCCATAAATCCGCGTTTTTTAGTTGGTTTTCCCACCAGACGGCAAAACGAAAAATACTCGCCCGGCCGGATCAATACACCATGAATACATTGCGTGGCGATGTGTAAATTAACCACCTTGTTATGCTGGAGCGCCAGATCACTGTCACCCAGATTCCTGATGAGTTTGGAGGTATGCCTGATATCCCGGAAAGGCAAAGACTCTTCCGGTTTCAATACGAGGCTGTACCGACGTGAAGAAAAACGCCAGGCCACATGTCGGAACACCCTTCGCTGGGCGACGCGCAGGGCATACAGGAAAGGATGATAAAGGGAAAGTGGTTTTCGCATAGCCGTACAGCAACGCTGTCATCTGTGAAGGCAAGTGCATACTCTACAGGACTTTATCAAATATTGCTGAAGGGGGTATTGTGGGGACTCAATCGAATAACGCGCTGAAAGGCGCATGAATTATTAACTTGCTCATATTCAATTTTCTCGAATGCCCCGAAAAATGCCCCTATGCATTCCTTCTCTATCACTTCCAGCGGAGTGATTCTATTCCTGCTATTCCATCCCCAGACGAAATTTATCCATGAGTGCATTGCGTGACAGTCCCTGCTCCTTCATGGCATTTTCAGCCCTTGCCTTCCACTCTTTGGCTTTTGCCTTGTCCACCGGCTGCCCCAACTTGCCGTATTCATAGACTTCATACAGGCGGTACATCGACTTGGCATGATCTTTGGCTGCCGCTTTATGGTACCAGTCGATCGCGGCTTTTGGGTCCTTTTCCACGCCGATGCCATAATCGAAATCGCGGCCCAGCATATACATGCCCACGGCACTGCCGTTGGTTGCCGCTTTTGTACGCAGTTCATGGGCTTTCTTCGAGTCTTTTTCCACACCCCAGCCGTTTGAATACAGGTCTGCCATGCGATCCAGACAGCAATCGTTGTTGGGATTGCCCTTCAGGCAGTATTCCAGGAGGACACGTGCATTGTGATAATTCTTCTTGATAGTGGTGGGATGCGTGAATATGCCAGCGGCATTACACTGGCCAATCAGATCTCCTTTCTCGGCCGCCTTCACGTACCATTCAGCGGCTTTAAATTCATCCTTTTCTACACCTGTACCATCATCATACATATTGCCGAGGGCTGTCATGGCTTTTTCATTTCCCTTCTCTGCCGCCCTGCTGAACCATTTGAATGCCTGCTGGTAATCCCGCTTAACACCTTTGCCTTGTTTATACATCTGTCCCAAGTTGTATTGCCCGAACATGTTTCCCTGTTCTGCTGATTTCCTGAACCATTCAGCAGATTTTTTTTCATCCATGAACCCCGGTTTCATGTATGCATTTCCTATCCGGTTCTGAACGAGGGGGTCCTCACGGTATTCAGGCTTCAGGTAGATCTGCAATGCCTCCTTGATTTTTCCCTGTTCATAGAGCTTATCTGCAGTATCTTTGTCATTTGCATTGGCCAAACAGGCGATGCCGCACAGACATAAAAGAAGGAACGATTTCAGAATGGTTTTCATGCGAATCCTTTTTATGGTTCGGGATAAGCCGAAGCTTATCCCGAAAAACCACGGATGGGAACGGTTAAACGCCATTTTTGCCCAAGCTGTTTTTATGGCTGTATGTGATGGATTATTATTCAATCCTGTCAAGCGTGCCCTTGGGTACAACGTTAACCAAACGACCTGTCGTATTTGCTTCCTGAAGCTCAGTCTGCTCAGTACGTTGACGGTAGTCAGCCGTCATCAGGTTGAACATCTTCGCCTTCACTTCCTTGCTCATGACACTGTTGGCAAAGAGCAGTGCCTGCCGCGACAGGGTTGGCAAATGGCTTGAGAGCAGGTTTACGTATTTGTCCCAGCCGATGTCTGCTGTGGCAAGCGCACCTTCTCCCAGGATGGAACCCACCATGTCGTCTGACTTGTTGTAAAACTTCGCCATGCCGACAACGGTACCAAAAAACTGGTTGGGAACCGCTCCGCCCGGTCCCTTGATTGCTTCAACCCCATAACTGAAAAGGTGACTTCCCAAAAAAGACTCCCGGAAGTACCTGCCACCCATCTCAATGAACTTGTCAGGGTCCTTTTTCCAGTCGAGTTTGGTGAAGTCCATGATTTCGGGCAGATCGATGTTCTTGAGGTATCTCCTTTCGCTGTTGATCCATTGCTGCAGGCCTTTAGTGTCCAGGTATTTGCCATTGGGATCGATGAGCTTGTTGCCCATGAGGCGCACTTCCTGGAGTGAGATGCGGATTTCTCGCAGGCTTTTTTCAAAGCCGTTGTGGGCTGTACTGTTGGAATTGGCCATGGTGTCACCATGCTGCCAGGTATCCCCGCCATGAACTGCGGACATCACATCTTCTATATTTACAGGGTTGCTGTAAGCGGTTTCATTCGCCTCGGTTTTTCCCTGATGGATGGCATCGGTGGCTTTGATGTAGTTGTCTTTGGTGTAGGTATCACCAACAGCTTTTGTCACAGCCCTGGTCACCTTTCCGGCATTTTCCACGGAATCCAGTTCAGCCGAGTTTACCGGCTGCTTGTTTTTGACGGCATTGACGACTTTTCTGGCAACCGGCTCCGCAACCTCTATTCTCGCCTTGTCGCTGGCGGCCTGTAACAGCTCGCCCACCGCTTCGTAGGGATACTGGCTGGGGCTCGTTTCGGCTTTTTTGAAAGGCGCTGGAGCCGCTTCCGGCGTTATTACGGGCTGGGATGATACTGGTGACGTGACGGCTGCCGGTGTGGGTTGTGCCGGCTTGTATGCGGCGCTGTTAAGAGGACTGTCTTTCAGGTTGGACTGCCGCTGCTCGGTAACTGCCTGTTGGATCTTGAAAGCATCCATGAGTTGATCAAGTGGATCGTTCAGGTTCGATGCGGAAGTTGGGACGCCATAGTCAAAGCCGGATGAAGTCCCGGTACCCGCCTTGAACGGATCGACAAAAGTTTGTTTGAAAGGGTTCGGTGTCGCAGACGGCTTGAATGCAACCGACTGGATTATGGGTGCTTCTGGCACAGGCGTGACTGCCGGTGCTTCCGGTTTTTGGGGGTAGGTGCCGTCTTCCCACAGTTCCGGCATTTTGAGAAAAGCCCTGCCAGCAGGAGTTTCGTCATAGTCCTCCCACGACAGGAGGTCATTTCGGTTTTTGCTAAACATGTTTATCCTTTATTGGTGGTTAATGATTCGGGACATGAGGTCCACGGGATAAGCACAATATAAGCTGGCGGGCAACCCCTAATGGCTGTTTGTTCGAATGTTTGTCGTGTTGTCCTGAAAGCAAGGCGGGGCGTGAGGTTTGCCTGAGAGGTACACGCCAGATTTTCGAGAAAAATGAGAAAAAAGCCAAGGCCATCATGAACTCATGAGCGGCCTTGGCGTTCTGATGGAAGGTTAAGACAAGGAACAACTTACTGATTTCTAGATTCAGAACCAGTCTCTTGCCGTGAGCGGATGAAATCGTGGATATCAGCCCATAACCACCCTACTGCGCGAGGGCCCAGACGAATCGACCTGGGGAATATTCCCGCATTCATCCAGAAATAAATCGTGCTTCTGGATAATCCGGTCTCCTTACGGACATCAGGCAATCTCAGAATATGCCCGGGATATTTTTGGTGTGCCATAACAAATTCTTTCATTTGAAAAATGGAAAAATTCCCTCTTGTGCCGAAAACCTGAAGGGGCTGGGGGTGGCTTTCATTTAAAGCCGATTTCTGGAAAAACGGAATGTAACGACACTTCAATGCCAATGGCTGATTGCATAATGAGGTAATCCCCCCACTGATTAGTTTGAATTGGAAGTAGAATTTTCTTATGAAGGAGGTTCTACATGAAGAAGTCGAGATTTACCGATAGCCAGATCATGGCGATATTAAAGCAGGCCGAATCCGGGATTCCCGTACCGGAGTTATGCCGGGAACATGGGATGAGTTCAGCAGCGTTTTACAAATGGCGAGCCAAATATGGCGGCATGGACACTGCCATGATAACCAGGATGAAAGAACTCGAAGCTGAAAATACCCGTCTCAAGAAGATGTACGCTGAAGAGCGCATCAAAGCCGAGATACTCAAAGAAGCCATCGAAAAAAAGTGGTAAGGCCATCTCAACGGCGGGAGATGGCCAGGCGAGCCGTTGCCGACAAGAGGATATCCATCCGTCTGTCCTGCGAGACATTCGGGGTCAGTCAAACTTGTTACCGGTATGAAGCCAGTGGAAATACTGCAAACGAACAGATTGCCCAATGGCTGATGCGACTGACAGACAACAATCGCAACTGGGGATTTGGCCTGTGTTATCTGCACCTGCGCAACGTCAAAGGATTTGGCTGGAACCACAAACGCGTCTATCGCATTTATCGTGAACTTGAATTAAACCTTCGTATCCGTTCCAAAAAGCGCATGACACGGGAAAAGCCGGAAATCCTGAGTGTTCCCCAAAAGAGCAACCAGGTCTGGTCAATGGATTTCATGCATGACCAACTGGAAGATGGCAGAAGCTTTCGGTTATTGAACCTCATTGATGATTTTAACCGGGAAGCCCTGGGTGTCGAAGCCGACTTCTCCATGCCATCAGAAAGGGTTATTCGCTGTCTGGAACAAATCATTTCATGGCGGGGGCATCCTCAAGTGATCCGTTGCGATAACGGCCCGGAATACGTCAGCGCCACATTGCAGAATGGGGCACATAAAAGAGGCATCCGAATCGAGTATATCCCGCCGGGGAAACCCCAACAAAATGCTTATGTGGAGCGCTTTAACCGGACAGTGCGATATGAATGGCTGGCTCAATATCTGTTTACCTCAATTGCAGAGGTACAGGATTTCGCTACCCGATGGGTCTGGCATTATAATCATGAACGCCCAAACATGGCCTTGGGCGGCATCACACCTAAACAGCGGTTGGCCATGGCCGCATGACCCTACTTCCGATCCACCCTAAAAAGGGGGGGATTACCATGCCTCATTAAAGAAATTCACGAAAAATGACACACTCATTACAGAATTTTTGTAATGGATATTTGCTTCGCATGAATTCGCCTCCAAAAGCGCATGTTTACTGCGAATCCCGGACTTTACTGGACGTTATTGGAAGATAAGATGGAGGCTGGGGACGGAATCGAACCGACGTAAACGGCTTTGCAGGCCGCGGCATAACCACTTTGCTACCCAGCCTTTGGGATTCTTCTGGAGCGGGAGAAGGGTCTCGAACCCTCGACCTCAACCTTGGCAAGGTTGCGCTCTACCAACTGAGCTACTCCCGCATTCTGAGATGGTTTTCACCGGAAGGTATCCGGCTTGAACCAGTTTCAAACACTAAAAAGGCTTTTGAAGAACTGGAGCGGGAGAAGGGTCTCGAACCCTCGACCTCAACCTTGGCAAGGTTGCGCTCTACCAACTGAGCTACTCCCGCAACAACAAAGATGAGCATTTTAGCATCTGGCCTTTACTTGTCAAGGCCACTTAACACGATCATCCTCTCTCTTTTATTAAAGGCCATGCTTTCTTGAGGTAATACAGCATGGACCAGACAGTCAGTGTCGCCGCGAGGATCATGAGCCAGTTGCCAATGATCCGGGTATCGAGGAAATTGAACAGCATGTCGTAATACAGCAGCATGGGAATGGCAAACATCTGTGCCGTAGTCTTGATTTTACCGACAGAACTCACGGCAACCGACTGGCCTTCACCAATCCCTGCCATCCACTCACGCAGTGCCGAAATGGCGATTTCGCGGCCAATAATGATGAAACCCAAAATGGCATGAACCCGTCCCAACTGCACCAGGACCAGAAGCGCACCAGCCACCATCAGCTTGTCTGCAACCGGATCAAGAAAAGCGCCAAAAGAAGATGTCTGGTTCCACTTCCTGGCAAGATAGCCGTCAAACCAGTCGGTGATGGAAGCGATGATAAAAATGATGCCGGCACTGAAATTTATTGTCCAGGGCGAAAGCCATCCATCCGGCAGGTAGAAAATACCCACCACGAGCGGGATCATTGCCACACGCAGCCATGTCAGAAAGATGGGGACGTTAAATGGTATCGACCGTTTTTTTTCAATGTCACAAACACTTTGCATTTTTACTGCCTGTCCTAACCTGTTTTTATTGCACTGCTTATGCTAGTGCAATTGATTATATATCTGCTGTGCCAGCTTGCGTGAAATTCCTTCAACTGACATCAGATCCTCAACGGTGGCATCAGCAACACCGCGCATGCTGCCAAAACGTGCCAGAAGCCTTTGACGGCGTTTGGCACCGATACCCTCGACTTCTTCCAGCCGGGAAGTCTGGCGTTTTTTATCGCGCTGTGTGCGCATTCCGGTAATGGCAAACCGGTGAGCTTCATCCCGTATCTGGGCCACCAGCATCAGCGCGGCAGAATCCTTGCCGAGCGCTTTTTGGGGACGGTCATCCGCAAACATAAGGGTTTCCTGCCCGACCTTGCGCCCTTCTCCCTTGGCAACACCAACAATCAGCGAGATATCATGTCCCAGTTCGGCAAAAACCTGTTTTGCCGCCTCGACCTGCCCCTTTCCGCCGTCAATCAGCACCAGATCCGGCATTTTGTTTTCACTGCCGACGAATTTTTCATAGCGGCGCATGAGTACCTGCCGCATGGCAGCGTAATCATCTCCGGGCACGATATTGCTGATGTTGTACCGTCTGTACTCACCATTTTGCATGGCGTGGTGCTGGAACACAACGCAGGATGCCTGCGTGGACTCCCCCTGCGTATGGCTGATATCAAAAGCCTCTATTCTGAGTGTATCAGGATCAGCCACATCAAGGCCAATCTGCTCAACTAATGCCTGCACCCGCTGCAACTGGGCGCCTTCCTGATGCAAAATGCGTTCCAGTGCGATTTCCGCGCCTTTTTGCGCCATATCCAGCCACTGACGGCGTAATCCCTGCGGCTGAAAGACCAGATGGATGCTGTGCCCGCACTGGTCCATCAGTGCCCTCATGAGGGCTGGTTCATCAAATTCGATATTGAGAATCAAAGTACGCGGAACCGGCTTGTCAATGTAATGCTGTGCAAGAAAGGCTTTGAGCACTTGTGTCTCCACGCCCTCACCTTCCTCATTTACTGCATCCTGCACGTTGGAGGGGAAAGATGCCCTATCCCCCAAGTGACGCCCGCCCCTTACCATGGCAAGGTTCACACAGGCACGCCCACCCTGGACAACCACGGCGATGATATCCACGTCGGTATCGCGCCCGGCTTCCATGCTCTGCTGATGAAGAATCTGTGAAAGCGCGGCAATCTGGTTGCGCACGATGGCTGCTTCTTCAAATTCCAGTCTTTCTGAATAGGCCTGCATACTCGACTCCAGTTCCTGCAGGACGTCTGTTTGCTCCCCCTGAGAAACCGGGCGGCATTTTCCACGTCCCGCTGATAATCCGCTTCACTGACCAGTCTGACACAGGGTGCGCTACAGCGCTTGATTTGGTACAAAAGGCAGGGACGGGTACGGTTGGAAAAGACGCTGTCTTCACAGGTGCGCAAGCGAAAAACCCGCTGCAGGATTTCAATCGATTCCCGTACAGCCCAGGCACTGGGGAAAGGGCCGAAATACTGGTTTTTTTTGTCTATGGCTCCCCGGTAATACACAATGCGGGGATAATCCTGCCCGGTGATTTTCAGGTAGGGATAGGATTTGTCATCCCTGAAAAGAATGTTGTAGCGCGGCTGCAGCGATTTGATCAGGTTGTTTTCCAGGATCAGCGCTTCTGCCTCGCTGCGGGTGACCGTTGTTTCAAGCCGTGCGATGCGCTCGACCATCATCTGGATACGGGGAGACTGAAGGGTTTTCTGAAAGTAGCTGGTAACGCGTTTTTTCAGCTCCCTTGCCTTGCCGACATAAAGTATCCGGTCATTGGCATCAAAATAGCGATAAACACCCGGCAGGTTGGGTAGTTTTCTGACAACCTTGAGTAATTCCTTGCGAGTGTCGGTATCAGCGCTATCGGTCATACTTTCATCAGCTTTGCATAAGTGCCGATACGGCTTCCAGGGCATGCCGGTATTGCGCTTCCTGGTGCAGCGCATCCCAGCCGAGTGCAGCTTTTTCCGGGAAAAGACGGATCAGGCGCTCGCGGGACTGGCGAGTGGCATCATTTTCGAGGTACTCAAGCCCTGTAAGGATTTTATCGGCCTTGTCGGGTGAATTGCAGATCAGCACCATATCGCAGCCGGCAGCGAGCGCGGCTTTCGCACCATCAACGGTACTACCAGCCACACGGGCACCTTCCATGCTCAGGTCATCGCTGAATATGACGCCGTCGAACTCGAGCTCTTCACGAAGAATGGTCAGCCATTTTGCCGAAAATCCCGCTGGATTGGGATCAACCTGCGGATAGATGATATGGGCAGGCATGACACCGGCAAGCCCGATACCCATCCAGAAATAGGGAGCGGCATCTTTTTCCATGATTTCTTCCAGACTGCGGCTGTCGATCGGTACTTCATGATGTGAATCTTCCTTTACAAAGCCATGCCCCGGGAAGTGTTTGCCACAATTGGCCATTCCCGCCATTGCCAGACCGTAATTAAGGCTTTGTGCGAGCTTGGCAACCACACGCGGCTCGCTGTGAAAAGCACGATTTCCGATGACACCCGATTCGCCATAGTCCAGATCAAGCACCGGGGTGAACGACATGTCCACGCCGCAGGCACGCAATTCTGTGGCCAGCACATAGCCTGTTGCTGTCGCGGTCTTGCAGGCGATGGATGGATTTTCATCCCATAATTCGCCCAGACGCCGCATGGCTGGCAGGTGGGTAAAGCCACCGTCGCGAAAACGCTGTACACGCCCGCCTTCATGGTCAACAGCAATCAGCACATCATCCCGTACGGCGCGGATGGCTTTTGTCAGTGCCACGAGTTGTGCCCTGTCGGTGTAATTGCGTGCAAACAGGATGACACCGCCTGTCAGCGGGTGACGTATGCGGCGGATATCTTCTTCATTCAAGGTAAGGCCGACAACATCCAGCATGACAGGGCCAGGTTTTTTCGTGGCGTTTTGTGCAGTTTTCATGGTGATTTCTCAATCCTGGGTTTCAGTGGTTTCCTGCTGCTCAACGATAACGAAGGCAACAGCATAATCGGTTTCATCAGTAATGGAGACCTGTGCGGTCAGACGGTGCTTTTCCATGTGCTCCTTGAGCTTGCCGCTGGTGACGACAATGGGCTTGCCACTCGGCGCATTCAATGTCTGCATGGCACGCCATGTCATGGGCATACGCATGCCCAACCCGATGGCCTTGGAAAAAGCTTCCTTGGCAGCAAAACGGGTGGCCAGATACCGCAGGCCACGCACCTCGACTCTGGCTTTTCGGTGCTGGTACCGTTTCATTTCTTCCGGTCCCAGGATTTTTTCCGCCAGGCGGTCACCCCTGCGCCCCAGCGCCGCCTTCAGGCGGGAAATCTGCAGAATGTCGGTACCGATACCGTAAATCATCAAACCATCTCCCGATCAGGATGCGGAAAGGCGGGACATGACCATGATTGTCTTCATTTCATGAACCGCTTTTTCCCAGCCGACAAAGATGGCATGCGCGACAATGGCATGGCCGATATTCAGTTCGGCGATATCGGCAATGGCGGCTATCGCCTGGACATTGGTATAGTGCAGGCCATGCCCGGCATTCACCTTCAGTCCGGCACGCACGCCTTCTGCCACACCGGCTCTGATCCGCTCCAGTTCGTGCCGGATATCTTTTTCAGCTTCTGCTTCGGCGTAGGTGCCGGTATGAAGCTCAATGACGGGCGCACCGGCTTCTTTTGCTGCCAGGATCTGCTCTTTTTCCGGATCAATGAAAAGGCTGACGCGGATGCCTTCTGCCTGCAACTGGTGCACCGCTTTTTTGATCAGGTCAAAATACCGCACGACATCCAGGCCGCCCTCGGTTGTCAGTTCTTCACGCCGCTCGGGCACCAGGCAGACATCCTGCGGTTTGACTTCGCAGGAGAAATCTATCATTTCCGTGGTGATGGCCGATTCAAGATTCATGCGGGTTTTCAGTAAGGGGCGGATGGCTCTGACATCCGTATCCCTGATATGGCGGCGATCTTCTCTCAGATGAAGGGTAATGCCATCAGCGCCAGCTTCTTCTGCCAGCAACGCCGCACGAACGGGATCGGGATACACGGTTCCCCTGGCATTGCGCAGGGTGGCTACATGGTCAATATTGACGCCCAGCTCAATGAGAGGATCTGTCGTATTTTTGGAATCTGTCATTTTTGTGTCTTTATAGCTGCATCAGGTCAATCAGTATCTGCCGGGTCTGTATCTGCGCGCCATTCAGGTGATGTGCCAACAGGGCACGCATCAACAGCTTGCTTTGGTTTTGCGTCATGGGGTCAGAATAATCCTCGTTTGTCATGTCCAGCAGGGTTTTGCCGGAAACCCGCGGCGCAATATCACTCATCCGCGCAGGTCTTGGCCCTCCTTCCGGGTCCACCACGTAGATTTCTTCCGGGTCCACCTTTTTTCCATCTTGGACACTGACAGAAAGATCGGCGGCAACACCGGTTTCCTTCAGGATCGCCAGCTCAAACTGTCGCAGTACAATCTGTGCGGACTCGGTATTGCCCAGCCGTGTCAGTGTCGTCACGTAATGGTCAAAAAGACCCGGATGCGGATCTTCCCTTGCGGTCAGTTTCAACAGCAGTTCATTCAGATAAAAACCGTAAAGCAGAACCGAGCTTTCCAGCGGCACCATGCCGCCCACCCATTCCGCAGATATCAGGTTGCGCAATTCAGAACGGCCGCTCCAGTTAAGTGAAAGCGGCTGGAATGTCTGCAGGACGCCACGCAGGCGGGACTGGGGTCTTTTTGCACCTTTTGCAACCAGCGCCACCCGCCCGTGATCCCGTGAAAAAACATCCACAATCAGGCTGCTCTCCTTGTACATATAGCTGTGGAGAACAAATCCCGGCTGCTCCTGAATACGCAACTCAGGTGATGCCCGCTTTCGAACGGCGGGCTGACGGGGTAAATCGGTGGGGGTATCTGTCATGTTATCGGCCGACGGGAGAGAGACGGCGGGGTTTCCTTCGCGGGTAAGTGCCGGCCGGCTCATTCGTAACCGTAAGCCCGCAAGCCGGCTTCATTATCCGCCCAGCCGGATTTTACCTTGACCCAGATTTCCAGATAGACCGGTACGCCAAACATTTTTTCCATGTCCTGCCTGGCCTCGGATGACATTTCCTTCAGTCGTTCGCCCTTGTGCCCGATCATCATGGCCTTATGCGCAGTGCGCTCGACCAGTATGGCGGCAAACACCCGCCGAAGCCTGTCCTTTTTTTCAAACTGTTCAATCACGACGGTACTGGTGTAGGGCAATTCGTCGCCACAAAAGCGGAATATTTTTTCGCGGACAATTTCCGCCGCCATAAAACGTTCACTGCGATCCGTAACATCATCGGCTTCAAATATCGGTTCGCTTTCCGGCAGGTGATTCCGTATTTCTTCTTCCAGTTGGGACAACTGGAAACGCTTGCGGGCAGAAACCGGCAGGACAGCGGCAAATTTGTGCCTGCTGGTCACGTTTTGGGCAAAGGAAAAAAGGCTCGTCTTATCCTTGACCCGGTCGGTTTTGTTGATAACCAGAATGGCCGGTACATCGTCGGGAATCAGGTTCAATACCTGCTCATCTGCCGGGCCAAAAGTGCCCGCCTCTATCAGGAACAAAATCACATCCGCAGACTGCAGTGTATTGCTGACCGTCTTGTTGAGGTTTTTGTTCAGGGCATTGTTATGGCGTGTCTGAAAACCCGGTGTATCGATATAGATGTACTGGGCATCGTCATCCGTCTGAATCCCCATGATCCGGTGCCGTGTCGTCTGCGCCTTGCGTGACGTGATACTGACCTTAGCGCCGATCAGCTCGTTCATCAGTGTGGATTTTCCGACATTGGGCCGCCCGACTATCGCAACATAGCCACAACGAAAATCTGAACCTGTTTTGTCTGTCATCTGCCGGCCTCACTTTCGCATAGGGGTCGATTCTTAATCAGCTGCTTCATTTTCCTGTATGGTAGCAATACCGGCAAGTTTCATCTGCGCCTCCCGTTTTTTGTTTTTGGATACCGGTACAGTTTCCCCATCCTGCATCAATTTTATCAATTCCAGCGCCTGTTTGGCGGCTTCCTGTTCCCCTGCCCGGCGGCTGCTTCCGGAACCGAACACGTGGATATCCAGCCTGGGAATGACGCATTCCACATCAAACTCCTGATTATGCGCAGCACCATGGGTCGCAACCACATGGTATTCCGGCAGCGCCATCCGTCGACCCTGCAGATATTCCTGCAACTGGGTCTTGGCATCCTTGCCAAAGGTCTTGAGATCAATCGTGTCCAGAAGCGGGAGGAAAAGCGTCCGGATGACCTGCTGCACGGTATCAAATCCGGCGTCCAGAAAAACCGCACCAAAAAGCGCTTCCATGGTATCTGCCAGAATGGAGGGGCGGTTAAAACCACCTGCTTTCAGTTCGCCTTCTCCGAGTCTCAGAAAAGCAGAGACTTCGATATTCTGGGCCACATCAAAGAGTGCCTGCTGCCTGACCAGATTGGAGCGCAGACGTGAGAGGTTGCCTTCATCGAGATCGACATATCTTTCGTACAGCAGGATGGCAATCACGCAGTTCAGGATAGAGTCGCCTAAAAACTCCAGGCGCTCATTATGCTGACTGCTGTAGCTGCGATGTGTCAGCGCCGTTTTTAAGAGCGTCTCGTCCCTGAAAACATGGCCGATCCGCTTTTGCAGCAATTCCAGTTTTTCCATGACCGCCTATCTCATCCTGATATCAAGCAACATGATCATTCTGTCCCTGCTTTCAGTTCACCGATCCGATCCGCTTCACATTGCCCAGATTCATCCAGACAAAAAATGCCTTGCCGACAATGTAGTCATCCGGCACAAATCCCCAGTAACGGCTGTCCAGGCTGTTATCCCGGTTGTCGCCCATCATGAAGTAGTATCCCTGGGGAACGGTACAGGCAAACCCGTCTGTGTTGTACGAGCACATGCTCCGGTGCAGGAAGGGGTCCGGATTGGGCACATAGGAAGGGGCATTGTCATCGTTCAGTATGCGGTGTTCCATTGGGCCGATTTTTTCCAGAAACTGCCTGGAGTAGCTGAGCCGCTCTGTATCAAGGTAATCCGGCATCGGCTGGTATTGGGCAATTTCTCCGTTAACCGTCAGCTGTTTGTTGCGGTACACCACCTTGTCTCCCCCCACACCAATGACGCGCTTGATATAGTCAAGGGAAGGGTCTCTGGGGTACTTGAAGACCACCATGTCCCCTCGCTGCGGATCATTGATGCTGATCGCTTTTTTATTGATGATCGGAAGGCGGATGCCATAGGTGTATTTGTTTACCAGGATCAGGTCACCAATTTCCAGCGTGGGCAGCATGGAACTCGACGGGATCTTGAATGGCTCATACATGAAGGAGCGCAAAAAGAAGACAACGGCAATGACCGGAAAAAAGCTGCCGGAATACTCGATCCATATGGGCTGCTTGAGGAGTTTTTCCTTCAGTGCCTCGCGGCCGTTTTCATCGGGCTGAATGCCTTCAGCGCGCAGCTTCTCCTGTCGGGCATCCCATGCAGCCAAGGCAAGGTCTGCCGCCTGACGGCGTTTCTTTGAGAGGTGAAAGACATCCAGGAACCAGATGATTCCTGTGCCGATCATTAAAACAAAAAGGATTAGTGCAAAATTACTCAGGATGGTCTGAAAACTCATTTATCGTCCACTTGTAATATTGCGAGAAATGCCTCCTGAGGTACCTCTACCGATCCAACCTGTTTCATGCGTTTCTTACCCGCTTTCTGTTTTTCCAGCAGTTTACGTTTACGTGTAATGTCGCCGCCATAACATTTGGCAAGCACATTTTTTCCTTAATGCCTTCACATTTTCGCGCGAAATGATCGTGGAGCCAATAGCTGCCTGGATGGCCACGTCAAACATCTGCCGCGGAATCAGCTGCCGCATTTTTGCCGCAACGGCCCGCCCGCGGAACTGCGCATTGGTGCGATGCACGATAATGGCCAGTGCATCCACTCTTTCTCCGTTAATCAGCATATCGACCTTGACCACATCTGATGGACGATATTCCTTGAACTCATATTCCATGGAGGCATAGCCGCGCGAAAGGGACTTCATGCGATCAAAGAAATCCAGCACGATCTCGGCCATGGGCATTTCATACACGAGCCTGACCTGCTTGCCGTGATAGTGCATGTCCATCTGGAGTCCACGCTTCTGGTTGCACAGCGTCATCATCGGGCCGACATACTCCTGCGGCACATAGACATTGACCGTGACTATCGGCTCGCGTACTTCCTGTATGGTGGCAGGCTCCGGCATCTTGGACGGGTTATCCACCTGGATGAGTGTCCCGTTTTTCATCACCACCTCATAAACAACCGTTGGTGCAGTTGTAATGAGATCCATGTCGAATTCGCGTTCCAGCCGTTCCTGGACAATCTCCATGTGCAAAAGGCCAAGGAACCCGCAACGGAATCCGAAACCCAGCGCCTGGGAAACTTCCGGCTCATACTGGAGCGATGCGTCATTGAGTTTCAGTTTTTCCAGTGAATCGCGCAACGCGTCATACTGGTTGGCCTCGACAGGAAACAGTCCGGCAAACACCTGCGGTTGTACTTCCTTGAAACCCGGCAGTGGCTTGTCAGCCGGTTTGGATACCAGTGTAATCGTATCGCCCACCTGCGCGGACTTGAGTTCCTTGATACCTGCAATGATGAAGCCAACCTGACCGGCTGACAGCAGTTCGCGGTTCTGAGAGCGGGGCGCAAATACCCCCAGGCTTTCCACCTGGTGCTGTGATCCTGTCGCCATCAGCTGGATTCTGTCTTTCGGGCGGACAACGCCATTTTTGATGCGCACCAGCATGACCACACCGACATAGTTGTCAAACCAGGAGTCGATAACCAGCGCCTGCAAGGGGGCATTCGGGTCTCCTTCAGGTACCGGCACCTTGGCAATCAGCTCTTCAAGAATATCCTCGATACCCTGCCCGGTCTTGGCTGAGCAGAGTATGGCTTCGGAAGCATCAAGACCGATCACATCTTCGATTTCTGAGCGCGCATTGTCCGGGTCAGCCGAAGGAAGATCGATCTTGTTCAGGACCGGCAGTACTTCCACATCCAGATCAAGGGCTGTATAGCAGTTGGCGACGGTTTGCGCTTCAACACCCTGCGAGGCATCCACGACGAGAAGCGCGCCTTCACAGGCCGAAAGGGATCGGCTGACTTCATAGCTGAAATCAACGTGTCCCGGCGTATCGATCAGATTCAGGTTATACACCTGCCCGTCTCTTGCCTTGTAAGACAAGGCTGCCGTCTGTGCCTTGATGGTAATGCCCCGCTCGCGTTCAAGATCCATGGAGTCCAGTACCTGTTCTGCCATTTCACGATCGGAAAGTCCCCCGCACATCTGGATAATACGATCGGCAAGCGTCGACTTGCCGTGATCGATATGAGCAATAATGGAAAAATTACGGATATTGTTCATTGACTTCCCAGAATGACATAAGGGACTCTTCTCCCTTTCAGGGGAAGAATCCGGTTGTTCTTATCATTTTTATGATGACTACGATATAACCCACATTTTACTGGATTTCACCAAAAAAACATGGCGTTATCACATTTTTTTCGGATGCTGTCTGTTCGTTTTTTGTTTTAAATTCATGATAATGCAAAAACAGTCGCCTGTCCCGCTATTTTCGCCCGGAACGGGTCGGAACGCCCTTGCGCTGGCGACTTCCTGCAGCAAATTTTCCTGCCTTGGCGTTACCAGGGGAAGCAGCAGGTTTTGCCTGTCCCCCGGCACGGCTTGTAGCAGCCTGTTTATCCCTTTGTCCTTTTTGTGACTGATGCCGGCTTACCGGCGCCGATTTCCAGGCTGGTACGAGGTGGTGCGGTGCGTTGCCGATCAGATCAGCGCGTCCGTTACGGCGCAGCCACTCCCTTAACAGCTGCCAGTTATCCGGATCGTGGTACCGTAAAAAGGCCTTGTGAAGGCGGCGCACCGGCCCTTTTCTGACCGTTTCAACCGGTTCGGCATCTTTTGTGATTTTTTGCAGCGGATTTTTCCGGCTGTGATACATGGTTGTTGCTATCGCCAGCGGCGTGGGCATGAAGGTCTGAACCTGGTCAAGACGGAAATTGTTTTTCTTGAGCCACAAAGCCAGGTTCAGCATATCCTCATCGGTTGTGCCAGGATGGGCAGCGATAAAGTAAGGCACCAGATACTGCTCTTTGCCCGCCTCCCGTGAAAACCGCTCAAACATCCGCCTGAATTCCTCGTAGGCGCCAATCCCGGGCTTCATCATCTTGGAGAGTACATTTTCTTCCGTATGCTCCGGCGCGATTTTCAGCAATCCCCCGACGTGGTGCGCTGCCAGTTCACGAATATATTCCGGTGAACGGACAGCCAGGTCGTATCGCAATCCGGAGCCGATAAAAATTCTTTTGATGCCCGGTAACTCCCTTGCCTTGCGGTAAAGGGAAATCAACTTGCTGTGATCCGTATCGAGATTGACACAGATGCTGGGATAGACACAGGAGAGCCGGCGGCACAGGCGCTGGACATTGTCATCCCGGCAGTTCATGCGGTACATGTTGGCACTGGGTCCACCCAGGTCGGAAATAATGCCGGTAAACCCTTCCGTATGGTCGCGTATTTCCTCGATTTCCCGCAGGATGGATGGCTCGGAACGGCTCTGGATAACCCGGCCTTCATGCTCGGTAATGGAACAGAACGTACAGCCACCAAAACAGCCCCGCATGATGTTGACCGAAAAACGGATCATTTCCCAGGCCGGAATACGCAGCCCGTCATAGGACGGGTGGGGCGCACGCGCAAAGGGCAGGCCATAAACCCCATCCATTTCCTCCATCGACAGCGGTAAAGGCGGCGGATTCAACCACACGTCGCGGTCTGCATGCGCCTGCACCAGCGCACGGGCATTACCCGGATTGGACTCCAGATGCATGACGCGCGAGGCATGGGCATACAGGACGGGATCATCCTTTACCGCTTCAAATGCCGGCAGACGAACCGTCGTTTGGGCATTCTGTTTCAGCCGCGCCGCAATTTTATCTGCACGATTCGGCAGGTTGATGACTTTTTCTCCTGCCGGTTTTTCCTCGTCAGCACTGCAAGGAGCACTGTCCTGGTCACTCACGTAAGGGTTTTTGTGCTGCTCGACCTTACCTGGTGTATCGATCCGTGTTGAATCCACTTCCAGCCAGTCATCTGCCGGTTTCCAGCCACGGGGCACCATAAAGGCGGTTCCCCTCAGATCACGGATGTCCTCGACTTTCTCGCCCGCCGCCAGGCGGTGTGTCAGCTCTGCCAGTGCCCGCTCGGCATTGCCGTAAAGCAGGATGTCGGCTTTGGAGTCCGGCAGGACGGACCGTCGGACCGTGTCAGACCAGTAATCATAATGCGCCACCCGGCGCAAACTGGCTTCGATGGAACCGATAACGATAGTCGTGCCCGGATAGGCCTCCCTGGCACGCTGGGAATAAACCAGTACAGCACGATCAGGCCGCCTGCCTGCCATGCCTCCCGGGGTATAGGCATCATCAGAGCGGATTTTTCGCTCGGCCGTATACCGGTTGACCATGGAATCCATATTACCGGCCGTGATGCCAAAATAGAGCCTTGGCCGGCCGAGTGCACGAAATGCCTCGGCAGAACGCCAGTCCGGCTGGCTGATAATACCGACGCGAAAGCCCTGGGCTTCCAGAAAACGGCCGATGATCGCCATGCCGAAGCTGGGATGATCGACATAGGCGTCGCCTGTAACGAGGATGACATCACAGGCATCCCAGCCGAGCACCTCCATTTCCTCTCTTGTCATAGGAAGAAATGGCGCTTTTTCCGCCCGCCGGACCTGGCGGGGAACATAAGAAAAAATATGCTGTGGCTGGTTCATCAGGATGATTGTATCGGATCACGTGCCCCGAAGTCGAAACGAGGGGCCATAGTTATCACTGAGGCGGAAAAACTCAGGCGGATTCGGGGTAGGAAACTTCCAGGATCACCAGATCTTCTGTCCCGGCCGGGGTAAGCAGTGTGACCGTATCGCCTTCCCGTGCCTTTGTCAGGGTACGGGCAACGGGTGAAATCCAGCTGATCATTCCCTGCAGGGGATCAATCTCATCCACCCCGACAATTGTCACGGTATTTTCCTCGCCGTTTTCCCGCTCATAGGTAACGGTCGCACCAAAAAAAATCTGGTCATTGCCATAATGGATGCTGGGATCAAATTCCTCTGCCGATTCAATCCGTTTGATCAGGAACCGGATACGGCGGTCAATTTCCCGCAGGCGGCGTTTTCCGTAAATATAATCCCCGTTTTCTGAACGGTCGCCATTGGATGCGGCCCATGAGACCACCTTCACGACTTCAGGACGCTCATCATCAATCAGGAGAAGTAATTCGTCCTTTAATGCTTTCAGGCCTGCAGGCGTAATGTAATTTTTGAAGCCAGCCGGCAACGAAGGAAGCTCTGGCCCTTCATCATCATCCGCATCCGTTTCCCTGACAAAAGCTTTGCTCATCGCCTCATGTTCCCTGCGTCACCATCACTTTCTAAAAAGAAAGCGCCTGGTGGAAGTCATCCAGAATATCCTGCGTGTCTTCTATACCAACCGAGACGCGGACAAGCGAGCTGGCAATGCCCTGCTCCTTTTTCGCCGCATCGCTCATATCATAATAAATCGTATGTGCCACCGGGTTGACCAGTGTCCGGGTATCTCCCAGATTGCTGGCGAAAATTCCGATTTTCAGGCGATTCAGACAGGCAAACAGGTCCACTTTTTCATCAATCTCAAAACTCAGCATGCCGCCAAATCCGCTAAACAGTCTCGAGGCGAGGTCATGCTGGGGATGGGATGACAATCCGGGATAGTAAACCGCTGTCACCGCCTTTTCTGTTTCCAGCATTTTTGCCAGCGCCAGTGCATTGGCACAACTCCGTTCCATGCGCAATGCCAGTGTCTCGGCGCCCACAGCAATATGGTGCGCACTTTCCGGCCCGAGACAGGCACCAAAATCGCGCAACGCTTTGGCGCGAATCTGGGCATTGCCGCGCTGGGAAGCGGGGAGTTTTTTGAAGCCCTCGGCAATATTGGGATAACGAGCCCAGTCAAAAACACCGGTGTCGGTAACACTCCCCCCCATGGCATTGCCGTGTCCCCCGATAAATTTGGTGAGGGAATTGATGGAAAGTGCCGCACCAATGCTTTTGGGCCTGAAAAGCCAGGGCGAAGTCATCGTATTGTCCACTGCCAGAAGAATGCCTTTTTCCTGGCAGAGCCTGCCGATTTTTTCCAGATCGGCAATCTGGGTGCGCGGATTGGCAATCGTTTCAACAAATACAATGCGGGTAGTGGGACGCAATGCTTTTTCAACCTGGCTGACGTCCGTGGCATCCACAAAATCCACGTCCACGCCCAACCCGGCTATCGTATTCCACTGGTAACGGGTATTCCCGAAAAGGAATACGGAAGAAACCACATGATCACCGGCTTTCAGCAGCGCCTGGAAAAGGGAACCGATAGCTGCCATACCACTGGAAAAGCAGGTGGTTGCCACACCGTCTTCCATCCGGTTGATTTTGTCTTCCAGCGCGCCAACCGTGGGGTTGCCCTGTCTCGCATAACGGTAACCCGGCTGTTTTCCCTGGAAAACAGCGGCAAGCTCTGACGCACTTGCATAGGAAAAGGTGGCCGAGGTGTGTACCGGGCGATGGAGTGAACCGTGTTCAATGGGTTTGCTGCGGTCGCTATGCAGCACGGATGTGGTGAATCCGTATTTTTTTTCAGCAGACATGATAATCTCTATGGGTATTTTTTAATCCGCATGCGCCAGGGAAAGGTGCAACTGGGAGCGGGCAATATCTTCAACTTCCGGTGGACGGCTGCGCTGCTCGCTTTCCAGGCGATCAAGATAAGCCGGCGTCACATCACCGGTGATGTAATTACCATCAAAACAGGAAGCCTCAAAACTCCTGAGCGCCGGATTCACATCCGTAATGGATTGCTTCAGGGCATCGAGATCCTGGTAAACCAGTGCATCCGCAGTCATTTCCATTCGCACTTCCTCGTCTGTCTTGCCATAGGCAACCAATTCGTTGCGGGTCGGCATATCAATGCCATAGACATTCGGGTATTTCACGGGAGGTGCAGCAGAAGCAAAAATCACGCGTGCAGCACCCGCATCGCGTGCCATCTGAACAATCTCATGGCTGGTGGTTCCGCGCACGATGGAGTCGTCCACAAGCAGAATACTCTTGCCCTTGAATTCAGCGCCAATGGCATTCAGTTTCTGGCGGACGGAACGCTGGCGTTTTTCCTGACCAGGCATAATGAAGGTGCGGCCAATATAACGGTTCTTGATGAAACCTTCACGGTATTCCACATCGAGCTTCAGCGCCAACTGGATGGCCGCTGGACGGGAAGAATCCGGAATCGGCATCACCACATCAATCCCGCCGGAAGGAATTTCCCGCTTGATCTTGTCAGCCAGGTGTTCTCCCATCTTGAGGCGCGTGGCATAAACCGAAGCCCCATCAATCAGGGAGTCCGGGCGGGCCAGATAAACATACTCAAAGATACAGGGATTCAGGCTCGCCTCTTCGGCACACTGCTGGTTGTACAGATTGCCGTCATGGTCGATAAACACCGCCTCTCCCGGCAGGACATCCCGCAGGAAACGGAATCCCAATCCTTCCAGGGCAACCGATTCGCTGGCGACCATGTATTCCGTGCCCTTGTCTGTTTCAGAAAATCCGATACAAAGCGGACGGATGCCGTAAGGGTCCCTGAATGCCAGAATACCGGCATCCGTAATATGGGCAACTGCAGCATAAGCGCCCCGCACCCGTTTATGAACGACGGCAACGGCACGGAAAAGCGCGGAAGGGTCCAGTGAGTATCCGGTTGTCGTATCTTCAATTGCATGTGCCAGCACATTGAGCAGCACTTCAGAATCTGAATTGGTATTGATGTGACGGCGGTCATTCTTGAACATCTCGACCTTCAACTGGTCGCAGTTTGTCAGGTTGCCGTTATGGGCAAATGTCATGCCGAAAGGCGCATTCACATAAAAAGGCTGCGCCTCCTCTTCATTGTCAGCCGATCCTGCTGTCGGATAACGCACATGGCCGATACCGGCATTGCCGGGAAGCGAGCGCATGTTCCGGGTGCGAAAGACATCCCGCACAAGGCCATTGGCCTTGTACATGGCAAATTTATTGTTGGCGGAAGTGGCGATACCGGCTGCATCCTGTCCGCGGTGCTGTAACAGCAACAGCGCATCATAAATCAGCTGGTTAACGGGGGTTTGTGAAACGATACCAACGATGCCGCACATCGAAAACTCCTTGCTTGAAATCGACCGGACAGGCCCAAAGCGTTATTGTAATAGTTTTAGTAAAAGTCGTGTTTTTTCAAGGAATCTCTGATTAACGTGTTTTGTGAGATGACGAGCAAGGCGCACGGAGCGCAGCAAGCGCGGCATATCTTACGATAGACAAGCTTGCGAGCAGCGAAGAGCGCAGCAATTCGTTCATAAGGCGCGTTAATCAGAGATTCCTCAATATTTTATATTCTGCGCCATACTCTCCGGCAAAAAAGGCAACACCATCATGGCTGCCTGCTCTGCATAAGGGCTGAACATGGCATTTTGCCAGAAGGGTTGCTGGGGAATGGATGTCATACCGCATAGAAGTACCAGCACCAGGCTCAACAAGGCGCCTCTCGCCAGTCCGAAAAAACCGCCCAGGCTACGGTTCAGCCCGGACAAACCGCCAGCACTCACCAGTGCATCCACCGCCTTCGCAAACAGCATCATCGCTATCCGTGCACCGATGAAAAGCACCACAAAAGAAATAATCAACCGAATTGTCTCACCAGGTAATGCTGCCGGCAGCATGGGTGCGAGGACTTCACCGTACATATTGGCAACAACAAAAGCGACAACCCAACTGACCAGGGAGAGTACTTCCCTGAGAAACCCCCGCATGGTTCCGATAATGACAGAACATCCCAGGAGAAAGAGCAATGCGTAATCAAATGCCGTCAACCCATTCCCAATCGTTTTCAGTTAACCAGCGTACATGGCAGCTTTAACTGGCTCAGTTTGGCACAGGTACTGTTGACTTCCATTCTGGTGGGCAGCGGCCCGATCCGTATCCGGATACGCTCACCGCCATCCTTCAATGCCACCTTCTGTGTGTAAGAGGTAAGCCCGGCTTTCTGAAGCCTGTCCTGCAGTTCTTTGGCCTTGTCCTGCGATGAAACCGCTGCGACCTGGATAACAAATTTCCCCTGCTCATCAGCCTTGGCATCTGCCGCTTTCGCGTCTGTCTGTTGCTGCGCAATCAACTGGCCAATGGGATCATCCGTTTTTTTCGCGGTATCGGTTTTCGTATCAGATTTTGACTCCGGTTTGGCATCCGGCTTTGACTCTGGCTTCACATCCGTTTTTGCTACCGGTTTGGTATCGGTCTTGTCATCAGCAGCCAGCTTGGCCGTTGTGTTTTTTTTATCGGATGCCACTGGCGTTGACGAATCGCCCGCAGGTTTGTCACTGCCTGCAACAACCGCTGGCTTTTCTTCTGCCTTTTTCTTCACCGGTTCCCGGGAAACTGTCTGGGATGGTTTGTCCCGGGAGGGAATATCAATCAGGAGATCCTGCGATACGGTTTGCGGCTCGGAATCGAAGATCATGGGCAGCACGATAATGGCTGCCAGTGTGATGGTAACAGCCCCGACCAGACGCCGTCTTGCCCGTTTTTTCTCAGGGAGGATGGGATCATCGACGTCAGCGGGTTTTCCCGGTTTTTTTCTGCCGGCGTTATCCGGTGTGAAACCGCCACCATCGGTATAAGGTAAATCCTGGTCTGCTGTTTCGGGCTTCTTGCGGCGAAATAAGGGAAACCGGCTCATGTAATCCGTTTATGAGGTTGATGAATCTGAATGCACAGTCCGGGTCACACCTGTCACAATCCAGAATGATCCGAAAGCGATTATTCTATCATTTTTCCGTGCGTTGATCTTCGCAGTATCCAGCGCATCCGCCGCGGTTTCAAAAAGCAGTATCCGGTCCGGCCTGACACCGGCGGCAATCAGCTTTTCCTTCAGCATTTCCGTGGTCGCCGCCCGAGAGAGAGGAAGCCCGGTGAGATACCAAAAATCGACCGCATCCTTCATCGGCGCAATCACTCCCTCGATATCCTTGTCGGACATGGCGCCAAAAACCGCATAAGTCGCATGAAACTCGCCCATGCTGCGAAGATTGTCCGCCAGAACAACTGCTGCATGCGGGTTGTGGGCAGCATCCAGGACAACCAGCGGCTCCTTCTGAAGCACCTGAAAGCGCCCGGGAAGGCAAACCTGTGACAAACCGGCGCGGACAACCTTTTCATCAAATGGCAGGATATCCTGCATGGCCTCAAGGACCATCAACGCATTGGTCGCATTTTTCACCTGGTTTTTGCCATGCAGCTTGGGCGGATCCAGGTTGTCAAACTGCAAGGCCTCACCGATATAGCTCCAGTGATCTCCCTGGCAAATCGAATGGTAATCCCGTCCAAGCACCCGAAGATCGGCACCAATCTCATCGGCATACGCCACCAGTGAGTGCGGCGGATCATAATCCCCGTAAACGGCCATTTTTCCCTGGCGGAAGATACCGGCTTTTTCATAGCCGATCAGTTCCCGCGTATGGCCCAGAAAATCCACGTGGTCAATATCCACATTCGTGACAACGGCAACCTGTGAATCGATGAGATTGACCGCATCCAGCCGCCCGCCCAGCCCGACTTCCAGAATAACGACATCCAGACTGGCCTCGGCCAGTATCTGCATGATGGTAAGCGTTGTGAATTCAAAAAAGGTCAGTGGAATATCCCCACGGGCGGCTTCGACTTTTTTGAAGGTGTGAACAATCGTTTTTTCAGGAACGGTCTGACCGTCTATCCTCACGCGCTCTTCAAAATCATGAATATGCGGCGAACTGTACAGCCCGACACGGTGGCCGGCTTTCTGCCATATAGCCTGCATCATGGCACAGGTGGAGCCTTTTCCATTGGTTCCGCCAACGGTAATGACGGGACAATCAAAACGGATACCCAGCCGCTCTTTGACCACATGAACACGCTCAAGCCCCATCTCAATGTTTTTGGGATGAAGCTGTTCAATACCTGCCAGCCATTCCGGCAAAGTATCCGCATGGATAGAATTCACCGGCATCCTTTCAGCTGTGTGACAGACATGTCATCTCCACCACAGGCAACACCATTTCGCCTGGAAAGAACAGGCCGGGTAAAACAGTTGAAAGAAAAAGAAATATCTGCCATGAGCGGATAGGGAAAATGATCAGGATACGGCTTCAGCCGGCTGGTTCTGCAGAATAGCCAGCAGATGGGCCAACTCGTCACGCATCTCGCGCCTGTCAACAATCCGGTCAACCGCCCCTTTCTGCATCAGGAATTCGGCACGCTGGAAACCTTCCGGCAGCTTTTCGCGAACCGTATTTTCAATGACGCGTGGACCGGCAAAACCGATAAGCGCTTTCGGCTCGGCCATAACGATATCTCCGATAAAGGCAAAAGATGCCGATACCCCACCCATGGTCGGGTCTGTGAGAATAGAGATGTACGGCAGGCTTTTTTCCGCCAGCTTCGTTAAAATCGCATTGGTCTTGGCCATCTGCATCAGGGAAAGCAATCCCTCCTGCATCCGTGCACCGCCACTGGCGGTAATGCAGATAAAGGGCACCCGCTGCTCAATCGCAGCCTGTACGCCCCTGACAAAGCGTTCACCCACGACTGATCCCATCGAGCCGCCCATGAATTCAAACTCGAAACAGGCAACGACCAGCGGCATGGTCTTGATGGCACCGCCCATGACAATCAGCGCATCAGTTTCACCTGTTGCCTCAAGCGCCGATTTCAGGCGTTCCGGATATTTTTTGCTGTCCTTGAATTTGAGGGCATCAAGCGGCAGGGTATTCTGCCCGATCTCGTACCGCCCTTCCGCATCCAGCAGGACATCCAGCCTGTCGCGTGCACGAATCCGCATATGATGGCTGCATTTCGGGCAAACATGGGTATTCGTTTCCAGATCTGTGCGATATAAAACGATTTCACATGATGGACATTTGACCCACAAGCCCTCCGGTACCGTCTTTCGACCACTTGTTGCATGCGGCTGAATCCGCGGAGGAAGCAGTTTGTCTAACCAACTCATAAAAACTCCTGGTAAACCTGCTGTTTCAGGTAACAATAAAAACAGCAGGTTTGCATATCAATGATTTCTGCCCGGCTAACCTGTCAGGTCAACCGGGACATTTAGTCCCTGGGCAGAATCATACTGTTTTGGCGCCATTTCGCCAACTGGCATTTTATCCATCCAGGGCTTTTCTGATACCTGACATAAAGTTTTCCAGATCAGCCTCTCTCCGACTTTTCTCTGAATTTTCAAGCACTTGTATCAATCGGCTGCCGATAACAACACCATCTGACAGAGAACCAATTGCCTTTGCCGTTTCCCCATCGCGAATGCCGAATCCCACGCAAACCGGGATGGGCACATGCTTTCTGATTGAGGGGATGACGGACTTCACCTCATCCAGATTGAGGGTAGCGGCACCGGTTACGCCTCTTAATGAAACATAATAGACATAACCGGTGGCAATTTTTCCGATTTTTTCCATACGGGCCTCGGTTGAGGTCGGGGCAAGCAGGAAAATCGTGTCCATTTCATTCGCCTTCATCAGCGCGGAAAAGCTTTCACTTTCCTCTGGCGGATAATCCACAACCAGGACACCATCCACGCCTGCTTCTCGGGCATTTTTGACAAAGGACTCCAGTCCCATCCGTTCAATCAGGTTGGCGTACCCCATGAACACCACCGGTGTATCGGGATCATCCTGTCGAAATTCCCGGACAAAACGGAAAATATCATGCAGGCTGATACCATTTTTCAATGCGCCCTCAGAGGCGCGCTGGACCACCGGGCCATCCGCCATTGGATCGGAGAACGGCACCCCGAGTTCAATAACATCTGCACCGCCCCTGACAAGGGCATGCATGAGCGAAACGGTTGTATCCGGATCAGGATAGCCGGCGGTAATATAGGGAATAAGGGCTTTTCTGTTTTTGCTTTTCAGGGCGGTAAATGTATTTTGTATGCGTGACATAATGAATCCTTTCTGATGATTTCAAGCGTTGATGATTTTCATGACGTGAAATCACCACTGGATTCCTGCCCGCTGGGCAACCGTATGCATATCCTTGTCCCCTCTGCCTGACAGATTGACCAGGATCGTCTTGTCCCGCCCCAAAGCCGGGGCCATCCTGACAGCATGGGCCAGGGCATGGCTGGATTCAAGCGCAGGGATAATGCCCTCAATCCGGCAGCAGTCATGAAACGCCTTTACCGCTTCCTCGTCAGTTACTGAAACATATTGCGCCTGCCCGCTGTCTTTCAGCCAGGCATGTTCCGGTCCGATGCCGGGATAATCCAGACCGGCCGATACAGAGTGCGCCTCGATAATCTGCCCGTCATCGTCCTGCAGCAGGTAGGTCCGGTTGCCATGCAGCACACCGGGCCTGCCAACGGCCAGTGGGGCGGCATGCCTGCCGGTTTCAATTCCCTCACCGGCCGCCTCCACACCAATCAGGGTGACATCAGGATGCCCGATATAAGGATAGAAAATGCCCATGGCATTGGAACCGCCACCCACACAGGCAACAATATGATCCGGCTGTCTTCCCGTCATTTCCGGCATCTGGATGAGGCATTCCTCTCCGATCACTGTCTGAAAATCCCTGACCAGCATGGGATAGGGATGCGGCCCGGCAACCGTACCGATAATATAAAAAGTCGTCTCCACGTTGGTGACCCAGTCACGCATGGCTTCATTCAAGGCATCTTTCAGTGTTTTTGAGCCGGACTCGACCGGTACCACAGTTGCCCCGAGCAGCTTCATCCGGTATACGTTCTGCGCCTGCCGTTTGACATCTTCACTGCCCATGTAAACTATGCATTCCATACCAAAACGGGCACAGATAGTGGCAGTAGCCACGCCATGCTGCCCGGCGCCCGTTTCGGCAATGATGCGCTTTTTGCCCATGTGCTTTGCCATCAGCGCCTGTCCGATGACATTGTTGATCTTGTGTGCCCCGGTATGGTTCAGGTCTTCGCGCTTCAAATAAACCTGGGCGCCTCCCAGCATGTCAGACCAGCGTTCGGCATGGTAAATCGGGGAAGGACGTCCGACATAATGCTTCAATTCGTGCCGGAATTCGGCCATGAAGGCCGGATCATTTCTGAAACGCTCATATGCGCTGGCAAGCTCATCCAGTGCATAAATCAGGGTTTCGGATACAAAAATACCGCCATAGATGCCAAAGTGACCGCAGGCATCCGGCAGGGAATAGCCGTCATTCCTGTGCAGCGGACGGCTGTCAGGTTTACTCAAACTGTTTTTCATGATTTTCTCTCATTGTCTGGCTTTGGTTTTCCTGTCAGAGGAAAACAGCTGTGACCGGATTGTGCGGATAACTCAGGAAATCTGGTCTGCCGCACGGACCGCGTCGATAAAAGCGCGGATTTTTCCGGCATCCTTGATGCCCCGGCTGCTTTCAACGCCACTGCTGACGTCGACAGCATAGGGCCGTACGCGTTTAACAGCGCCAGCTACATTTTGTGCGCTCAAGCCACCACTCAAAACGACCCGATGCGCGATTTCTTTTGATATGAGAGACCAATTGAATGCCTTTCCTGTACCGCCGTAAGCTTCCGAATAGGAATCCAGCAACAAACCGGAAAAACGGGAACCGGCAGCACGATACTTCTGTTCGTATTGTATCAAATCCTGTGGGTTTGTCTCCGGTTTGACACGAAAAGCACGGACAAATGGCAGATTGGCCGCTGCAGCGACATCCGCACAGAATTCTGCTGTCTCATCTCCGTGAAACTGTAGAAGGGAAATCCCCGCCTGTTGTGCTGTTGTTATCACATCATCCTTTGATGCATTCACAAAAAGCCCCACCGCGGTAATAAAGGGAGGAAGAACGGCAATGAGTTCCCTTGCCGCATCAGCCGTCACATATCGCAGACTCTCCGGGTAAAAGACAAAGCCCAGCGCATCGGCACCGGCATCGACAGCAGCCATCACATCGGCGTTTCGGGTAAGTCCACAGATCTTGATTCGGGTTCGCTGTCTCATTTTTTGAAAAAGTATCCGTTCTTTTTACACAATCGGAATAAACGCATCGGCTGCCTGAGGCAGGTTCCATTGCTTATCGTATATCACTTTGGCCAGATACAGGCCATCGGGCATAAAGGTCGGCGCGGCTTTTTTGCGCTCGCGGCCTAGCAACAGCACATTGAGCCAATCCGGATCGTAATCGCCCTTGCCCACATACACAAGCGAGCCGACAATATTACGCACCATATGGTGCAGAAAAGCACTGGCCTCGAAGGTAAATACAAACAGATCGCCCTGCTGCTCAATGCCGATGTGATTCATGGTCTTGACCGGTGAGGGAGCCTGGCATTCCGCTGCCCTGAAAGCGGAGAAATCATGCTCTCCGAGAAGATAGCTGGCAGCTTCTTGCATGGGCGCCAGCGACAGGGGACGAAATATCCATCCTGCCCGTTTTCTCAATAAAGGGGAACGGATCGGATTGTTATACAGCACATAACGATACCTGCGGGCAATCGCACTGGCACGTGCATGAAAACCATCAGCCCCATAAGGCACTTCGCAGGCCCATCGTACTGCAATGGAATCATCCAGAAAGGAATTGACGCCCCTTACCCAGGAAAAGGTGTCACGATCGATTTCGGTATCGAGATGGACAACCTGTTCAAGCGCATGCACTCCCGCATCTGTCCGGCCTGCGCAGGCAGTGGAAATACGCGTACGCGTAAACCGGTAAAGGGCATCTTCCAGCTGGTTCTGGACGGTGTGTCCATCAGGCTGTTTCTGCCAGCCACGCCACCTGCTGCCATCATATTCAATACCCAGCGCGATTCGCTTCATGCTTTTTCAGTTCAGAAATAAAAAACGGGCATGGCAGCACCTTACCATACCCGATCCGGCATCAGAAAATATCAGAGGTACTGCATCAACTGCTGCGCCTCACCGATCTGTCTGGGTGTCCCCCGCTCGACAACTTCCTCGAGGAGCTCCCGCGCACCATCCTTGTCTTTCATATCCAGATAGGCCTGTGCCAGTTCCAGCTTGGCAGCCATCTCGGCGTTGTAGGGTTCGGGTTTTTCCTCTTCAGTCGGTGGCGCCATATCAGGCAGATCCTCTTCGGCTTCTGCCGTATCCGGCTCCAGATTGATATCCGAGAGATCAAGCTCAAGTGGTGTCGGCCCGTCTTCTTCCTCTTCTTCCGGTTCAACGACTTCTTCCACCGGCTCATCACTGTCATCCAGTTCCAGGGCCACATCGTCCTCATCCGCTGTTTCATCGGGCTCAGAAGCCACCTCTTCCTTCTCCTCTTCAGGCTCAGGGGCAACTTCTTCCTCGACGTCCTCCTCATCCTCTTCTTCAGGTTCAGAGGCTATTTCCTCGGGTGCTGCCTCGTCAGGATCAGGAATTACTTCTTCCGGTATTTCCGCTTCTTCTTCGTCCTCTTCTTCCTCTGGCTCAGGGATGACTTCTTCCGGCTCTGCGACTATTTCCTCCAGCCCGTCTTCTTCCTCGGGCGTGTTGGCAATTTCCTCAAGCACTTCTTCATCTTCATACCGGGCACGGGGATCATCGTCTTCGTCTTCGTCGTCGTCATCCATCATGGGACGATACGACTCCTCATCTTCATCTTCCTCTTCATCAACAACTTCACGGCCTGTGATGCTCTCCAGGAAATCACGACCTGAAATAATGTTCGGATTGGCGGCATCTTCCGCTTTTTCTTCCTGCGGCTTCGCAACAGGCGTTGGCGCAGGTGCCGGTGGCGCAGGTTTTTTGCGGCGCATCCGCAGCATCAGAATAATGAGAACAAGCAGCGCCAGCGTGACGCCAGCGGCAACGTACCAGACAGCACCACTCAAAAAGCCGGGCTTTTTCTTTGCATCCTGATCATCTTCGTCTTCATTGTCATCGTCTTTATCGGACTTTTTGGATACCTGCGCTTTTTTTCCTGCCAGGGTCTGGTCTGGATCGATGGCTGCTTTTTTCTCTTCTGAGGAGGCATCGGTATCAGATGCGGGTGTCTTTTCAATGGTTCCGGTCGCTGTCTGCGGAGAGTCGGCGTCTGTCTTGGCGGGTTCTTCGGCTTTTGGCTGGGCATCTTCCGGTTTTACCGCTTCCGGCTGGGTTTCAGGTATCTGCGCTTCCTGCCCGGAAACCGCCTCTGCCGGCTTGGTCAGTGCAGTGCCATTCTTGCTGACGATCTCAAGCAGGTTTCTCAGTTCGCTGACATTTTTTTCGAGTTCCGTGATCCGGCGATTGGCATCTTCAATCGCGCGGTTCATTGCGTTTTTCTCTTCTACCGTCATACCTGCCGATACGGCATCCTGCCGGGCTTTGGAAAGTTCCAGGCGATCCGGCATTTTGCTGACAGGTGACGCCTGCTCCCTGACGCTGGCAGATACCTTGCCTTCAGCCACCGGACCGGTTTTTGCTGTGGTGCGTGGCGCTGATTTCTGTACCATCCCGGCGAGGCGATGGCTGTATCCACGGAAATTGGATGCATGCAGCCTGACAATCCGGCGGGCATCGGAGCGGGATACATCCCCTGCATCAGCAGCCTGCGGAATGGAAAGGACAGCCCCTTCCTTGAGCAGATTCATGTTGTTGTCCAGGAAGGCATCCGGATTATTCCGGTAAAGCGCTACCAGCATCTGCTCCAATGAAATATTTCGTTCACCGAGACGCCCGGCTATTTTGGAAAGCGAATCTCCGCGTGATACCACGTAGTCAGTTGATTCGCGGTTTTTCTTTTCCGGGATGACGGATGCCGGCCTGACAGCAGTGGCCGGAAATGCCTGAGATGAGAGTCTCCCGGCACGCTGCTGTCGCGAAAGCCTTTGCATGGAAGCCGCAGAAGAAAGCGGCGCCGAACGCAGGTTGGTCCACTCTGCCGGGTCCAGCATGATCACATACTCGCGTCCTTTTCGTTCGCTGTCTGTCGAAAGTTCCAGCAGGATGCCAATATAGGGCTCATTGACGGGTTGTGTACTGCGAATGCTGACAAAATAGCGGTCCCCGTCTTTTTCGACAGAGATGTTCAGTGTCTGCAAAAGCGAGGTGTAGTCAATGCCGGATCGTTTGTATGCTTCGCCAGGCGCAAGGCTGGCAGCCAGTGAAGATGCCTCTTCAGGCGTAATTGAAGTGAGTTCGACTTCAGCGCGTAATGGCTGGCCAAGTGAGGAGAGAACAGTCAGTCGGCCCAGGTTGGCAGCGTGGGCAAAGGAGAGCGTGACGGAAAAAAAGAGGAAAAAAAGTACCTTGAGAGCAGAAGTCACAAATCTGTAGCGCTGTTCTGTAGGCATTTGCTGGTAAGTTACTTGCTGTATTGATCCGGTTTTTCGCGAAAATTATCTTGTGCTGACAGTAAGCAATTGACCTGACGATATCATCATGGTGCAGGCTGCGCAAGCGCACTGTCTCCAATGAACAACATGGGAAGCCATTTTCTGTTTTTCAGGATTTTTGCTGGACGTATTTTACCATTCAGTGGCAGAGTTACAACAATTTATTGCTTTTCTCCAACAAGGGACAACCCCCATTCATTTGCCGTTCACTTTCCAGCAGGCAAGTTAAAAAGAGAGGCTCCTAGGCCATAATCATGCACAGCATGCGCCGCAGGGGTTCGGCTGCACCCCACAAAAGCTGGTCACCCACGGTAAAGGCGGAAAGATAGGACTCGCCCATCTCCATTTTGCGCAGCCTGCCCACAGGAATGTCGAGCCTGCCGGTCACTGCCGCAGGCGTGAGCTCACGCATGGAAGCTTCGCGGTTGTTGGGAATCACCTTCACCCACTCGTTGTAACCGGCAATGATGTCATTGACCTCATCCATCGGCACCGCTTTTTTGAGTTTGATAGTCAATGCCTGTGAATGGCAGCGCATGGCGCCAATCCGGATACAAAGCCCGTCCACCGGGATAATGTCCGCAGCACTGGAGCGTCCAAGGATTTTGTTTGTCTCGGCTTTCCCCTTCCATTCTTCGCGTGACATGCCGTTGCCCAGGTCGGTATCTATCCAGGGGATCAGGTTGCCTGCCAGGGGTACGCCGCCAAACTGGCGTGTCTCTTCCTCTGTCATGCCCTGTTGTTTTTGCAGTACCAGCCTGTCGATCTCAAGAATGGCAGATGCCGGATCATTGAGATTCGCCGCGACTTCTGCATGAATCAGGCCAAACTGGCCGAGCAGTTCGCGCATATGCTGCGCGCCCCCGCCGGATGCCGCCTGGTAGGTCATGGTCGACATCCATTCCACGAGGTCCTGCTCAAAGAGGCCACCCAGCCCCATCAGCATGCAGGAAACGGTGCAATTGCCGCCGACAAAGTTCCTGATGCCTGCTGTCAACCCATCCTTGATGACATTGGCATTGACCGGATCAAGCACAATGACGGAATCATCATCCATGCGCAACCGTGAAGCCGCATCAATCCAGTAGCCATTCCAGCCTGCCGCACGCAGTTTGGGATAAACCTCACCTGTGTAATCGCCTCCCTGGCACGTGATGATGATTTCGCATTTTTTCAGCTCATCGATATCAAAGGCATCCTTCAACACCGTCTCGTTTTTGGTATAGGCAGGCGCTTTTCCACCGACATTGGATGTGGTGAAAAATACCGGCTCTATATGAGCAAAATCATTTTCTTCCTGCATGCGCTGCATCAGAACCGAACCGACCATTCCGCGCCAGCCAACGAGACCTGTGAGTTTCATATCAACTACCTGATTTAAAAGACAATTTCAGTATATCAGAGTGCCGCGACAACTGCGTCACCCATTTCGCTTGTACTGACCAGCTTCAGACCTGGCTCATGGATGTCCGCGGTTCGGATTCCCTGCTCGAGCACGGATTGCACAGCCGCCTCAACACGGGCAGCCTGTTCAGCCCGGTTCAGCGAATAGCGCAGCATCATCGCGGCTGACAGGATGGTGGCCAGCGGATTGGCGATGCCTTTCCCGGCAATATCCGGCGCCGAGCCATGGGAAGGCTCATACAACCCCTTGTTGTTGGCATCCAGAGATGCTGATGGCAGCATGCCGATCGAGCCGGTCAGCATGGCAGCGGCATCCGACAGGATGTCGCCAAACATATTACCCGTCACGACCACGTCAAATTTCTTGGGCGCACGAACCAGCTGCATGGCCGCATTATCCACATACATATGGTCCAGCGAAACTTCCGGGTACTCCTTGTGTACATCAATGACGATTTCGCGCCAGAACTGGGAGGTTTCCAGGACATTGGCCTTGTCCACACTTGTCAGACATTTTTCACGCTTCATGGCGGTCTGGAAAGCCACATGCGCAATACGCCTGACTTCCGTCTCGGCATACCGCATGGTGTCAAAACCTTCCCGCTCGCCTTTGAATGCGCCGTCCGGTGCTGTGCGGATACCGCGCGGCTGGCCGAAGTAAATATCTCCTGTGAGCTCGCGGACAATCATCAGATTCAGACCGGAGACAATATCGAACTTGAGTGTCGATGCACCGGCCAACTGCGGATACAGGATGGCAGGCCTCAGATTGGCAAACAATCCCAGGTTGCTGCGCAATCCTAAAATTGCCTGTTCCGGGCGCAGATGTCGCTCCAGGTTGTCATACTGGAAGTCACCCACCGCGCCAAACAAAATGGCATCGGCTTCCTTTGCCAGCTTGAGTGTTGCTTCCGGCAGGGGATGACCGTGTGCGGCATAACCGGCGCCACCCACATCCGCACTTTCCATCTCGAATGTCTCGTCCAACGCCTTCAGTACCCGAACCGCCTGTCCGACGATTTCCGGGCCAATGCCGTCACCCGGCAGAATTGCAATTTTCACTTCGTCCTCACTTTTGTTTTTTCAGGCAGTTAAGCCTGCTATTCAGATGGTATTGGCCAGCCAGGGCTGATCCTGTATCCGGCGTTTTTCAAAATCGCGGATCTCATCGGCATGACGCAGGGTCAGGCCGATATCATCCAGGCCGTTCAACAGGCAATACCTCCTGAAGGGATCAACCACGAACGGGTAGCGGATGCTGCCGCTGTCATTTGTCACAACCTGGTTTTCCAGATCCACCGTCAGGCGGTACCCCGGTTCTGCTTCCACTTCCTTGAAGAGCGCGGAGACCTGTTCTTCCGTCAGGATCACCGGCAACAGGCCGTTTTTAAAACTGTTGTTAAAAAAGATATCCGCAAAACTGGGCGCGATGATGGTCCTGAAACCATACTGCTGCAAGGCCCAGGGCGCATGTTCCCTGGAGGAGCCACACCCGAAATTTTCCCGTGCCAGGAGAATGGTACCTCCCTGGTAACGCGGCTGGTTCAGGACAAAATCCGGATTCAAGGGCCGCCTGGAATTATCCATGCCCGGCTCGCCATGATCCAGATATCGCCATTCATCAAACAGGTTGGGTCCGAAACCCGTCCGCTGGATGGATTTCAGGAACTGCTTCGGGATAATGGCATCCGTATCGACATTAACGCGATCAAGCGGAACAACCACTCCCTGATGTGTTGTAAATTTTTCCATGATTCCAGAGTCTTTCTGACTGCTTATTGGGCAATCCTTTATTGCGCGGCTTTTTCAACCGCTTCGCCACCTTTCTGGATATCCTTGCCAACACCCTGCACGGTATTGCAACCAGCCAGAAAAGCGATAACCGCCATCAGCACAAAAAGCTTTTTCATCCTTATTCTCCTTATCAAGACAAATGACGCACATCGACAAAATGACCGGCAATCCCGGCAGCTGCCGCCATGGCAGGAGATACCAGGTGTGTCCTGCCTCCCGGCCCCTGCCGGCCTTCAAAATTACGGTTTGAGGTTGAGGCGCAACGCTCTCCCGGTGACAGCCTGTCATCGTTCATGGCAAGGCACATCGAGCAGCCAGGCTCGCGCCATTCAAAGCCCGCCTCAATAAAAATCCTGTCCAGTCCTTCTGCTTCTGCCTGTTTTTTCACCAGCCCCGATCCCGGAACGACCAGTGCCTGCCTGACATTGGCTGCACGTTTTTTACCACGCACCACTTCGGCTGCCTCCCGCAGGTCTTCAATGCGGGAATTGGTACAGGACCCGATAAACACCTTGTCAATCGTGATGTCAGAGATAGGCTGGTTGGGTTCAAGTCCCATGTATTTCAGTGCCTTTTCCATGGCATCGCGCTTGACGGCATCAGACTCTTTTGCCGGATCAGGCACACGATCCACGACGGATGTCACCATCTCGGGAGAGGTGCCCCAGGTTACCTGGGGCTGTATCTGTGTTGCATCGATTTTCACGACCGTATCAAACGTCGCGCCCGGATCCGTATGCAATTCACGCCACCTGGCAACAGCCCGTTCCCAATCCCCACCTTTTGGCGAGTAAGGGCGATCCTTGACATAATCGATGGTCGTGTCATCCACCGCCACCATGCCAACGCGTGCGCCTGCCTCGATGGCCATATTGCAGATAGTCATGCGGCCTTCCATGGAAAGCGAGCGAATGGTTGAGCCGGCAAATTCAATAGCGTATCCCGTACCGCCCGCCGTACCGATCTTTCCAATGATGGCAAGCACGATATCCTTGGCCGTGACACCAGGCTGCAACTCGCCTTCCACTTCAACCAGCATGGCCCGTGACTTTTTCTGAAGCAGGGTCTGGGTCGCCAGCACATGCTCCACCTCGGAAGTGCCGATACCCATGGCCAGGCAAGCAAACGCGCCGTGGGTAGCCGTATGGGAGTCACCGCAGACCACCGTCATGCCGGGCAGTATCGCTCCCTGCTCGGGTCCAATGACGTGCACAATCCCCTGACGCATATCCTGCATATTGAAATAGGTCAGCCCGTATGCCTTTGCATTGGCATCCAGCGTTTCAATCTGGAGCCGGGATGTCGGGTCCTTGATCGGTCCGGCACGGTCAGCTGTGGACACATTGTGATCCGCCACCAGCAGATTGGCGGAATTACGCCAGGGGTTGCGGTGTGCCATCCGGAGGCCTTCAAAAGCCTGGGGGCTGGTCACCTCATGCAAAAGATGGCGATCGATATAGAGAACCACCGTACCGTCTTCTTCGGTACGGACAACATGGGATTCCCAGAGTTTGTCGTAAAGTGTTTTTGGCATGGCGAGAACGGCAGGTAGCTTTGACAAGGAAAATATTATGCCATATTCAGCGATATTATATTTCCTGGAAACCGTTGATTAACGGATTTTTCGAGATGAAGGACACCGCACAACACAGCAATTCGTTCGCAAAGCCATTAAGTGAGGGCTCCCTTATATCTGCTGCCATCGGTAAGACAGTACAGCCGCCCCCAGTGCCAGCAGGGCAAAGCCCGACGCAAACAGGTAAACCGCTTCCGGCCCCAACGCCCCCCAGATCAGTGACAGGAAAAGCCCGCCGAGCGTGCCGCCAATCCCATAAGAGGCACTGATAAAGGCAGCCTGTCCCCGCGCCTGGAGCGGACCGGAAAACCAGCGCTGCATGGTGATGATGGATGCCGAATGATGTGCACCGAAAGTCGCGGCATGAAGCAGCTGGGCTACCAGCAGAATGATCAGTGATTCTGCCCCCACACCGATCAGGAGAAAACGCACAAAGGCGAGAAAGAGGCTCAGCAGCATCACCGGTTTGATGCCGAAACGGCTGAACAGGGGAGACTGGTAAATAAAAAAGAGGATTTCACCCGCCGCACCAAATGCCCACATCAGTCCGATCGTCACGCTACTGTACCCCAGCCGGGCCAGATACAGGGAATAAAAGGCATAAAGCCCGGAATGGGCTGCCAGCATGAAGCCCGCTGAAATCATGAAAGCCATCACCTCCCGCCGTCTGAGAACGGGCCAGATGGATGTCTTTTCCCGGCTCAGGGAAATGGCGGGGTTATCGTGAATCCGCATGCTGACAATAAAAACACAGGCTAAAATCATGGCGCCGATCCAGGGCATCCATTCAATCCCGTAGCGATCCAGGAAAAACCCGACAGCCGATGTCATCACGATATAGCCTACCGATCCCCACAGGCGCAACTGTCCGTACCGGGTGAGGTTTCCCCGCATTTCGGAGAGCATGATGGCGTCAGACAGGGGGCCTTGTGCACTGGTGAAAAGATTGATGGCAACCATGATCAGTGCAAACTGGAAAAAAGTGGCACCGAAAAAGAGGCCAAAAAAAGCCAGAAAGGCGGAAATGGCTGTGACCTGCAGTACCCGTGAGCGCTTCCGGGTAACATCCGCTGCCCACCCCCAGAGATTGGGCCCAATGATCCGCATGCCCTGCATGATGGACATCAGCACACCGATCTCAACGGCACCAATACCACGATAAGCAAGAAAAAGGCTTACGTACGGCGGAAACACGCCGACAAAGCTGTAATAACAGAAGAAAAAGAAACCGAAGCTGAACGCCTGTTCAGGCCAGGAACTGGATTTCACAAAAGAGATATCCGTTTGAGCGCACGGCTTTTAGCGGACAGAAATATCCGGTCCGGCTATTTTTGGCGTGGCGACCTGCACATCACCGCACTGTGCCCGGTTGAGCAACGCCGCATCCATCAAGACCAGCTTCAGCATGGCTTCGGCAACCGGCACCGCCCGGATACCGACACAGGGATCGTGCCTGCCGTGGGTTTCGATTGTGACAGGATTGCCTTGAATATCAATTGACTGGCGGGGAAGACGGATGGAAGGGGTGGGCTTGACCGCCAGGGATACGGTGATATCCTGCCCGGTTGAAATCCCGCCCAGGACACCGCCTGCCCGATTGGCCGTAAACCCGTCCGGGGTCAGCTCATCGCCATGCTCAGAGCCTCGCTGTGCAATCGCGTCGAAACCGGCACCGATCTCCACGCCCTTGACCGCATTAATCCCCATCATGGCAAAGGCGATCATGGCATCGAGCTTGCTGTAAAGCGGGTCGCCCAGCCCGACAGGCACCTGCTGTGCCACCATATCCACACGGGCGCCTATTGAGTCACCTTCCCGCCGAAGCGCATCCATTGCTGTTTCCATTTCTGCAAGCAACGAGACATCATCAGTAGGCGCAAAAAACGGATTGTCTCCTGCCAGTTCCCAGGAACGGAAAGGAATCGCGATATCGCCCAGCTGGCTCAGGCAGGCCCTCACTGTCGTGCCGTATTGTTCATGGAGCCATTTTCCGGCAACCGCACCCGCAGCCACCGCCATGGCGGTCAGCCGTGCAGACGAGCGTCCGCCACCCCGAGGGTCACGGATACCGTATTTCTGCCAGTAAGTGTAGTCGGCATGTCCCGGACGGAAAATCTCGCCCAGGTTGCCATAATCACTGCTGCGCTGATCCTCGTTTTCAATAAGGAGCGCTATGGGTGCGCCGGTTGTTTTTCCCTCGTAAATGCCGGAAAGAATCTTCACCGTATCAGATTCATTACGCTGCGTGACATGACGTGACGTGCCCGGCCTCCGGCGATCCAGCTCGGGCTGGATATCAGCCTCGGACAAGTACATGCCCGGCGGGCAACCATCGATGATGCAGCCGATCACTTTTCCGTGCGATTCGCCGAAAGTGGTAACGGTAAACAGCCTGCCAAATGTATTGCCGGACATGGGAAAAATCAAGGGTAAGATAACACGGTGATAATAACACCTTCACTCAGCGAGTGCGACAGGGCCCGGTAAATAACCGATTCACACCAGCTCATCAGGCCGCCGGGAAAAACACCCAGCAGCAGGACCGCCAGGCCGTTTAACACCAGCATCACCCGGACTTCGCCCGACATGACAATTTTTTCTGAATCAGACGGCGCGTCAAAATACATCAGCCGAACCACGTTCAGATAATAAAAAGCACCGATGACGGACAGCACAATGGCGATCACCGCCAGCCAGATTCGGCCGGCACCCACCACCGCCTCAAGAACAGACAGCTTGGCATAAAACCCTATCAGGGGAGGCAATCCTGTCATGGACAGCATGAAAAGCAGCATCATGAAAGCAAGCCAGGGGCTTCTCTTATTCAGCCCGCGCATATCATCAAGCAACTCAGCCTCAAAACCGGCCCGCGCCATGGCCAGCATGACGCCGAAAGCTCCCGAAAAAACCAGGACATAAGCCAGGGTATAAAACAAGGCGGCACTCCAGCCATCAATCGTGTGCTGTAGGACAGCGCCATCAAACACGCCGGAAAGCATGCCCAGCAGGGTGAAACCGCCATGCGCAATACCCGAATAAGCCAGCATCCGCTTGAGATTGGTCTGCCGCAGGGCGATGATATTGCCTATCGCCATGGACAAGACAGCCATCACGATCAGCATCTGCTGCCAACTGATGACCAGCGGCCACATCCCTTCGACAAGCACCCGGAAAAAGAGGGCAAAAGCGGTCAGCTTGGGCAAACCGCCAATGAGCAGGGTCACCGATGACGGTGCCCCTTCATACACATCGGGCACCCACATATGAAAGGGTGCCACCCCCAGCTTGAACGCCATGCCGGCAACAACAAAAACCACGCCGAAAACCAGAACGGTCTCATTGATCTCGCCGGATACACAGGCCTTCAGTATGTCGGCAAAATCCAGGGATCCTGTTGCACCATACAGCATGGAAATCCCGTACAGGAGAAAACCGGAGCCAAGCATGCCAAGAATAAAATACTTGATAGCTGCTTCTGAGACCCGCACATCGTTGCGGCGCATGGCAGTGAGCGCATAAAGCGGCAGTGACATCAGCTCGATGCCCAGATACAGGACCAGGAAATTGGCGCCGGAAATGACAATCATCTGGCCGAGCAGGGAAAAAAGGGCCAGGACGTAAAACTCGCCGCCGATGAATCCGCCGGTCATCCTTCTTTCATCAATATAACGGCGCGAATAAACCAGTGTGACAAACATGGCCAGGCAGGTACACAGCTTGAGCATGCGGGAAAGCGGATCAGAAACAAACATGCCGCTAAAGGTATATGTCACTTCCGATACCGGCAGCAGATGAAAACAGGGGAGCGCACAAAGAACAACCGCAGCAAGGGAAAGCCCCCAGGTCACGGCCCGCCTCTTTTGCGGGAGATACATATCCACGACAAGAATGCCCAATGCGCAAACAAGCAGGATAATTTCAGGATATGCCAACGCTAGATTCATGTCATTCATCTCATGCCACCTATCCTTTCAGGCTGTCGAGATCGTCGACATTGATGGAATTCAGGTTGCGGAAAAGCACAACCAGAATCGCCAGGCCGATTGCCGTTTCTGCCGCCGCCACGGTCAGGATGAAAAAGACAAAAATCTGGCCGGCAGCATCCCCCAGATAATGGGAAAAGGCAACGAAATTCATATTCACCGCCAAAAGCATCAATTCAACCGACATCAGCAGGATAAGCAGATTTCGGCGATTGACGAAAATACCGACGATTGAAATGGCAAAGAGGATGCCGCCCAGGATCAGGTAGTGGACAAGAGACAGCGTCATGCTTTTCCTCCCTCATCCGGCGGATTATTTTCCGCCTGGCGTCCATAATCGGTATCCGCCTCCATCTCAACCAGACGCAGCCGGTCGCTTTTCGTGACCTTGACCGCTTCTGCTGCCGATGTGTATTTCACATCACTGCGGCGGCGTAATGTCAGGGCAACCGCTGCCACCATGGCAACCACCAGAATCGCAGCCGCGATTTCAAAAGCGTACAGGTACTCGGTATAAAGCACCCGCCCCAGTTCGCGGGTCAGTCCGATCGTATCCGAGGCTTTGGGTACCGTTGGTTCTTCCACCCAGAAACCTTTCATCAGTACCATCGTTATTTCGAAAACGATAAGGATACCGACCGGGATGGCAACGGCAAGATTTCGCCGGAATCCTTCCCTGAGCGTGGCCAGATTGACATCCAGCAGCATCACGACAAAGAGGAAAAGCACCATGACCGCCCCGACATAAACCAGCATCAGCACCAGTGCGAGGAATTCCGCCTTCAAGAGAATCCAGATGGCAGCGGCCGAAAAAAACGAGAGCACCAGATAAAGCGCGGAATGCACCGGGTTGCGCGCCGTGATGACACGCAGCGCGGCCAGGACCAGTATGGCCGAAAACCCGTAAAACAATATCGTTTGAAATTCCATATTCAGATCAAACCTGTGTCTTTATCGATAAGGCGCATCCGCTTCCCTTGCGCTGGCGATATCGTCTTCATACCTGTCGCCTACTGCCAGCAGCTCTTCCTTCGTAAAATACAGCCCGCTTCTGCTGTGGCTCACATATTCAAACAGCTGTGTCTGCACAATCGCATCAACCGGGCATGCTTCTTCACAAAGGCCGCAGAAAATGCATTTGTTCTGGTCGATATCGTAACGCACTGTCCTTCGCGTTCCGTCTTCACGACTATCGGATTCAATCGTGATCGCCAGGGCAGGACAGACAGACTCACATAATTTGCAGGCAATGCAGCGCTCTTCACCATTCGGATAGCGCCTCAAGGCATGCATGCCGCGAAAGCGCGGGGAAAGCGGCGTCTTCTCTTCCGGATACTGGACCGTCACCTTGCGCGAAAACAGGTAGCGCGCTGTCACGGCAAGCCCTTTTGCCAGCTCGACAAGCAGGAAAGTGCTGAAAAATTTTCTGATCGCTTTCATCATGGCCCTGTTTTTTCCCCTCATCAGGCCCAGATATTGAAAGGCGAGTGCATCCAGCACGCCACCAGCACCAGATAACCCAGTGTAATGGGAAGAAACACTTTCCAGCCCAGCCGCATGGTATGGTCATAACGGTAGCGCGGGAACGTTCCCCTGACCCAGATAAAGGTGGAAACCACAACGAATGTCTTTGCCCCCAGCCAGATCCACCCCGGCACCCATGACAGCACAGCCCAGTCCACCGGCGGCAGCCATCCGCCAAGAAAGAGGATAGCTGCCATGGCGGAAAAAAGAATCATGTTGGCATATTCGGCCATGAAAAACAGGCCAAACCCGATGCCGGAATATTCAACCATATGCCCGCCGACAATTTCGGATTCCCCTTCAACCGCATCAAAAGGATGGCGTGCTGTCTCGGCAAGGCTGGAAATGATGAAAATCACGTACAGGGGTAAAAGCGGCAGCCAGTTCCACGAAAAAATACCCAAACCATGCCCGGCGAAAAAGCCCCTGTTCTGCGCCGCCACAATGTCTGAAAGATTTGTGCTGCCCGAAACCATCAGGACCGTCACCAGGACAAACCCCATCGGGATGCCGAAGGAAATCATCTGGGCTGCCGCACGCATGGCGCCTAAAAACGCGTATTTTGAATTTGATGCCCATCCCGCCACGATCACGCCATAAACGCCGATAGAGGTAATTGTCATGAAAAACAGGACACCGGCATTGAGGTCAGCCAGCACCATTTCCGGTCCAAAAGGAATCACGGCCCAGGCAGCAAGCGCGGGCGCCATGGCAAGCACCGGTGCCAGGTAAAAAAGCTTTTTGTCGGCTTTTTCCGGCACGATGATTTCTTTCAGAATCAGCTTGATACCATCGGCAACCGGCTGCAAAAGTCCGAATGGCCCGGTCCGGTCCGGTCCGATACGCACATGCATCCAGCCAATCATTTTCCGTTCCCAAAGGGTCAGATAGGCGATAAGACCCAGAATCGGCCCCAGCACAAAACCCAGCTTGACCATCGTCCAGACGGGAAACCAGAATTTCCCGAAAAACTGCTGGCCATGGGCATGGATCAGGGCGAGGATTTCAGTCATCATGACGGCCTCACCTGAAGCGGCCCGAACATCGGTCCCAGCATGGCAGTGGACACATGTCCCCCATAAACCCGTACCACATTATCCGGCAAGGTCTTGTCGGGCATGGCGTTTAACAGCACGTTGCCCTGCCCCTGGCGAACGGTGACAAAATCATTGGCCTTGATCCCGAATTTTTCGCATACTGCCAGGGGGAGATCAACCCGGTTGGTCATATCAGCCTGTGTCTTCTGCAAAGACGTTGCCCGGCGTGCAATCGGGTCGGAAAAACAGACAGACACATCCGTCAGCCGCTCCAGTTCCATCGGTTCAGTTGGTGTGTACACAGGCGGCACGCCTGAAAAATTATTCAGCCTGCCACTGATATCTCTACCGATTTCTTCCAGAAAGGCATCACGAACGTCTTCTGAACTGTCGTATTCAAACCCGTCCAGTTCCAGGAGATTGCCCAGGACGCGGAGTACCTTCCAGGCAGGACGTGCTTCGCCCAGGGGCCTGACGGCTCCCTGAAAGCTCTGCATGCGCCCCTCACAGTTCACATACGTGCCGGAAGTTTCAGTAAAAGGGGATATGGGCAACATGACATCCGCATAATCCGCACTATGCCGGTAAGGTGACATGACAACAATCATTTTCGCCTTGAAAAAATTCTTCCGGGTCAACAGGGGATCAACGACATCCAGTTCCGGTTCGGCGTGCAAAAGCAGGTAAGCCTGGTGGCATCTCTTGAGAATTTTTCCGGCATTGGCGTTAGCGGGACCATTGCTGTTGACCAAAGTGCCGCCGACCATGTTGGCGCCATCCATCAGATATCCCAATTTTGCCCCGGTATTTTTCGCCAGCCACTCGGCCATGGTATGCAGTTCTGACATCTTTGGATGCTGCGCCGCCACATTCCCCATGAAAATGGCGTGATTGCCCGCTTCAAGCAGTGTGTCCGCAATTCCCCTGGCCGCATCAGACGGCACAATATGTTCAAATCCTTCCGGTATCGGCATGCCTTTTATCGCTGCAACGGCAACCAGCACCTGGGCAAGCATGGCAGGCCATTGCGACGGTGCGGCAATCAGCTTGTGGGAAACCGGCATCAGCCAGTCATCATCCACCCCGTGCAGGCTGCTGATAACCGCCCCGCGCCCGGCAGCCCGGCGAAAACGGATCGCCATGACCGGCTGTTCCTTCCGGAGAAACGAGCCAATGATAAAAGCACTGTCCAGTCCATCAATATCGGTCACCGGCATACCCAGCCAGGGGGTCATCTTTCCATCGAGAGAGAAATCCATCCGGCGAAGGCGGCAATCCACATTTGAGGATCCGAGACCATTCATAAGTTTTTTCAGGAGCTGCATTTCTTCCAGCGTCGCCTGCGGTGATGCCAGTGCGGCAATGGCATCTGCTCCGTCGTCTGCGCGAATATCCTTCAGTCCGTGAACAATATAGTCCAGCGCCGTAGCCCAGTCGGTCTCAATCCACTGGTTATCCTGTTTGACCATGGGTCGTGTGAGCCTTTGATCGCTATAGAGCCCCTCATAGGAAAAACGGTCACGATCTGAAATCCAGCACTCGTTGATGGCTTCATTTTCTTCAGGCAAAATCCGCATGACCCGGTTATCCCGTGTCTGGACAATCAGATTGGAGCCGAGGCTGTCATGCGGGCTGATGGCATGGTGGCGCACCAATTCCCAGTTACGCGCCTTGAAGCGGAAAGGCTTTGACGTGATGGCGCCAACCGGGCAAAGGTCAATCATGTTGCCCGACAATTCAGACGTTATGATCCGGTCGACCGCCAGTGCAATTTCTGCATGGTCCGAACGGTTCAGCATACCCAGTTCCTGAATGCCGGCAATTTCCTCGCCAAAACGAATGCAGCGGGTGCAATGAATACAGCGGTTCATTTCCTGCATGGACACAAGCGGTCCGGCCTCTTTATAGAGAACGACGCGCTTTTCTTCCTGGTAGCGGGAAACCCCGGCACCATAGCCCACTGACAGGTCCTGAAGCCGGCACTCACCGGCCTGGTCGCAAATCGGACAATCCAGCGGATGATTAATCAGGAGGAATTCCATGACGGCTTTCTGCGCCTCTATCACCCGATGCGTATGGGTATGAACAACCATGCCGAGGGCAACCGGCGTGGCGCAGGAAGGCTGGGGGCGCGGCGAACCATCCACATCCACCATGCACATCCGGCAACTGGCCGTAATGGACAGCTTCTTGTGATAACAGAAATGCGGAATCTGCAGGCCCGCCTCAAGCGCTACCTCGAGCACATTGGCTCCGCGCTCGGCCTTCAGCCACTTTCCGTCAATTTCAATGTCAACCGGATCTTTCACAATTGCCCATTCAACCAAAAACCAGACATTGTCTGTAGGTAATATGATGCTCGAATTCCCCCCTGAAATGTTTCAGGAAAGACCTGACCGGCATGGCGGCAGCATCACCCAGTGCACAGATTGTCCGCCCCTGAATGTTGGCCGCAACAGAATCAAGCAGGTCCATGTCTTCAGGCCGGCCCTGTCCCTGCTCCATTCGCTGGATGATGCGGTACATCCAGCCGGTCCCTTCCCTGCATGGGGTGCACTGTCCGCAGGACTCATCGTAAAAGAAATACGCCAGCCTCAGCAATGCCGCTACCATGCAGCGCGTTTCATTCAGGACAATCACCCCACCGGAGCCCAGCATGGAACCGGCCTCAAGGAGGGAATCATAATCCATCGCCGTTTGCATCATGAGGGGACCCGGTACGACGGGAGAAGATGCCCCCCCCGGAATCACCGCCTTGATTTGTTTGCCATCACGCATGCCGCCCGCCATTTTCAGTAATTCTGAAAATGGCGTTCCCATCGGCACTTCATAATTTCCGGGCGAAACAACATCCCCGGAAACCGAAAAAATTTTCATGCCGCCATTGTTGGCCCTGCCCAGATCCGCATAGGCCTTTCCGCCCATTTTCAGGATAAAAGGCACATAGGCCAGGGTTTCCACATTGTTTACGGTCGTGGGCTGTCCATACAGGCCACGGGTTGCCGGGAAAGGCGGCCTGAAGCGGGGCTGCCCCCGCTTGCCTTCCATCGATTCCAGCAGCGCGGTTTCTTCCCCGCAGACATAGGCGCCAAAGCCATGAAAGGCATGCAGCTCAAAACTGAAAGCCGTTCCCAGCAGATTTTGCCCGACAAATCCGGCGGCCCGGGCTTCTTCAATCGCTTCCTCAAACCGTTCGTATTCCGCCCATATCTCGCCATGGATATAGTTGTATCCCACACTGGCCCCCATGGCATAAGCCGCTATCAGCATCCCCTCAATGATGGCATGCGGGTTATAGCGCAGGATATCCTTATCCTTGAATGACCCCGGCTCACTTTCATCCGCATTGCAGATGAGGTATTTCTGACCCGCATAATCGCGCGGCATGAACCCCCACTTCAAGCCGGTCGGAAAAGCCGCGCCCCCCCGTCCCCGAAGAGATGACGTCGTAATCTCGGCAATAATCGCTTCAGGTGGCACCCCTTCTGTGAGTATCCTCTCAAAAACGGCATACCCGCCACGGCCCGCATAATCTGCCAGCCGCCAGTTGCTGCCGTTCAATCCGGCAAGCAGCAGGGGCTGGATGTGGCGGCCATGCAGGCAGGTCATTTTTTCAACTCCTCCAGGAGGCGATCAATCTTGCCATTCGACATGCGCATATGCATGCGCTTGTTGTTAATCAGCAGGACAGGGCCATCCCCGCACGACCCCATACATTCCCCTTCAATCAGGGTAAACATGCCATCATGCGTGGTTTCACCAAAACCGATGCCCAGCCTGATCTGCAGGTGCTGGGCAGCCTGTATGCTGCCGGAAAATTCACAGGGCAGGTTGGTGCAGACCGTTATCTTGTATTTGCCCACGGGGCTGGTATCAAACATGCTGTAAAAACTGGCAATTTCCTCAATGGCAATGACCGGCACATCCAGATAGTCTGCAATTTCCTGCATGATTTCAGGTGAAAGCCAGCGGGTTTCGTCCTGTGCGATTGCCATGGCTGCTATCGCTGCCGACCGCTTCTTCCCGGCAGGGAATTTTGCAATTTCCCGCTCGATTTTTTCGTAAGCCGCATCACTGAGTTTCATTTTTCTTCTCCACCTTAACGGTCAATTTCCCCGAAAACGATATCAATATTGCCGATAACCGATACCGCATCGGCAATCAGGTGCCCCTTGATAAGATTGCCCAGATTCTGCAGGTGGACAAATCCCGGCGAACGGATTTTCATGCGATAGGGCTTGTTTGCCCCGTCAGACACCACATAAATGCCAAACTCCCCCTTGGGGGCCTCCACCGCAGCATAAACTTCACCTGGCGGCACGTGAAATCCTTCCGAAAACAGCTTGAAATGATGGATCATTTCTTCCATGCCGGTTTTCATTTCCTCCCGTTTTGGCGGCGCCACCTTCCGGTCAGATGTCATGACCGGTCCGGGATTGTTGCGAAGCCAGTCAATACACTGCCGGATAATCCGGTTGGACTGGCGCATCTCTTCCACACGAACCAGGTAGCGGTCATAGCAATCCCCGTTGGTCCCGACCGGTATGGCAAAATCCATCCGGTCATACACTTCATAAGGCTGCTTTTTCCGGAGATCCCACTCCACACCGGAGCCCCGCAGCATCGGGCCGGTAAAACCGGCAGCCATCGCCTCTTCGGGCGAAATCACACCCACCCCGACCAGGCGCTGTTTCCAGATACGATTGTCTGTCAGCAGCGTTTCATATTCATCCACATATCCGGGGAAACGGTTGGTGAAATCCTCAATGAAATCCAGCAGCGATCCCTGCCGGTTGGCATTTAATGCCCTGAGCCGTTTTTCCTTGTTCAGGTGCGTCTGCTGATATTGGGGCATGGTATCGGGCAGATCGCGATTCACACCGCCCGGGCGGTAATAGGTTGCATGCATGCGGGCACCACTGGCTGCCTCATAGCAATCAAACAGGTCTTCCCTTTCCCGGTAGGTATACAGAAAAACCGCCATGGCACCCACATCCAGTGCCTGCGCCCCAAGAAAAAGCAGGTGATTAAGCAGACGGGTAATCTCGTCAAACATGACGCGGATATACTGTGCACGAATCGGCACTTCAACGCCCAGAAGCTTCTCCACCGCCAGGACATAGGCATGTTCATTAGCCATCATGGAAACATAATCCAGCCGATCCATGTAGGGCAAAACCTGCAGCCAGGTTTTCTGCTCCGCCAGTTTTTCGGTTCCGCGATGAAGCATGCCGATATGCGGATCGGCATGCTGGATAACCTCACCATCCAGCTCAAGAATCAGCCGCAATACCCCGTGGGCCGCGGGATGCTGCGGGCCAAAATTAACCGTGTAATTCCTGATTTCAACCATTATCGTCTGCCGTAATCATCTTCCCGGATCACACGGGGGGTAATTTCACGCTGTTCAATTGTCACCGGCTGGTAAACAACCTTGCGTTTTTCTTCGTCATAGCGCATTTCAACGAAGCCATGAACCGGAAAATCCTTTCTCAACGGATGCCCGACAAAACCATAATCGGTCAGAATCCGCCGCAGATCGGGATGTCCCTCAAACAGGATGCCAAACAGGTCAAATGCCTCGCGTTCAAACCAGTTGGCTGCCGGCCAGATACCGGTCACTGTCGACACCAGTGGCATATTTTCATCCGGGACAAACACGCGCACACGCAAGCGCCGATTATGCGCCAGGGAAAGCAGGTGGACCACAACCGCATAGCGCGGCCCCTCATATGCGCCATTGCCATATTCCGCATAGTCCATGCCACACAGGTCAATCAGCTCTTCAAATGACAGCGCAGGCGTCTCTTTGAGCATCTGCATAACATCACGGTAATCGGCAACATCAACAACCAGGGTAACCTCTCCCAGCAGGCAGGTACACGAACGGATACGGTCGCCAAGATGTTCCCGCAGCGTTTCCTGTAACTGTTTGAGTCTTTTGGTCATGTGCTTTGCCTGATCCTATCGTGCAATGGTATTCGTACGCTTGATCTTGTTTTTCAACTGGATGAAGGCATACAGGAGCGCCTCGGCTGTCGGGGGACAACCCGGCACATAAACATCCACAGGAACGATCCGGTCGCAGCCGCGCACAACGGAATAAGAGTAATGATAATAACCACCGCCATTGGCGCATGACCCCATCGAAATCACCCAGCGCGGCTCAGCCATCTGGTCATAAACCCTTCTCAGGGCCGGCGCCATCTTGTTGCACAGCGTTCCGGCCACGATCATCACATCGGATTGCCGGGGCGTCGGCCGGTAAAACGTGCCATACCGGTCCAGGTCATAGCGTGAGGCACTGGCATGCATCATTTCAATCGCACAGCAGGCCAGGCCAAAAGATACCGGCCACAGCGAGCTGGTTCGCCCCCAGTTGATCACCGTATCAAGTGAGGTCGTTATGAATCCTTCATTGAACAAACCATCCAGCGCCATATCACTCCCAGTCAAGCGCCCCTCTTTTCCATATGTACCAGAGCCCGATGGCCAACTCGGCAATAAAAACCAGCATGGCAATCAGGCCTGCCAGACCGACATCGCGCATGGCGGCAGCCCATGGAAAAAGAAACGCTGTTTCCAGATCAAACAGAATAAAAAGAATTGCAATCAGATAGTAACGCACATCAAACTTGACTCGCGCGTCATCAAAAGCAGGGAATCCGCACTCGTATTGTGCATTTTTTTCCATATCGGGATGATGAGGGCCAAGCAGTCGCCCCATCAGCAGGGAAAATCCTCCGAAAGCCACGCCAACCAGCATGAACAGAAGGACGGGGAAATAAGTTTCAGTGATCACGTAAGCCGCCCCTGCCTGAAGGCCTTGATGTCGAAAGAACAATGAAAAAAAGCATCGGATCTGCCTTGCTCAAACAGGCATCGGGCCTGTTCAGGAAGCAGCCGGAAGATGCGCAACGGCCTGAAAAAAGTGAAAAACCATCAACATTCATACTAAGGTTATATGATACACGTGAATGGCTTTTCCCAAAAGATCAAAATCACCCCGTACCACTGATGTAACGGTAAAATATTTGATACGAAAAGCGCTGTCATCCGCATTGACCGAATGGATAGAGACCCTCATGAAAATCTGTGCCCGCCTCTTCTGTTTCTCGATTCTGCCTTTTCTGGCAGCACTGCCTGTTTTCGCAATAGCCCAAAGCGATGTCACCTCATACGACCAGTGGCAGGCGCAGGTCATATCCACCCAGGAACTGAAAAAGGCGGAAAAACGGCTTCAAACTGCCTATCAGGCAGCAAAAAAAGCACTGGGTGAAAAAACCACTGAAGCCGGACTGCTGTCCCGTGAGCAGCAGGCATGGGACAAGGCAAGCCGTGCCCAGGCGCTTATAAAAGGTGCGCCGGGGTCTCCGGCATTTAACCGGGAATTGATCTCCCAGGCTAAAGAGCGTGTCCGCCTGCTGGATGCCATTACCAAAAAAGGGCGGGTTCTTTCCTATCATCAGTACCAGCTCACCCCCGGGCATGCCATGACTGGCTTCATGCGGGTATGGCACTATGAAGACGGTCACACGCATATCATTATCCTCACCCGGCATGATGAAAACCCTGTCCAGTGCGAAATCAATACGGAATCCGCCAGGCATGAAAACGGAACCGTCACCTTCCATACCACAGGAACCCACCCGGTTGCCGGCACCATTATCCCTTACGACCAGGGATACCGCGCACGGGTGGAAATCAGTGAGGGCACACAATACTGTCCCCAGGGAACAGACATCACGGGACTTTACGTCCGGGCCGATATGCCCGTCCCTGCCGGGGATGCCACCTTTGAAAACGTGGCTTCCTGCGAATTGGGTGAAGACCACTCACAGACCCTGCGCGTTTTGCGAAGCCAACCGGTGGGTGATTCCCATATCTATTACATTGAAAGTAAAAAAGGGCTGCGGCCCTTAAGCCTCTTTGCCGGAGAGAGTATTGTCAAGCCTTATGAAGCGCTTGAACATTCCCGTGGCAGCCAGGTAAGAATCAGCTGTGCCGGCGAAAAGGAAAAGGTGCTGCTGATCAGCGGTGAATTCTGGTCCAATTTCATCAATATTTTTACCTTCCGGTACAACACGGCCCATCGGGAATGGCAAATTCTGTATACTGCCCAGCGCGGCGAACCATCGCTCATTTACCTCAATAATGACGAGATGCGCCTCATCATTCCCAACCCGGATGCCACGGCACCGGGGAATTACACTGTTCGCAGCCATGTTATCGGCAAAGGCTACAGCCGTTATGATGACAAGGGAAATTTGATGGATTCGGACAGCCTGCCTGACCCGGTGGGCTTTACGGTAATCCCGATCAGAAATAACCTGTCCTTCTGAACCGGAAAAAGCAAAAGATCATGCCCCTGACACCACGCAGCCTGCTCGAGGAATATCAGACAACAGCTGAGGATGCCTTGTCCCGTGAAGAAACACTCATCAGCATCCGATTGTCCGGTATGAGCGCCATGATTGACGCGGAAAACGGGTTGTGGATCAACGAAATGTGCATGGGGGAATACGACAGCATCTATGCGCAAAACCGGATCAGGGAACTGTCAAAAAAAGAATGAAAGCGACGCGCAAATAAAAAAGCGGATCCATTGATCCGCTTTTGGTTTTACCAGCAACCGGCGTTACTTGTTGTGGCCATAAATACCACCCGCAACACCACCCAATGCGCCACCAATCAGGGCGCCTGTTCCGGCGTGTCCCCCTGTCAGCGCGCCAATACCGGCACCCGCAGCAGCACCAACTGCTGCGCCGGACAGTGCTCCCTGCTGCCCACTGCTCATATTCGTACAGCCAACCAGCGCAGCAAAGCAGGCCACCAGTGTCATTGTTGTCATTTTTTTCATATCAGTTTCCTCCCCTGGCGGCAGGCTTAATATTTTTCAACGGCCTTTTCTCTGCCTTGTAATTCAGGCTGTTCAGTTTGGCCTTACTGACCTTTTCCTTAACCTGCGGCTGTGCATAGGCATACCAGAGGTACTCTACCAGTGAAAGCTGGAGATTATCAGGGTTGGCGGCAACATAAGCCTCAATATTGTCGTAAATGTTTTTCAGGGTAACGCCATCGAATCCCCTGACCCAGGTATTGACAAGGCTGTCCTCCAGTTTCAGCGGTTTTTTCCCCTGCCACTGTTTTTCCATTTCAATCGCAGAGGTAAACCCGATCAGAAAACCGTAACGCGCTTCAGTTGCCCCTTCTTTCCAGTGCTGAAGCGTCATCACGGGAAAATCGAGCGCATCCTTCTGTGTTACCGCAGCTTTGGCCTCAGCTTTTACTGCAGTCTCCTGGGCCAGTGCCATCGGTGACGAAAACAGTAATGCCAAGGCAAGAGGCAAACCGCACAGACAACCTGCCATTGTCTTTATTCTCATAGTCCCTCCCTAAAATATTGTCGGATCATTCAAGAGATGATTATCCATAATAAAAACCCCGTACCCGGGACCATGCAGCAGACTGATCCCTGAATTGATTTTAATACAACAAACAGAAAATAAAACATTTCAAATGATATAGTTACCAACTTCAGGCAACAGACGAATCAATTGAGCCGTGCAATCATGAAATGATAAGAATTGGAGAAACGGGATACATGGATAAAAGTGCCAACGCCCATACGATAACAAGATGACGCTGTTTTTTCATCCTGAGATTTCGCTTCATTACTGTTTCACTCCTTGTCTAACCTGCAGTTGGCATAATTGCCTGAACTATAACAGTAAAGGCAGTACTTTATCTTTCCAGTGAAACGTGAAAATGAGAAAAATCATATCTTTTTATCTCAGGGAGAGTGCCGTTCAAAGGGGCGGTCGGCAGGATAACATACAGGCATCAATCACAAAGCCGTGCCTTTGGCCGGAACAGAAAAACGAGAGGTATCAACCCCCTCCAGTTCAAGCAGCCTGATTTTTTTGCTGATGCCCCCCGCATATCCGGTCAGACTTCCATTACTTCCGACTACCCGGTGACAAGGAATGATAATAGAGATGGGATTGTGTCCCACTGCACCGCCAACCGCCTGGCTGGACATGCTTTTTTTGTTCATGCGGGATGCCATTTTCCTGGCAATTTCCCCGTAAGTCATATACTCCCCGTAGGGAATATCACACAGGATATCCCACACAGCCTTGCGAAACCTTCCGCCATGTGGCGCCAGAGGCAAACCGGAAACGGGCGGCTTTTCACCGGCAAAATACGCATCAAGCCATTTCCTTGCACGAGAAAATACCGGCAAATCCGGTTTTTCTGCCACATTATCATCAAGAGAAGCCCCAAAGTATTTCTGTCCCTTGATCCACAAGCCGACCAGATGAGCGCCATCACTTGCCAGCGTAATCCTGCCAAGAGGGGATGAACAGGTTGTCAGATAAAACATGACTGTCTCCTTTTTATAATGTATTCCACAAATTGATCGTCGCGTAACTGCGCCAGGGACGCCATGATTCGGCCAACACCAGAATCTCGGCCGACACATGGGAAGACAGCGCCTTTTTGACACCATAATCCGTATGCGGAAAAGCATCCGGCCACCCGATCGCCCGCATAGCGATATATTGCGCCGTCCATGCCCCTATACCGGGTATCATCATCAGCTTTTCCAGCTCGGCTTGCGGTTCAGCGCAAAACCTCAAATCAATCTCGCCTTCTGCCAGTGTTTTTGCGAGCCCAAGGATCGTGTTTGCCCTGGCGCGGGTAATCCCCAGCAAACCGAGATGATCCGCTATCTGTCCCTGTAGCGACAGGAGGGTCTCCGGCGAAGGAAAAACATGTGTGAGGCCCTTTATTCCGGTATCGACAGCTGTCCCATAAACCTGTGCAAGCCTCGTTGCCAGTGTCCCAGCTGCTTTCACGGTAATCTGCTGTCCCAACACGGCACGCACCGTCATTTCAAAGGTATCGAAACAGCCCGGTAAACGAATACCCGGTACACAAAGGCCGGGGCGGATACTGTTCATTACCGCAAGGGTTTCGACTATCGCATCCGGATCGCAGCATAAGTCAAACAAATGACGAACCCGATCCAGAACCTGGGACAACACCGGCAACAGCGTTGCACTCACGGTAACGGCCAGGGCATTTTTTTGGGGACGATGCCCGACTTTTATCCAGCCATACACAGGCTGTCCGTCTCCCGCGTCAAGCCGGACCGTGCGGAAATATTCATCATCAACGACTTTCTCTACACCGGCAATGACACGCCCGGCAAGAAAATCCAGTATCTGTTTCCACTGGTACGGCGGACGATAGCCCAATGTCAGTGTGACATGGGTATCATGACTGCTGTTGCCGGTGACCTGTTTCCGCATTGCCGTCGGAGCAAGGCCGTACTGCTTTTTAAAAAGCGCATTGAAGCGCCGCAAACTGCCGAATCCTGCCGCCATAGCCACACTGATTACCGGTAGATTCGTGTCCGTCAACAGGCTTTTAGCCAGAAGCAACCGGCACGTTTGCAGATATTGCACAGGAGAAACGCTGTACTCTGCTGCAAACGCCCTGCGCAAATGGCGGCTTGAGCAGCCAAGCCGATCAGCCAGTTTTTCAATACCTTGCTCACTTCCGTAATCCGCTTCCAGCAGTCCTGCCGCCCTGCGTGCCAGGGAAGAAACCGCATCAACAGGTGCATTTCCGGGGGCGAGTTCAGGACGGCACAAGAGGCACGGGCGATAGCCTGCCTGCTCAGCTGCTGAAGCCGAGACATAAAAAGTACAATTTTCCGCTTTTGGCAGCCTTGCACGGCATACCGGCCGGCAATAAATTCCCGTGGAAGACACGCCGATAAAGAAACGGCCGTCAAAGCGGGTATCCTTTGCCTTGAATGCCGCATACCATACTTTTTCTTCACCTTTTAACATACCCCTCCTCTTTAAAGGAAAGTATCCGCTTCTTTCCGGGGAAATACTCGCCATTTTCGGACATGCTCATGATTTTGTCATGATAAATCGACCAGAGTTTAGTAGACAGATTATTGCCTCATAATATTCTTGCGAAAGAAGAGCTTATGAGCAATATGAAATATAGAGAAGAGTTCAATCTTGAGGCAATTCGTCAGATCATAAAGCAAAATCATCCTGTTACTGAAGCATCCGGGAAAGTACACTTTCATTGACAAACTTCGTCACGAATACGCCGTATCCCGATTATGTCGGGTTTGACAATTGACTCATTTATTCGCTTTACATGATGCTACCAGCACAAAATAACGACAATTTCAAATGCACAGCCTTCCAACCATTTAGCGGAAAGACAATCCAGAAATATTGATCTTGATTGGATTGGTTATATGGATTGCGTGACATACGAGGACCAATTTGAAGACCAAGCTTCCGCTTGTAGCAACACCGTTTGTACAGCCGCATCCTGCAAGTCAGGCGGATAGCCGTATTTGCGCAAGACGCGTCTGACAAGGACGCGCATTCTCGCCCGTGCGGATTCTCGTTGCGCCCAATCAACCGATACGTTTTCTTTTAGGCTCACCAGTAACTCGTGCGCAATCACGCGGAGCTTGTCGTTACCCATCACATCCACAGCACTTTCATTTTCAGCTAGTGCATCGTAAAAGGCGATTTCATCATCTGACAAGGCGGACTCTTCCCCCTGCTGGCGGGCAGCACGGATATCTTTCGCTAGAGAAATTAGTTCCTGCAAAACTTCAAGTGCCGTTAACGCATTGGCGTGATAACGTGCTATCGCATCTTCTAGACGTTCAGAGAAGGCCCTTGTTTGCACTACGTTTGTCTTACTGCGCGAGCGGATGCCATCATTAAGCAATTTGCGTAATGCCTCAATTGCAAGATTTTTCCGGTCCATTTTCTGGATTTCATCCAGAAATTCCTCTGACAAAATAGAAATATCCGGGCTTTTGATTCCGGTAGCTTTCAGAATATCGACAATCTCAGTCGAAACAACCGCACGGCTCACAATTTGCTGGATTGCCAGTTCCCGCTCAGCACCGCCCCCCCCTGAACCTGTCTCGCTCTTGACCAAAGCCACCCGGATCGCCTGAAAAAAACCCACTTCCTCGCGAATTTCTTTAGCCTTGTCCGATGAAGAAGAGAGAGAAAAGGCTTTCGATAATACCAGCACGGCATCCTGATAGCGACGGTGCGCCGTCTTTTTGCCATCACGGGACGTTTCCTTTTCTGCCCATTGCTGTTGCTTGTCCAGAATCCACTCAATGGCCCCTGCCATCATCTTCAGTCGTTCCTGAGGTGTTCCGTTCAGCGCAGAGATATAGTCAAAACCATGATACATATCCCGTACGACTTCGTACTGATCCATCATGACCCTGATGGCCTTCTCTTCATCAATACCTGTATTGGCCTGATCTCCAAGAGAATACTGTTGCAGTGCCGTCTTGAGATTTTGTGCAACGCCAATATAGTCAACGACAAGCCCACCTTGCTTGTCACGGAAAACACGGTTTACGCGAGCAATTGCCTGCATTAGTCCATGCCCTCGCATCGGCTTGTCAATATACATCGTGTGCATACATGGCGCATCAAAGCCTGTCAGCCACATATCCCGAACAAGCACCAGCTTAAGTGGGTCTTTCGGGTCGCGTACACGTTTGGCAAGCAGTTCGCGCCGTGCTTTGTTACCGATATATGGCTGCCACTCCGGCGGATCACTAGCCGCCCCTGTCATCACAATCTTGATCGCACCAGCCTTGTCATCCGGGCTGTGCCAGTCTGGACGCAACTGGATAATTTCTTCGTACAACCTGATACAAATACGACGGCTCATACAAACCACCATCGCCTTTCCATCCAGAGCAGAGAGACGGTTCTCGAAATGATCAACCATGTCCCTTGCTATTAGCGCTAGACGTTTCTCGCTTCCTACTAGCGCTTCAACCGTTGCCCACTTCCTCTTGAAACGCTCCTGTTCAAGTTCGGAATCATCCTCGGTAAGCTCCTCCACTTCGGCATCAATTTTTGGTTTCTCATCCTCGTTAAGTTCGATACGAGCAAGCCGCGATTCATAGTAAATTGGCACTGTTGCACCATCTTCTACCGCACGGTTGATATCGTAGATATCAACGTAATGACCAAATACCCGTGGTGTATTCACATCATCCGCCTCAATCGGCGTACCAGTAAAACCAATAAATGACGCATTAGGCAACGCATCGCGCATATACTTTGCAAGACCATAGGACATTTCGCCCGTTGTTGAATCAATCCGTGCCTTGAAACCATATTGGCTGCGGTGCGCTTCATCGGCTATCACCACCACATTGCGCCGCGTCGTCAGCGGATCGTCCACCTCATCGAATTTTTGCAGAGTAGTAAAGATCACCCCACCTGACGCTCGTGCCAATAGTTTTTTCAGGTCCTCCTTGCTATCTGCTTGCACGGGTGTCTGCCGGATCAGATCGCGGCACATCGAGAAGGTGGCGAACAACTGGTCATCCAGATCATTACGGTCGGTTAACACCACCAGCGTGGGATTTTCCATTTTCGGGTGACAAATCAATTGCCCGGCATAAAACACCATCAACAAGCTTTTTCCTGATCCTTGCGTATGCCAGATTACCCCAGCACGTTTATCGCCTGGAAGCTGGGTTTTCACGCTCGGTAACCCATACGCAGCAGGTTCCTCTGCAACACCATACCATTTGGAAGAAGCACGAATAGTAGATGCCACCGCACGAATAACAGCGTGAAATTGGTGGTAGCCTGCAATAATTTTTGCCAGACCGAAGCTGGTTTCCCCAAACACCGTGAAGTGACACAATAAATCCAGCAGACGACGAGGTTCAAATACCCCCTCAATCAACGTGGAAAGCTCCGGCAATCCCTTGGAGACAATGACTTCTCCATCCGTTGTGCGCCAGGGCATGAAGCGTTCAAAATCGGCAGAAAGCGAGCCGACACGCGCCGTAATGCCATCGGAAATAACCAAAAGTGCATTCGTATGAAACAGCGCTGTAATTTGTCCTTTATACGTCTGAAGCTGGTTAAAGGCAGCAACCAGCGTTGCATTGTCGCTTCCCGGCGCTTTCAGTTCAATTACAGCAAGCGGCAAGCCGTTCACAAAAACAACCACATCTGGTCGCCGATTATTCTGTCCGTCAATCACAGTAAACTGATTTACCACCAGCCAGTCATTCAGTTCCGGCTGCTCAAAGTCAATGAGCTTCACCTTACCCGCCATCAGGGTGTCATCATGGGCGTAATACTCAACATCAACGCCCTCGGTAATCAACTTGTGAATCCGGCGGTTTTCTTCCAGAAGCAAAGGTAATTCAGACTGCATCACCTTGCGGATGGCATCCTGTTGCGCCTCCAGCGGCAAACCTGGATTCAACCGCGCAACGGCATCCTCAAAACGTTTCTTTAGGACAACTTCACCATGGCTTTCTCGCTCAGGGTGATGGCCATCAGGGCCGATGTCTTCCTCGCGCTCAATGCTGTAGCCAAGCGAGCGGAATTGCTCCAGCAAGGCTTGTTCCACATCATCTTCTGATAGAAAGGCCATCAAGGTTCTCCTGGTTTTTTATGCGTATAGTGACCGCACACCAATCCATCGCTCATTATATATAGCCAAACGATGAGATTGAAAACAATACGGTGATAAATCATCATTTAGCAGCATGATTGGCAACGGACAGTTCGCCAGACATCAGGCGTGATAGAAGGGTATCGCGGAGAAAGGAAAGGGTATCATTTTCTCGCAAATTGTCTTGTATTTGCGCGAACTGAGTACCAACGATTTCCTCAAAACGAGCCAATTCTTCATCTGGTGGTATTACAACAGGCAATGTGTTTAGGATTTCAGTCGTCATACTTGGAACGGCAGCTCCGGTATTCATCGATGCCAAGTCCTTTGATCGCACGAAGAAGTACACAAATTTTGCAAGGTTCAGACGATTCATCTCAGTGTAAAACATGGTATCGACTGACCAGAAAGGCTGGTTAACATAAATAACGTTGTTTAAAGTTCCTTTTCGCGGTATCAGGACTGACTCGTTTCTATATAAGGCGATATCAACAAAGCGCATAATGCCACCAGAGCCGAAAACAGGAATGGAACCGTTGGCGAGTTTCTTATGGTCTTTACCATATTTCACTGTGATGAGTTCAGATAGCGTTCCAACCTGCCAACCCATGGGAATTTTGCCAAACTCGCTATCGATGAATTCACTGTCTGCAAAAGGCTCGAAATCCACAAACCAACTTTTGAAAATGGCCTGCGCCATCTGCTCTAAATGATGATTTACCATTCCTGCTTCAACGTAAAAACTCACTTTTCAGCGAAAGGCAGGAAAAACCATGAAAGACAAATTCATTACAGATATTCAGATAAGCATGGCATCAATGCTCACAATGCCACAACTGGAAGAGTTGCGGCGTGTGCTCAGCACTGCCCTCCATAACGTGAAAATTACGAAGCAAGAAGTTCCTGGTCTTTTGGAAATCATTGAGAACGGGGGATTGCTTGAAGTGTTTATATCGGCAAAGCACATCGAAGGATGCTCAGAAAAATCGCTAAAATACTATAGCGCTACTATCCGAGCCATGTTCGGTAGCATTGGCAAGCCTGCACGAGAAATTGCCACAGATGATCTACGCACCTATCTGACCAACTACCAGAAAGATCGTGGTTCAAGTAAAGTGACGATTGATAATATGCGGCGCATCTTCTCCAGTTTCTTCGGCTGGCTTGAAGATGAGGATTACATCCTGAAAAGCCCTGTGCGACGGATCAGCAAAATAAAGACGGATAAGACGATTAAAGAAACATTTTCTGATGAGGGACTGGAGCTTCTCCGTGATGCCTGCGTTGAAATCCGGGATCTGGCAATGGTTGACCTGCTGGCCTCAACGGGAATGCGTGTTGGTGAAATGGTCGGATTGAATCGTGAAGATATTAATTTCCACGAACGGGAGTGTGTCGTATTTGGTAAAGGTAGAAGTGAGCGTGTGGTTTATTTCGATGCACGAACAAAAATCCATCTGAAAAACTATCTGACCAGCCGCACAGATAACAATCCTGCACTATTTGTGTCACTAACTCGTCCTCATGAGCGACTACTAATTGGCGGTATAGAAACGCGTCTGAGGGGAATCGGCAAACAGACAAATATACAAAAGGTTTATCCGCATAAATTCCGACGAACGCTCGCCACCAGAGCCATCGACAAAGGGATGCCTATAGAGCAAGTTCAGCGCTTACTCGGTCATGTTAAGATAGATACGACCATGCATTACGCGATGGTCAATCAGGCGAATGTCAAAAATTCGCATAGGAAATTCCTTTGACAAACAAGACACGACGATGACTCAAGGTTGGAAGCCTGTACGGATAGGCGACATCTGCAAAACAAACCAACAGACTTATTCCGTATCGGAGAAATGGTCGTTCGTTAATTATCTGGATACGGGCAATATCACTGAGAATCGTATTAACGAAATTCAGTACCTTGTTACAGGGAAAAATACTTTGCCGAGTAGGGCGCGTCGCAAAGTATACATTGACGATATTCTCTACTCGACAGTACGTCCGAATCAGCGACATTATGGCATCATAAAAGATATGCTGCCGAATATGCTTGTTTCCACAGGCTTTGCAGTTATCTCGGTTGACAAAGCTGTGGCAGATAGTGATTTTCTCTACTACTATCTATCTCAGGATGATGTTGTCGAAAATCTGCACGCCATTGGTGAGCAGAGTGTTTCAGCATACCCATCCATAAAGCCATCGGATATTGAAAGTTTAGAATTAATGTTACCTCCTTTGGAGGAACAGCGCGAGATTGGACGAATTCTTCGGGTATTGGACGATAAACTTTCCAACAATACAGCGATAAATCATCATTTAGAGCAGATGGCGCAGGCCATTTTCAAAAGTTGGTTTGTGGATTTCGAGCCTTTTGCAGACAGTGAATTCATCGATAGCGAGTTTGGCAAAATTCCCATGGGTTGGCAGGTTGGAACGCTATCTGAACTCATCACAGTGAAATATGGTAAAGACCATAAGAAACTCGCCAACGGTTCCATTCCTGTTTTCGGCTCTGGTGGCATTATGCGCTTTGTTGATATCGCCTTATATAGAAACGAGTCAGTCCTGATACCGCGAAAAGGAACTTTAAACAACGTTATTTATGTTAACCAGCCTTTCTGGTCAGTCGATACCATGTTTTACACTGAGATGAATCGTCTGAACCTTGCAAAATTTGTGTACTTCTTCGTGCGATCAAAGGACTTGGCATCGATGAATACCGGAGCTGCCGTTCCAAGTATGACGACTGAAATCCTAAACACATTGCCTGTTGTAATACCACCAGATGAAGAATTGGCTCGTTTTGAGGAAATCGTTGGTACTCAGTTCGCGCAAATACAAGACAATTTGCGAGAAAATGATACCCTTTCCTTTCTCCGCGATACCCTTCTATCACGCCTGATGTCTGGCGAACTGTCCGTTGCCAATCATGCTGCTAAATGATGATTTATCGCTGTATTGTTGGAAATTTTTATGTCGAGGGCGGATAGCGTGTCGGCTATAGCGTGCTGAGTCGGAAGACTGGGAAGGTAAATTTCATAATCCGAAATAATTCGAGCGCTTAAATTCTGCTGGGCTCCACCGTTTGCTAGCCCAGATATTTTCTCGTAATTTAGCTTCAACTGATAATATACGTAACGAAAATCGGCTTTAGTATCATCAACGATAAGATTACAACAAGCTTGATTTGTAGTAAGTGGAATTTTGCTTATTGCCGACTTACCAGCCGTCGCACCATACATTGCAACTATTACAGCGTTAGCAGGTATCCATTTTGCAGACGAATTATTCAAACCTTCTTCTGTAATGTGTAATTCTGTTTGTACAATATCAGTAAAGTTAATTTCTTGAGTACGTAACCAGGGAATATGCCCTCCGTAGTAACTTGGATTGCTACTTTTTGGAGTGCCGCCAGAAGTTATCTTTGTGCATATATCCTTCAGTCTATACTTCATACCCAATTGCCCCCAGCCTTTTGCGTATTTCACCCTCCAATTCGTGGGAACGTTTGAACATCTCGGAAAGTTCGCTTGTTAAGCGCGCCATTTTTTCCTCGAACGGTTCACCATCATCCGCCTCATCCGGCAATCCGACATAACGCCCTGGCGTCAGCACATGCCCATGCTTACGGATATCCTCCAGCGTCGCTGATTTGCAGAATCCTGCTACATCGACATACTCTCTCGCATCTTTTTCGTTGCGCCAGGCGTGGTAAGTATCGGCAATTTTCTGGATTTCTTCGTCCGTCAGCTCTCGCCGTGTGCGATCTACCAGTACGCCCATCTTGCGGGCATCAATGAAAAGTACTTCGCCACGGCGGTCACGCAAGATATTTTTCCCGCATTTACCGTTGGACTTATCGCGTGCCAGAAACCACAAGCAGGCTGGAATTTGCGTGGAATAGAACAATTGTCCCGGCAGAGCCACTATGCAATCAACCACGTCTTCCTCAAGCATCATACGGCGAATATCGCCTTCACCAGATGAAGAGGAACTCATTGAGCCATTAGCCAGCACGACTCCCGCGATACCATGCAAAGAAAGATGATGGCAAATATGTTGCAACCATGCATAGTTTGCATTCCCTACAGGTGGTATGCCAAACTTCCAGCGCACATCATCTTTCAAACGTTCTCCCCCCCAATCCGATACATTGAAAGGGGGATTGGCAAGGATGAAGTCAGCTTTCAGATCACGCAATTCGTCCTTATGAAAACTGCCTTCGTTGTTCCAGCGAATATCTGAATCAATACCGCGAACAGCCAGATTCATCTTCGCCAGACGCCAGGTTGTGTAATTGGATTCCTGTCCGTAAATGGCAATATCTCCGATTTTTCCGCCATGCTCCTGCACGAATTTTTCCGATTGCACAAACATACCGCCAGAACCACAGCAGGGGTCGTAAACACGGCCTGAATAAGGTCCCAGCATTTCAACGAGAACACGCACGACGGACTGTGGTGTATAAAATTCGCCACCACGCTTGCCTTCCGCACCGGCAAACTGGCTGAGAAAATACTCATAAACGCGCCCGAGGATATCCGTGGAGCGGTTATTTTCTTTCAGCGAAATACCAGAAATCAGGTCAATCAATTCGCCAACCATGACTTTGTTCAGGGCAGGGCGAGCATAATCCTTGGGTAACACCCCTTTGAGTGATTCGTTATCTTTTTCGATAACGCGCATCGCATCATCAATCAGGATACCGATAGTGGGTTGCCTTGCATTGGCTTGCAAGTGTGACCAACGCGCTTCCTTTGGCACCCAGAATACATTTTCGGCGAGATATTCGTCTTTATCCTCAGCAGCGCGTTTATCCTCTGCAAGCAGTTTCTTGTGTTTGGCGTCAAAAGCATCCGAGATGTATTTCAGAAAGATCAAGCCCAGCGCAATGTGTTTATAGTCGCTTGGCTCCATATTACCGCGCAGTTTGTCTGCCGCCTTAAAGAGTTCAGCCTCAAACCCAAGCGTTGCGCTATTGCTACTTTTGCTTTTGCCAGTACTCATTCTTGCTTCTGTCATTATTCATTAACCGCACATTTTTTCATCTTGATCAGGTATATCATATATTCTTATTTTTTCCACCAGAAGATTTTCAGATTAATATTTCATCAAATCGTATTAATCCAGTCCAGATTCAACAAATACCAATTGTGAATGGATTGCAGTAATTTTTTAATACGGAAATCGGGGCTTCACTCCAATTCTAGAGATGTTTAGAACTTGGGTTTCAGCTTGTTGGTTGCCATACCAACCATCCATGAAAATCGAGTTCATTCCTGTGAAGCAATTTAAGATGTAGGCAGATATAGTCAAAAATATAGACTATTTTTGTGGATATAGACAACCCTTGCTGGACGTTACTGGATGAAAAAACCCGCTAAAGCGTAGTATTTTAGCGGGTTTTTGAATTTTATCGGACATCTTCGGATGTCTTGTTGGTGCCGACGGCGAGACTCGAACTCGCACAACTCTCGTTACTACCCCCTCAAGATAGCGTGTCTACCAATTCCACCACGTCGGCAAAGACGTAAATTATCTCAGTATCCGGATATTTCTTCAAGCGAATTGCGTCAAGAAAGATTTATTTGGTCTCTTTCTGTTCCGCAGGCTGTTCTGCTGGCACACCAGGAACAGCCGCCATACCGGCACCAGCCGTTTTTTCTGCTTTCTCTTTTTGCGCCGGTGTCACAACCGTCATGGTTTCCAACTGATCGGCAACTGTCGCTCTGGGAGCCGGACGGTGCCCGATGTAGGCCATAACCAGCGTTGCCACAAAAAAAATCGCGGCGACAACTGCGGTTGAGCGGGAGAGAAAATTGGAAGAGCCGGTTGCCCCGAAAAGACTGCCTGATGCACCTGCGCCAAAAGCAGCGCCCATATCCGCACCCTTGCCATGCTGCAGCAGAACAAGCCCGATAATGGCCAGTGCTGAAAGGACCTGTACGACGATAACTATTTTGAACAACATAACCGTTTTCTTCTTTCCCGTTTAATTCCAGATATGCCCAGGGGGGCAATTATAATACAGATTTTGCAATTGCCAGAAAATCGGCGGCAATTAAAGATGCGCCGCCTATCAGGCCACCGTCAATATCGGGCATTTGCAGCAATTCCCGTGCATTCTTTGGCCGCATACTGCCTCCATATAGAATATGGACAAGTTCTCCGGCTTCCGCGCTCTTTTCCACCAGCTTTTCCCTTAGCATGGCATGGACTTCCTGCGCCATTTCCGGCGTTGCGGTCATACCGGTGCCGATTGCCCATATCGGCTCATAAGCCACGATCAGGTCGTTGGTTTCTTCAGGCTCCAGCACGGAAAGAAAAGCATCCATCTGCATGTTGATGACTTCCCGCGTACGCCCGGCCTCCCTTTCTGCCAGTGTCTCACCGACACAGACGATGGGGGTCAGTCCGGCCGCCATGGCCCTTTGTGCCTTATGCGCGATTTCCTCATCAGTTTCTCCGTGATACTCGCGTCTTTCGGAATGGCCGACAATAACATACTTGCAACCGAAATCCTGCAGCATCCGGGCGGAAACCTCCCCGGTGTAGGCACCTGTCGTGTGGGAGGAAACATCCTGTGCCCCCAGCGCAATTCCTGAGCGGATCAGGATCTCACTGCACTGGGCAAGGTAACAGGCCGGGACACACACCGCCAGGTCACCCTGGGCTTCCCATGCCGCAGCTTTGAGGTCCCGCAGCAAACTGCCGTTTGCGACAAGGCTCCCATGCATTTTCCAGTTACCGACAAACAGTTTGCGACGCATACCATCCTCGAACTTTGCCAATCGGCTATTTTAGCGTGGGGGATTAAAAACGGTCAATCAAAAAGGACATTTTTTCCTGAGAGATCAATGGATAATGATGCTGCGATACTGATCGTCGTCTTGTCCTTCATCGTCATCGTCGTCATCATCATGCACACCAGGTCCATGCGCATGGCGGTGCTCAATTTCTTCGGGCGTTGCGGGGCGCACATCAAGCACGTTCAGCGCAAAACGCAATGCCAGGCCGGCAAGCGGGTGATTGCCATCGAGAACAACCTTTCCTTCGGCAATATCCGTTACCGCGAAAATAACCATATCATCATCTTCATCCCCGTCTTCCGGAATTCCTTCAAACTGCATGCCCACTTCCAGTGGGGAAGGAAATTTGTCACTCGCCTCAACCCTGACCAGGGAGGGATCATAATCGCCAAATGCATCTTCCGGCTCTACCTGGATCACGGTGGAGTAGCCGGCTTCTTGTCCCTCAAGTACCTTTTCAATGGCCGGCAAAGTATTTTCATACCCGCCATGAAGATAGATAATTGGCTCCGGCCCATCCTCAAGCAGATTATTCTGTGCATCCGACAGTTGGTAATGAACGGTGACAACTGTGTTCTTGGTAATTTTCATCCTATCTCCAGTGCAATCAGGCGGGTTTGCCAAATCAGGATTATACCTTTTTCCTTATCCGGTACCTTCTCATAAAAACAGGGCGGTGCCTTGATATCCGCCCAAAACGGATGATTTTCCGGCGAACTGTCTCTTTTTTGTCAGCATTTTGAAGCTACTTCACCTTAAATTCCCCTTTTTTGGCAGAGGAGTGTTAAAAATCACCTTGTCTTGATATAAACTTTCTTTACGTGACAGAAATTCATCAACGTATTTGATTTGATATATTGATGAGTGAAGTGCCGGGCAATCAAAATAATTGCAAAACAGGCACAACTCATCTGTTGCAAGCACCAAAAAATAGCTATAATCACGGCTATTGGAGTATTTTCGAAGCGCATCCTGCATTCCGGATGCAGGGCTTTCAAAAAAACACTCTAAATAGAAGTACTTATTACCGGTAATACTTATTGTTATATTTTTTGAAGGAAAAAAAATGAAAAAATCGCTTTTGATCGTCGGTATTCTGGCTGTTGCGTTATCAGCTTGTAAGTTTGGTGAGCCGCCAGTCCAAGACAAGAAACGCCAGGAAGCCATCAAACTTGAAAAAGAAGGCAAGACCGAAGAAGCTGCTGCACTGAGAAAAGAAGCTGCTGACATCGATTCCAAGCTGGCTGCTGAAAAAGCCGCAGGCGACGCCGCCAAGAAAGCTGAAGCTGAAGCTGCTAAGGCCGCTGGTACTGATGCTGCCAAAGCTGCTGACGCTGCTAAAGGCGATGCCGCTAAAGCCGCTGACGCTGCTAAAGACGTAAAAGCTGATGTAAAAGACGCAGCAGCAGAAGCCAAAGATGCAGCTAAAGATGCCAAAGACGCCGCTAAAGACGCGAAAGACGCCGCTAAAGAAGCAAAGGCTGACGCGAAAGAAGCTGCTGCTGACGCAAAAGACGCTGCCAAGAAGTAATATAGCAATACACGTAGTACGGAAAAAGCCGACCTTCGGGTCGGCTTTTTTACATCAGAAACCGTTCATAAAGCACACGAGGCAATTCAGACAATCTCCAGCCAGTTGAACCCATCATCCTGACAGGCAACCCGGATTTCCACCCCACTATGGCTAACCGCCGTTTCAAGCCGGTCCCGCACAAGCCCGGGACAATTATTCTGCTGGCTTAAGTGCGCCCCAATAAGGGTTTTCAGGCGAGCCTTGTCCAGACTTTCGATAAACTGCGCCGCATCTTCATTGGACAGATGCCCGTGCACACTGCTGATCCGCTTTTTCAGGAAATAGGGATAAGCCGACTTTGCCAGCATATCCACATCATGGTTACACTCGATCATAAGGGCATCACATCCCCCCAGCTCCACAACCAGGTGAGAAGTAATCTGCCCGACATCGGTGAGTACCCCGAACTTGCTGTCTCCGTCTGTCACATGAAACTGCAACGGCTCACGCGCATCATGCGGCACGGTAAAAGCGGAAAACTGAAGATCGCCAATGGCAAGCCTGTCACCATCCCGGCAAAAACACACATCCACATCGGGATTTTTTCTGCCAAGCGCATCAAAAGTGCCGTAGCTCATCCAGACAGGAATGTCATGCCGGGCGGCAAACTGAAAAACACTGCCAGCATGATCGCTATGCTCATGTGTGATGATAATCGCTGACAGGGCAGAAGGCGGCATACCCGAACGCGCCAGACGCCGCTCCATTTCGCGCACACCAAAACCGCAATCCAGCATAACGTTTGTCGTCGTCGTACTGTCAGAGGCGGAAACAAGCAGCGCATTGCCCTTGCTTCCGCTTCCCAGACTGGAAAATTTCAACCGTCTGCCTAACTTTTGAATAGACGTGACGCTGTTTTCCACGGTTTATTTCAACTGCCCGTACAACAGGGACAGGATTTTTTCACCTGCCGATGAGTTTTCGGGATTCCCCTCATTATCCAGTACCGACACCTGTGTTGAACCACTCTGCGTCTCCCTGACAGAAACGCGATAACGTTTGGCTTTTTTATCCTTATCCTTGTCGGAGGAAGAGAAGAGTTTCGAGAAGAAACCTCTTTCCTGGGCCGACTGGCTCTTGGCCTCTTCGTCCTGATCCACATAACGGACAAAATACAGACCCTGTGAGCGATCGCGGTCTTCTACCGTGAAACCGACACGGTCAAGTGCCAGTCCGACACGGCGCCAGAGACGGTCAAACCCTTCTTCCACCACAATAGCCGATTGTCCGTCGCTCTTGACCAGATTGGCCCGCAACTGAGGTATCGTGGTCTCTTTTTTCGCCAGGGCCACTTCTTTTTCCTTATTATCCGTCAGGCGGAGTAAAAGCCGCGAGAGAAACTCGGCTTCAAGCTCCGGATCGGAAGGACGTGACGTCCACATGGTGGAATCCTTGTTGGAACCAACCAGCTCTTCCTGCGCGCCGCGGTGGCTGACGAAGATATCGGTAGAGCCGTCATCATTGCGTTCCAGGCGCGTGCGGAATTTATCCCGTTCTCCGGTTGAATACAGCGAATCAATCACCTTGCCCAGTGTGCGGCGGATAAAATCCTGCGGCAGCTTGGCACGGTTTTCCGCCCAGTCGGTTTCCATCACGCCGGTGGAAGGGGATTCGACATTAATCATGAAGCCATTATCCTGCCAGAACTCCTTGATCTCCTGCCAGAGTTCCTCCGGTGTCCGGTTGACCACCAGCCAGCGCTGGCTGCCATCCCTTTCTATATGCGCATCGGTTGCTTCCTTGGGGGCCACCACAATGCCTGAACCCGGACCGACAACAACGGCCCTGGTTCCGGTTTGCGACTCCAGCTTCTGCTGGTAATCCGACGCCGTAATAGTGCCTGATGCCGCCTCGGGAACCGCGTAGCGGTTATCCCGCTGAAGCTGGGTCAGATCGGGTGGAACCTCAAGCCGCTGTGTCGGACTTTTGGCATTTTCACTTTTGTAATCAATCCTGTCGGCCTGGAACATCTCATCCCATGAGGTACAACCGGAAAGCATGGCAAGCGCACTACAACACAATACAGCAAGCGTGATTCTTTTCATTGATTTCATATTATTCGGGCATCCTCGATTGGCAACACCACCGGCCTGCCCGTTTATTTGAGATTGACGCCGCTTTCCTGCCATGCCTTGCGAACCACATCATGACAGGCGGCACCCAGCGGCACCAGAGGCAAACGAATGCCTGACGGAATGAGTCCCAGTTCACTCATCAGCCACTTCAATGGAACCGGGTTAGGCTCCACAAAAAGCTGGGTATGCAGCGGGAAAAGACGGTCATTGATCTTGCGTGCCGCGGCAATATCACCTTTGAGGGCTGCAGCGCACATCAGGTGCATGTCCCTGGGTGCGACATTGGCCACAACAGAAATGTTACCTTTGCCGCCACACAACATCAGCGCCATCGCAGTTGCATCATCGCCGGAATAAACACTGAAATTCTGCGGTACCTGGCGAAGAAGATCGATACCCCTGGCAATATTGCCTGTGGCATCCTTGACACCCGCAATACCAGGAACCTGTGCCAGACGAAGAATCGTCTCATTGGACATATCCGCCACCGTCCGGCCCGGTACATTGTAAAGAATGACCGGCAGGTCAATCGCTTCTGCAATCTTGCTAAAGTGCTGGTACATGCCTTCCTGGGTCGGCCTGTTGTAATACGGCACGACCTGCAGGGATGCATCCGCACCGGCTTTTTTGGCATATTCAGTCAGCTCAATGGCTTCTGCAGTCGAATTGCCGCCTGTACCAGCAATGACAGGAACCCGTTTATTGACATGCTCCACAGCCACCTTGACGAGCTCACAATGCTCTTCAAAGGAAACGGTGGGTGATTCACCCGTTGTACCAACAATGACAATGGCATCGGTGCCTTCGGCAACATGCCAGTCAATCAATCTGCGCAGACAATCCAGATCAAGACTTCCATCCGGCTGCATGGGCGTGACAATTGCAACTAAGCTACCCTGAATCATGGCGTTATTACTCGTGTGTTTGAAAAACCTGATTGTAGCGGATACCAAACTGAAATGGCATAATTCCGCAAAAAACTTACTGTAACATGATGTTTCAGAATAGTGCGCAAGTCACATCGTGCAAAGCCATTCAGGAATCGCCGCTTCATGGGTTTTTCGAAATGAAGAGCAAGGCGCACGGCGCGCAGCAAGAGCGGCATATCCCAAGATAGACAAGCTTGCGAGCACCGAAGAGCGCAGCAATTCGTTTGCAAAATCCGTGAAGCGGCGGTTCCTCAGCAAAGCTGCGCAGCCTCTCCCATCAGGTAACGGTCAACAGCCTGTGCACATTCCCGCCCCTCGCGAATAGCCCAGACAACCAGCGATTGTCCCCGGCGCATGTCGCCTGCAGCAAAAACCTTTTCAACAGACGTCCGATAGGATCTTTCACTTGCATCTGCCAGCGCCAGGGCATTGCCGCGCATATCCTTTTCCACCCCGAAATCATCCAGCACCTGGGCAACCGGGCTGGCAAAACCGGCAGCGATCAATACCAGATCGGCAGGAATTTCAAACGCCGAACCGGACTGTTCAACAAAGCGGCCATCGATAACATCCACCCGGCAGGCAACCAGTTTTTCCACCCGCCCCCTTTTTCCTTCAATACGCTTGGTCAACACCTGCCAGTCCCTGTCACATCCCTCTTCGTGAGAGGATGAAACCCGAAGTTTGTTGGGCCAGTAAGGCCATGCCAGCAATTTATTCTCCACTTCCGGCGGCCTTGGCATACGATCCAGTTGCAGGATGCTGGCCGCACCCTGCCGGTTGGAAACCCCCACACAATCCGATCCGGTATCTCCACCGCCAATCACAACCACCCGCTTTCCCGCCGCGGAAATCCGGCTGCTCCCTTTTTTACCCGGCCCCTTCAGATTCTGTGCCACGAGGAATTCCATCGCATAATGTACACCCGCCAAATCGCTGCCAGGCACATCCGGTTCACGGGGCTGCTCGGCACCACCAGCCAGGATCACCGCGTCAAAATCACGAAGCAGCACCCTTGGTGCAATTGTTTCGGTTGACTGGTTGGCAATCCGTTCGGGAAACTTCCGGCCGACCAGGACACCGGTGCGAAATTCGACCCCTTCTTCCCGCATCTGTGCAATCCGCCGGTCAATGACATGCTTTTCCAGCTTGAAGTCGGGTATCCCATAGCGCAACAACCCGCCAATACCGTTATTTTTTTCAAAAACCACCACATCATGCCCGGCTCTTGCCAGTTGCTGGGCAGCAGCCAGTCCGGCAGGACCGGAGCCGACAATGGCAACCCGTTTCCCTGTCCTGATTGTTGCCCGTTCCGGCATGATCCATCCGTTTTCCCAGCCGGTCTCGATAATGAAGCGCTCAATTGACTTGATTCCGACCGGATCGGTTATCAGGCCTGCGACACACGCTGCCTCACAGGGAGCCGGACAGACCCTGCCGGTGATTTCCGGAAAATTATTGGTCAGGTGCAGCCTCTCAAGCGCCTCGCGAAACCTGCCCTGGTAAACCAGGTCATTCCAGTCCGGGATGATATTGTTGACCGGGCAGGCATTGTTACAGAAAGGCACACCGCAATCCATGCAGCGCGCCCCCTGCTGAGAAGCCTGCTCCTGAGTCAGTGTCAGTGTGAACTCCCGGTAATTTTTCAGGCGCTCAACAGGAGCAAGGTGGGATTCCTCCAGACGCTCAAACTCCATAAAACCGGTTATTTTTCCCATTTTTATCCTTCGCTTTCCTCTTTCATGACATGCTGCCTCATCAGGCTGTCACACCTTGTGTCTCTTGAACACTTCTTTGCGCATCCAGATCAACAAGCGCGCGCTGGTATTCCATCGGAAACACCTTGACGAACTTTGTACGCGCACCAGGCCAGTCATCCATCAACTGACGTGCTGTCATGCTGCCGGTATGGATGAAATGGCTTTCGATCATGCGCTTGAGAATGATTTCATCCGCCTGTAGCTCATCATGGCGGCTCATACGGTGCCAGAGGGCACGGTCCCTGTTTTTTTCCTGCTCAACCCGTGAAAAAACCGGCTCCAGCGTTACCATGGACAGATTGCATCGCCGCTCGAAAGAACCCGCCGGATCATAGACATACGCAATACCGCCTGACATGCCTGCCGCAAAGTTGCGGCCTGTCGGGCCAAGCACCACCACGGTGCCGCCAGTCATGTATTCGCAGCCGTGATCACCAACACCTTCCACGATGGCTATCGCACCGGAGTTCCGCACGGCAAAACGCTCGCCTGCGATGCCGTGAAAAAAAGCTTCCCCGGCAATCGCGCCATAAAGCACGGTATTGCCGACGATTATATTGTGCTCCGGACGCCCCCGAAACTGGGCATTCGGCCTCAGAATCAGGCGCCCGCCCGAGAGCCCTTTTCCAACATAATCATTGGCTTCACCGACCAGATCAAGCGTGATGCCCCGCGCCAGGAATGCACCGACAGATTGCCCCGCCGTTCCCTGGAGCTGGATATGGATCGTATCGTCAGGCAGGCCCTGGTGACCGTATCGCCTTGCGACCTCGCCAGAAAGCATGGCACCCACTGTACGGTTGCTGTTTTTAACAGGGGAAATAAAAGAAATTTTCTCCCCTTTTTCCAGTGCCGGCATGGATTGCGCAATCAACCGGTGATCCAGCGCGTCTTCCAGACCGTGATCCTGTGTTTCGGCATGCTTCTTATGAATGCTTTCATCCGTTTCGGGCGCATAGAAAAGACGGCTGAAATCCAGCCCCCTTTCCTTCCAGTGTGCAATCGCCCCGGATTTATCCAGCAGATCAACCCGACCGATCAGATCGGCATAGTGGCGGATACCCAATTGCGCCATAATCTGGCGCAACTCTTCAGCAACAAAGAAGAAATAATTGACGACATACTCCGGCTTGCCATTGAATTTCGCTCTTAACACCGGGTCCTGCGTTGCCACCCCGACCGGGCAGGTATTGAGATGGCACTTGCGCATCATGATACATCCCTGGGTGACCAGCGGCGCCGTGGCAAAGCCGACCTCATCCGCCCCGAGCATGGCGGCTATCGCGACATCCCGCCCCGTTTTCATCTGCCCGTCAGCCTGGATGCGGACACGTCCCCGCAGGTTGTTGAGCACCAGTGTCTGCTGTGTTTCGGCAAGCCCGATTTCCCAGGGAGAACCGGTATGCTTGATCGAGGAAAGCGGCGATGCGCCGGTACCGCCATCATGTCCTGAAATCACCAGATGATCGGCCTTGGCCTTGGATACCCCGGCCGCAATAGTGCCCACACCGACTTCGGAGACGAGCTTGACGGAAATAGAAGCGCGCGGATTGACATTTTTCAGGTCATGTATCAGTTGCGCCAGATCCTCAATGGAATAAATATCGTGATGCGGCGGCGGGGAAATCAGGCCAACACCCGGCACCGAGAAGCGCATGCTCGCAATATATTCCGATACCTTGTCCCCCGGCAACTGCCCGCCTTCTCCGGGCTTGGCGCCTTGGGCCATCTTGATCTGGATTTCATCAGCAGTATTGAGGTATTCCGCTGTCACGCCAAAACGGCCGGAAGCCACCTGCTTGATACGGGAGCGCAACGAATCGCCTTCCTGCAATTCGATATCCGCTACGATGCGGTCTTTCCCCAGGATGGAAGCCAGTGTTTCGCCCTTTTTGACAGAGATGCCCGCCAGTTCGCTTTCATAGCGCCGGGGATCTTCTCCGCCCTCCCCGGTATTGGATTTGCCGCCAATCCGGTTCATGGCAACCGCCAGTGACGCGTGGGCTTCCGCACTGATGGATCCCAGTGACATGGCGCCTGTTGCAAAGCGTTTGACGATTTCCCTGGCAGGTTCCACCTCATCAATCGGAATCGCGCGCATGGGATCAACCCTGAATTCAAAAAGCCCCCTCAGTGTCATCTGACGACGCGACTGGTCATTGATGATCTGGGCAAACTCCTTGTAGGTATTGTAGTTATTGGAGCGCGTGGAATGCTGCAGCGTCGCAATCGCATCCGGCGAAAACAGATGGGCCTCCCCCTGGCTCCGGAAAGCATATTCGCCCCCCACGTCCAGTGTCCCGGCATATTTCCGGCTTTGTCCGAATGCCAGCCGGTGCAGGCGCAGGGATTCTTCAGCTACATCAAAAACACCCATCCCTTCCACGCTGGTTGTCGTTCCCTTGAAATACTTATCCACCAGTGCACTAGACAGCCCTATTGCTTCGAATATCTGTGCGCCACAATAGGAGCGATAAGTGGAAATGCCCATTTTGGACATGACCTTGAGTATGCCCTTGTTGATTGCCTTGATAAAGTTGTCCTGCGCGGCTTTTACCGTCAGATCAGGTGAAAGCGAGGAAGCCATTTCTGCCAGTGTTTCCAGCGCCAGGTAAGGATGAACCGCTTCCGCGCCATAACCGGCCAGCAGCGCAAAGTGATGAGTCTCCCTTGCTGATCCGGTTTCAACAACCAGCCCCGTCGAAGCACGCATCCCTTTTGCGATGAGATGCTGGTGTACTGCCGAAGTCGCCAACAGCGCAGGTACCGCTACCCTTGCTGAATCAATGGACCTGTCGGAAACAATCAGGATATTGTGCCCGGATCTGACGGCATCAACGGCTTCGGCACAAATCGAGGCAATATGCGCTTCAATTCCGTCGCGTCCCCACGCAAGCGGATAACAGATATCCAACTCGTAAGAGCGGAATTTTCCATTGGTATAAGCGTCGATACTGTGAATGGCCTCCATTTCAGCAAACCCCAGAAGCGGCTGGCGGATTTCGAGGCGCATCGGCGGATTGACATTGTTGGTATCCAGCAGGTTGGGCTTGGGCCCAACATAGGAAATGAGGGACATCACCATCTCTTCCCGAATGGGATCAATGGGCGGATTCGTCACCTGGGCAAAGCGCTGCTTGAAATAGTTGTAGATCAGCTTGGGACGGTTTGACAGCACGGCCAAAGGCGCATCATTGCCCATCGAACCGATCGCTTCTTCTCCCGTGAGTGCCATTGGAGGAAGAATCACCTTGAGATCTTCTTGCGTAAAACCAAATGCCTGCTGCCGATCCAGGAGCGGCACGGAAGAAACCGGGATAGTGCTCACCTGCTCTTTCAGTTCATGCAGATTGATGCAGACTGACTTGATCCACGCCTGGTAAGGGCGGGCATTGGCATAAATATTCTTGATTTCCGTATCATCGATAATTCTCCCGGCTTCCATGTCCACCAGGAACATCCGGCCCGGCTCAAGACGCCATTTCCTGATAATCCGGGATTCGGGTATGGGCAACACACCGGTTTCCGAGGCCATGACGACCAGATCATCGTCTGTCACGATATAGCGCGCCGGGCGAAGGCCGTTGCGATCCAGCATGCCGCCAATCTGGCGTCCATCAGTAAATGCCATTGCCGCCGGACCATCCCATGGCTCCATCATCGCTGTATGGTATTCATAAAATGCGCGCCGGTTTTCATCCATCAGGTTATGGTTTTCCCAGGCTTCGGGGATCATCATCATCACGGCATGTGCCAGCGGATAGCCCGACATGACCAGCAGTTCGAGGACATTGTCAAAACAGGCGGTATCTGACTGCCCCTCATAGGTGATCGGGTACAGCTTCTGAAGATCGTCTTCCAGCACCGCAGACTTCATCATGCCTTCCCTGGCCCTGAGCCAGTTGAAATTGCCCGTGACGGTGTTGATTTCGCCATTATGCGCAACGAGACGGTAAGGATGTGCCAGAGGCCATTCCGGAAACGTATTGGTTGAAAAACGCTGATGCACCATAGCCAGCGCTGACATGCAGCGCGGGTCCTGCAAATCCCTGTAATACGTCTGCACCTGGTCAGCCAGCAGCAAGCCCTTGTAAACGATCGTGCGGGCAGACAGGGAAGGCACGAAAAATTCCTTGCAGTGCTCCAGATTCAAATCCTGAATCGCATGACCGGCGGCCTTGCGGATAACAAAGAGTTTGCGTTCCAGCACATCCGTGACCATAACATCGGGCCCGCGACCAATGAATATCTGGCGCATCACAGGCTCCTTTTCCCGCACAACCGGCGACATAGGCATATCATTGTCCACCGGTACATCGCGCCAGCCTAAAACCACCTGTCCTTCTGCCCTGACAGCCCGTTCCATTTCCCGTTCGCAGGCCAGCCGGGAACCATGCTCTTTGGGCAGGAAAATCATCCCGACACCATACTCTCCGGGCGGCGGCAATATCACCCCCTGCCTCGCCATCTCTTCCCTGAAATACTGGTCGGGTATCTGGATCAGGATACCGGCGCCGTCTCCCATCAGCTTGTCTGCACCCACGGCGCCCCTGTGCGTCAGGTTTTTCAGGATCATGAGCCCCTGTTCCACAATGGCATGGCTTTTTTGCCCTTTGATATGGGCAACAAACCCCACCCCGCAGGCATCGTGTTCATAAGCCGGGTGATATAACCCCTGTTGGCGCATACCTTACTCCTTCATCAACGTCATTACATTCATCACACCGTTTTCCGACAAGCGTGTTTTCACTGAAAATATTACGCCTCAAAAGCCGTTATGCAAAAAAATAAAAGGGGTCAGAGCGAATTTATTTTCATCCTTTTATTTGAAAAGCGATAAAGGGGACAGAGTAATATTATCTGAAGAACAATGTGAAAAATCTCACACCACAAGGTCTTTGGCCGGACGCCCCCGCTGTCCCATGCGGAATTTACGGGCCGTCCGCCTTTCAAGCTCCAGCCGGAAAGCTTCCGAGCCGATCGGCCAGCCCTGTTCAAACGCCCGGCTTATCCTGTCGGCCTCATCGGAAGAAAAAGGGGAAGAAATCAGCCTGTTATAGGCGGCCTCGCGCGCAAAAGGCGTATTGCCCAGCTCCCAGTACAACTTATGGTCACGAATAAGCGGGTCCTGCCGGAGGCCGGTGTGATGAGCATAGCTGGACCAGCGATAGTCGGATGCGCGACGAACCAGCCCCTGCCTTACGGGCAGGAGTTCGACAAAGCAGCTGCAGCTCAGGAAACAGGGAGCGGCCTCAATGGGCGACGTCCTGTAGCGCCCTTCCCAGAGAGTGCCGCTGCGCTGGTATTTTTTATTAAAGTACGGGACATAATGCCGCCCCACCCACTGCATCATCCGGCCCAGACTGGCGGCATCTTTTGGCGTGGCAAGCAGATGCAGACGAGACGCCATCAGCACATAAGCATGAACATCCACGTTATACAGGGTGGATGCCTCACGAAGCCACCGGAGAAAAGAAAAATGATCCTCATCATCCAGAAAAACCGGCTGCCGGTTATTTCCTTTTTGCAGGATGTGATGAGGCTGATAAGGAAGAATCAGACGTGCTGCCCTGGCCATGTATCGCCACCTATCATTAATTACTCTGACCCTATTATTTTATCATGAACAGGATCTTGAAATCAGGGAGGGCGCTCCTATATTTATTAATGATGCCTCCTTTTTCGTTGATACACATCATCATTGCCGGTCGGCAAAGGATTAGTCTGTAGTGAAAATGTATCCGAAGTCGTTTTTTCTGAATAAAAGTTGAGGTGATTTTTATTTAAATGTATTTTCAATTTGGAGAAAATTATGGCAAATAATCTGAGACGTATCGCCCCGTTTGGCGAATTGACCCGCTTTGAGCCTTTCCGCAATCTGGACGAAATCTTCAACAGCTTTCGCATGATGCCATCCATGGGCAACATGGACATGGTTGAACCAAGAATCAAAATCGATGTGAATGAGACGGATGACGCTTATGTCGTCAAGGCGGATGCCCCGGGCGTCAGCAAGGAAGACATCCACGTCAGCGTGGAAGGCAACCAGGTCACCATTGAGTTTGAAATCAAAAAAGAGTCTGAGGAAAAAGAAGAAGGTAAGGTTATCCGCACCGAACGCTATGTTGGCAAGCAATCCCGCAGCTTCTCCCTGGCGCAGGATGTGGATGAGTCGAAAGCCGAAGCCAGATACGCGGATGGTGTGCTGCAACTCACACTGCCGAAAAAGCCCGGCTCTTCGAGAAAGATGCTCTCTGTTTCGTAATCAGACCGCCTGATACAGACCGCACACCGGCACGGAATTCCCGTGCCGGTTTTTGTTTGTGAAAACCATACTTCCCGTTGGTACCTTTTCCTTTCCCGCTTATCCACCATCGGGCATTCTCTTTCTTTTGGGCAAATATTTTTGATTCTTTCCGGCAATTTAGGTATCGTATGAATCATACCAAGCGTCAGGACCCGTTTGACTTGCCGGAAACAGGACTTGTCTTAAACATAAACGGTGTTACCGGTGTCTGTTATGCTTGTGTTATCGGACGAAGCGAAACCTTTTCAGGCCCCGCTTTTCCTGAACTATTTTGACAACAAACTGCTTATGAGGGCCATGCGCAAATTATCTCTGGATATTTTTGATCCCAGGCTGTACCTGGATCGGGATATGTCATTGCTCGCCTTCAATGCCCGTGTGCTGGCCCAAGCAGAAAACCCGAATCTGCCCGTCATGGAGCGGCTGCGCTATTTATGTATTGCCGGCAGCAATCTGGATGAGTTTTTTGAGGTTCGTGTTGCCAGCCTTCATGCGCGCCGCGACTCAAATGCCAATCGTACTGCCTCTGAAATAGACGAACTACTGAAAAACATCAGCAGGGAATGCCATGCACTCGTCGAAAAACAATACACCATCCTTAATCGGGAAGTGCTCCCACTGCTGGCAGAAAACAGCATTCATCTGCTTGGTCGCAAGGAAAGAAATGAGGCGCAACAGGCATGGGTAAAAACTTTTTTCAGGGAACATATCCGGCCCGTCCTGACACCAATCGTTTTAGATCCGGCCCATCCCTTCCCGCAAGTCGTTAACAAGGGGCTGCATTTCATCATCTCTCTTTCCGGTAAAGATGCGTTTGGCCGTGGCAGTGACATTGCCATCCTGAAAGCGCCACGGGTGCTGCCCCGCGTCATCCGCCTGCCGGATGAGTTCTCCGAAGATGGCATGTCCTTCTCCCTGTTGTCTTCCATTATCCAGGCCAATATTGACAGTTTGTTCCCCCAACGGAAAGTGGTGGCTTATTCCCAGTTCCGGGTTACCCGTGACAGTGACCTGTGGGTTGATGAAGAAGAAGTCAAGAATCTGCGGGAAGCCCTGCAAAGCAGTCTTTACAGCAGGCACTTTGGGGCAGCCGTCCGGCTGGAAGTCGCCCAGGACTGCCCGCGGGAAATGTCGGATTTTCTCCTGCAGCAATTCAACCTGGAGCAGCAGGATGTCTATTATGCAAAAGGTCCGGTCAATATGGTTCGTCTTACCGAATTTTTTGACCACGTCAAAAAGCCCGAACTGTATTTTCCCTCCTATACCCCATCCGTTTTGCAGGGCTCCTACATCGGCGCTTCCCTGTTTGACGCCCTGAAGAAAAAAGACATTCTGCTGCATCATCCTTTCCAGTCATTCCAGACCGTGGTCGACTTTATCAACACAGCAGCAAGAGACCCCGCTGTTATTGTAATCAAACAGACCATTTACCGGGCAGGCATGACATCCGAACTGATGGAGTCACTCATCTCTGCGGCCTTGCAGGGCAAGGAAGTCATTGCTGTTGTTGAGCTCAAGGCACGTTTTGATGAAGAGCAGAATATCGACTGGGCCAAACGCCTGGAAGAAGCCGGCGCACAGGTTGTCTATGGCGTAATGGGCCTGAAAACCCATGCCAAGCTGGCGCTTGTCATTCGGCGCGAAGATGACCGGCTGTGCTACTACGCCCATCTGGGAACGGGCAATTACAACCCGAATACCACGCGCTCCTATACCGACTTTGGCCTGATTACCGCCAATCAGGAAATGGGCAGGGAAGTTAACGAAGTTTTCATTCAACTGACGAGCCTAGCCAGGCCGGCAAAACTCGACTACCTGTGGCAGGCCCCCTTTGATCTTCACAAGGAAATTATCCGCGCCATCATGAACGAAGCCCGGCTTGCCAGATCCGGCAGGAAAGGGCGTATCATTGCCAAGATGAATGCGCTGATTGACGAATCTGTCATTCGCGCCCTGTATGCGGCATCCTCGGCCGGCGTCAAGATAGACCTGATTGTGCGCGGCGCATGCGCCTTAAAGCCGGGCGTACCCGGCCTGTCTGAAAATATTCGCGTGCGCTCCATCATTGGCAGGTTTCTTGAACATACCCGCATCTATTACTTCCGTAATGACCTGAAACATGATCTCTACCTCTCCAGTGCCGACTGGATGGCAAGAAACCTCTTCCGCCGCGTTGAGGTCGCCTTTCCTGTCCTGGATGAATCCCTGAAAAAACGGGTCATGGAAGAAGGACTGATGGCTTACCTGAAAGATAACCAGAATGCCTGGGAATTGCGTTCTGACGGAACGTATCGCCAGAAAAAGCCGCGTAAAAAACAGGAAAAATACAGCGCCCAGCAGCAACTGACGCAGATTTACGGTGCGCCGCAGACTCAGGGATAAACAACCATCATGCAATTGTTTTTATGGCGACACGCTGATGCCAGCCCCGGAACGCCCGACAGGGAAAGACCCTTGTCATCAGAAGGCCAGAAGGAAGCTGCGCTGACAGCACGATGGCTGAATGCCATCCTTCCGGCAGATCCGCTCATCCTGGTCAGCCCGGCCCTTCGCACCCGCCAGACAGCTGATGCCCTTGGACGCCGGTACGAAATCCATGGCAGCGTGGCAATCGGCTCCAGTCCGGAAGCGATTCTTTCCGCAGCAAACTGGCCGGCGAGTGAAAAAACCGTACTGGTTGTCAGCCACCAGCCTTTGCTGGGCTATCTGGCTTCTTTCCTTTTATGCGGACAACCGCAGGCATGGGATGTAGAAAAGAGCAATGTCTGGTGGTTTGATATCAGCGGGAAACTCCACGAAGAAACCCGGTTGAAAGCCGTTATTTCTCCCCTGCTTCTGGCTGACCGGCCATGGCCGCTTTCTTCTGGAACGGGACAGCATACGCCATTATGACCCAACCCTCTGAAAAAGCCTCCCGGTTTCGTTTTTTCCGGAATTTCCTTAACTGGCCGGATCTGGCCGTCGGCATTTCCATTGCCGGGCTACTGCTGCCCCAGGCGCTGGCATATTCCAGCATTGGCAATCTGCCCGCACAGGCAGGAATTATTGCACTCATCGCCGGACTGCTTTGCTACGGCCTTTTGGGTTCCAGCCGTTTTGCCCTGGTTTCCCCCACGTCTTCTTCCGCTGTTGTTCTGGCGGCGGCAACCGCCTCCCTGGCAGGTGGTAGCACCGCCCACAAACTGCTCATTGCCGGCGGGCTTGTCATTGCTGCCGGGGTGATTTTTCTGCTGGCGGCAGCAACCCGCATGGGAAGTATTACAGATTTTATCGCACGTCCTGTTTTGCGTGGTTTTACGTTTGGCCTGGCTATCGTCATTATCATCAAACAGATGGCGCCGGTTGTCGGCATCCAGTCACAATACGACAACCTGTTTTACTTCATGCTGGATCTGGCCTACCAGTTTGAACACTGGAACCAGCCCTGTATGGGTATCGCCATCCTGACTGTCGGCTGTCTTTTTTCTCTTGAAAAAATCAAAAACCTGCCCGGCGGCATTGTCGTGATCCTGCTGGGTATCATTGGCAGCCTGTTCATCGACTTGCCCTCTTATGGTGTTCCACTGGTCGGCTCCATCAGCATTGAAATGATGGAACTCAAAATCCCTGTGTTTTCACTGCGGGAATGGGTCAACCTGTTTGAACTGTCGCTGGCCATGGTATTCATCCTGTATGCGGAATCCTATGGCTCCATTCGCAGTTTTGCCATGAAACACGGTGACGCCATTGCGCCCAACCGGGACCTTTTTGCATTGGGAATTTCCAACCTGGTATCCGGCCTTTTTCAGGGCATGCCCGTCGGCGCAGGCTACTCTGCAACGGCAGCCAATGAGGCATATGGCGCAAAAACCCGCATGTCGGGCATCTTTTCCATGCTCATCACCCTGGTTGTCCTGGCAACCGCGCTGCCTTATATCGAGCGCATCCCGCAACCGGTCCTTGCGGGCATTGTCGTTTACACCATGCTCACGATTGTGAAGCTTTCCACATTCGAGGTGTATTTTGCCTGGAAAAACGATCGTCTGATTGCCATTGTCTCTATCCTGGCGGTGCTTTTCCTGGGCGTTTTGCAGGGATTGATTATCGCCGTTGGCATCAGCATCCTGATTATGCTCAGGCAGATTTCGGCCTCAACCGTATCCGAGCTGGGGCGTTTGGGGCAAAGTCATGATTTCGTCAGCATGACAGCTTTTCCGGAAGCGAGGCCGGTCTCGGGCGTCCTGATCATGCGCCCGGACCAGGGACTCTTTTTTGCCAATACCGAACGGATCCTGCAACAGGCGCGGCAGATACTGGCAACGCACACTGATCCGGTTCATACGGTGATCCTGAGCCTTGAGCTGACCAATGACATGGACACGACCAGCCTGGAAGCGCTTCAGGATTTCTTTACCTATGTCGCGGAACAGGAAAAAAGCCTGATTCTGGCTCGGCTGAAAGATCCGGTATATGGCATTTTGCAGTTTTCTCTCGGAAAAGAATTTCCGGACGTTTCCATGAGCCGACTCAGTGTCGAACGCGCTGTCCGGCTTGCCAGGGTAAAAAACCACCCGGAAAAGTCCTGACGATTTTCACTCAGGATTCACGAATCAGCAGGGATATCCCCCTATCCGCCCACCAGTCACGCTCCCTTCCCAGCCAATAGGACAACGTCTGATGCTGCTTGAGCCATTTCTCAGGCATCAGGATTTCAATCCGTTTTTTCATCCGGAATCCGACCGCATCCACCGCTTCACTGACCCGTGAATGCATGAAGATCACGGCCAGGCGGATCGCCAGCACCGCCTTGACGGCATCCGGATTATCAAATATCCCGTTGAGCTTGCGCAGATTACCCTTCTGGGCAAGAACCAGCTTACCCATCTGCTTTTGCTCGCGCGCCGTAAACCCCGCAAGATCGGCATTTTCCACCAGATAGGCACCATGCTTGTGGTAGTTGGAAGGCGAAACAAACATGCCGACTTCATGCATGAGCGCACTCCAGTGAAGAAGCTTTTTATACCTGTCCGAATCAGGGGCCATTTTTTCATAAAGCACGGTGGCCCAATCTGCCACGCGGGCAGCCCGCTTCCTGTCAGCCTTGTACCGCCGCATAAAACCCGAAACCGACTGTTCTCGCCTGTCATGCTCAGTGGACTGCAGGCACAGATCCCACATGATGCCCATACGTAAACCGGATTCAACTGGCACCATCACCGGCATTTTAAGGTCGGTCATCAGGACAATCATGATGGAAAGCCCCCCAACCACCGATGCCGCACGTTCCGGCCTGAGGCCGGGAAAGCCGAGCTGGCTGATTTTTCCTGCCCGGATCATCTGCAGGCGAAGCAGATCCAGATTTTTTGCCGTCAGCCTGCCGTCCCCGATCCCCATCGTGCTGATAAGCTCGGCAATGGCACGCATCGTGCCGGATGAGCCATAGGCCATCTTCCAGTGACGTTTATGGTAATAGGATTTGACATCTTCAAAATGACTGCGCGCCGAGAGAATCGCAGCATCAAAACCGGCAGCAGTGATCACCCCGCCAGGGAAAAAATCCAGGCTTTGGCCCACGGTTCCCACACTGAACGATTCCACCCTTTCAATGGCCTCTCCCCTGCCACGGATCATTTCGGTTGAACCCCCGCCAATATCAATCACCAGGCGTCTTTCATCCGGCCTGGCGAGCAGATTGTCCACCCCCAGATAAATAAGCCGGCCCTCTTCCTCACCGGAAATCACCTCAATCGGATAACCAAGGGCTGCTTCTGCCTGTACCAGAAAATCCGGCGCATTGACCGCGACCCGCAGCGTATTGGTGGCGACAGCACGAAGCACACTGATAGGATACGGTTTTAAAATAGAACTGAGGCTGCGCAACGCATCCAGACCGCCCTGTATTGCTGCATCAGTCAGGTGATTGTTTTTGTCCAGTCCGGCAGCCAGCCGGTTGGGCTCCCGGGCGGCCCTGATGACCCGGATAGCACCATCCACATATTCACCGATCTGCAGGCGAAAACTGTTGGACCCCAGGTCAATTGCGGAAAGCATGGTTTTGTTCTCCCAACCCTGATTGATTACCCCAGCATGGTATCAAGAACCATCATTAACGCAAACCCGACCAGAAGGCCGATCGTTGCAGGGGTCTGGTGCCCGTTGCGATGGGTTTCGGGAATCACTTCATGGGAAACAATAAAAATCATGGCGCCGCCGGCCAGTCCCAGGCCGACCGGATAGGAAATGGCCAGTCCGCTGGTGAGTCCGACACCGAGCAACGCACCAAAAAGCTCTGGAAGACCTGTCACTCCCGCCAGTAACACCGCACGAAGCCGTGAGATGCCCGCACTTCTCAAGGCAAGGGCAACCGCCAGCCCTTCGGGGATATCCTGCAAAATAATCGCAGTCGTCAGCGGCAGGCCGACATTCATGTCACCCCGCGAAAAGCTCACACCGATAGCCATGCCCTCCGGCAGATTATGCAGTGCAATGGCGAAAACAAAAAGCCATAACCGGTTTACCCGCTCGTGTCCGGGACCAAATGTTCCCAGGGTGGTGTGAAGATGTGGCGTAAATTGCTCCAGGCTCAACATCAGGAAAATCCCGAGCGCCATCCCGAAAACAACAACCCCGGCACTCATGACCCTGCTGCCCGTCATTTCCACCCCGGCCTGCAAACCTGGTAGCAGCAGGGAAAAAGCGCTCGCCGCCAGCATCATGCCTGCGGCAAATCCCAGCATGGTATCTTCAACGGGCTGCGGAATTTTTTTGATCAGCAAGGCGGGAAGGGCGCCCGCAGCCGTCATCACAAAAGCAACCGTGCCGCCAATCATCGCCAATTTGAGCGCCTGATCAAAAACCGGGTCGCCAATTTTCATCAGGCTGTGTATCAGCATGACGATAATCGCCGCAAACGATACGAACATACAGAGCGCTATCATCCAGTGTTTGCGGGCATGATGCCGCATCGCAGTCCGCCAGCTGCCGTTGATGACGGCTGACAGATGCGTTTTCTCTATGAAACTTTTGTTTTTTTCACCCACTGGCTGTTCGTCTCGTTTTGTTAGTCTTCAAATAACAGGCGGCTCATCAGGCCGGTTGAGGCAATATACCATTATTTCCCGCTTTGTCCCGTGAAAGGGATTCCCCCATATTTACTTATCCGCATCAATTTTACTCTTTAAATAAATGGGGTAATATTCAGGATTCAGTCCGGGCGCTTCACCTTGATACGTCATCTTGTGCCTGTGTGTCTTGTTATGCGTCATTCATTTTGATTAAGGAGAAGAACATGAAAATTCTGGTTACCGGCGGTTGTGGAAACATGGGCGTCCACGTCGTGAAATCGCTGGCGAAAAAAGGGCACCAGGTACGCGTTCTGGACAAGGATGAAGACGGCCTGAAAAAACTGGCCGGTGACAATATCGAAACGATACCCGGCAATATGGCTGACAAAGAGCTGGTCAGGCAGGCCGTCAATGGCGTTGACGCCGTCCTGCATCTGGCATGGAGCTTTTCCGAGGGTTTCATTGACCTGCTCGATATCGACATCAAGGCTTACCAGTATATTCTGGATGCCGCAGTGGAATATGGTGTCAAGGACATCATCAATGCAACAACAGCCGTTTCCTATGGCAAACCCGTAACCAATCCGGTTGATGAAACCCATCCCCACCTGGTCGAGCAATCCCGTAATCCCGCCTATGCCCTGGCCAAACTCATTACGGAAGAAATGAGCAAAATTTATACCGTGCAGCACGACATGGCGGTCAATAACGTCATGATCTGGTACGCCTACGGGGAAAGCATCGGGGGCCGCAATATCCGGGCAATGGCACGCGACGCCATTGAAAAAGGCGTCGTGGAAGTACCGGCAGGCAGTGGCGGTAATTTCCTGCAGTTGGATGACTTTGTCTCAGCCGTACTGGCTATCTTTGAAAAACGCCCGAAAGGCGAGCTTTTCAATCTGGGCAGCGTTTACCTGACCTGGGCGGAACTGGCACAACTCATCATCAATCATGCCAACCCCGAGGCAAAAGTAAACGCCGTACCCCATGACGAATGGAAAGGCAGCGCCTTTTTGGCGGATGACTGGCCCATCAGCACGAAAAAGGCCCAGGAAATGCTGCAATATCAGACCGGCCTGACACGTGAAAAAGCAATTGATGACCTGTCCAACGCATTGAAACAGTCAGTGGATGGTGTCAAGGCCACGCTCTGATTGATTATGCCGCTGACGCCACCCATCACCTATATCGAGCCGCTTTTCCGTCCGCCCAGTGAGGCGCGTTCGCTTATCCTGCAGATCACCAACGGATGCAGCTGGAGCCGGTGCTCGTATTGCGATATGTATACGCAGCCGCAAAAAAATTCAGCCTCAAACCGGAAGATGCGGTTTTGAAAGAAATCGAGTGGGCCGGACAGCACCTGTCCCGTGTGCGCCGTGTTTTTCTCGCGGACGGGGATGCACTGGTCCTGTCCACACGGCGCCTGCTGAACATTCTGCACGCTATCCGGGAACACCTGCCGCATGTCAGCCGCGTGGCATCTTACTGCCTTCCCCGCAACGTCGCCGGCAAATCGGATGAAGAACTGAAACAACTCCATAAAGCCGGCCTGGATCTTATCTACCTGGGTGCCGAATCCGGCGATGACTTTGTCCTGAAAAGCATCAACAAGGGTGAGACACAACAAAGCACCGTGGATGCGCTCAACCGGCTTGCAGATGCCGGTGTCAAACGCTCTGTCATGATTATCAACGGTCTCGGCGGCGAGCGTTTCAGTGAGCAGCATGCGCTCAACTCGGCAGCTCTCGCCAACCAGACCCAGCCGGAATTTCTGGCCTCGCTGGTGATCAACCTTCCCCATGGGGATGCACGTCACCAGAAAGCATTCGAAGGGCAGTTTGACTACATGCAGCAGCCTTCTCTTTTTCGGGAATTGCGCCAGTTTGTCAGTGCGCTGGAACTGAAATCCACCATTTTCAGAAGTGATCATGCCTCCAACCAATTGGTGCTGAAAGGCGTGCTGGGCAAGGATAAATCCCGGCTGATGGACCAGATCGATACGGCACTCAATGCCCCTCATGATGCCAACCTTCGCCCGGTCTGGATCAGGCCATTCTAAAAATTTATATTGGGATAAAATTATTAAATTGATTTCAACAAATCATTGACTGAGGCCTTAAGAACTTCCCACGAAGTTCTACAAGTGGCATTATCAAAATTTGCATTAGAAGTTATCTCAACCCAAGGGTGTACAACATTACGAGATTCGCGTAAAGCATGTCCAAATTTAGCTCTATCACTCTTCAGCCAGCCGACATCTACAGCAACCTCAATCAAAACATTAAGGCTCCAATTTTGAAGTGCGATGTCTTTTCCCGTTTTAGTGTCTTTTTGAGCTTTTGAAGATTTGTGAGCCGTTGCAGGATCCAGTTGAGCTCGAGCTAAGAGAAGAGCCTCCAAGATACTCCCCATCATAATAACCGCTGCTGTGTAGCATTCAACATGGACACATTTTTGTGCTTCACGCCATCTGCGAGTAATTACATCATTTAATAAGGGAAGCGTTGAAGTAAGCTTAGAAACATCTGGTGGTGACGTTATTATTTTTTTGGGTTTAATCGTTTCATTAGCTTCCAGAAAAGTTAGAGCACTTCGTATATGTCCAACAAGCGCTTCTAATCTAACTCTTCTGCTATTTTCTTGAAAGTTATGGTCTTCATCAAATCTAATTACAAAATTTTTAGGAAGCCCATCAACACTCTCAATAATGTGTCTCACATCTCTTACTTTTGAATCAACATCTCTTAGCCCAATGAATTTTTCAAATGCAACGGCACCTGAAGGTAGTCTAATTTCTGAGAGAATTCTTCGAAGCAAAGAAATCGCTTGAGCCTGTTCCATATTTATAAAAATTTATATTATCAGAACGGAATATCGTCATCCATGTCGGAAAGATTCGGTGCTCGGCTTGGCGCTGAACGCTGTGCATTACCGGAGGATTGCCTTGCTGATCCGCCCCTGTCTTCCACTGGCTCACCCTGCCCCGGACGGCTGCCCAGCATCTGCATCGTATCGGCAATGATTTCCGTCGCATACCGCTCGATACCTTCCTTGTCGGTATACTTCCGGGTTCTCAGCCGCCCTTCAATGTATACCTGCGATCCTTTTTTGAGATACTGCCCGGCAATCTCCGCCAGCTTGCCGAAAAATGACACCCGATGCCATTCTGTTGCCTCTTTCTGCTCACCGGAAGCCTTATCGCGCCAGCGATCGGTGGTTGCAACGGCAATACTGGTTACCTGCTCACCACTCGGCATATAACGATTTTCCGGATCACGTCCCAGATTGCCGACAATGATGACTTTGTTGATTGATGCCATAAGTTCTCCTGATGTTGATATTTTGCCTGTTTCTGATGTGCCTGGCGCCAAATGAAGTTCATTATGCCAGAAGTTTTGGCATGTGCATGTGGTTTGTTCTGCCTCTCTGCCAAAGTTTTGCAAATGCGCTATAGTATCAAATTAACCTGTATAAATAATCAGTTAACCAATAAAGATTTTCATCATGGAAGAACGCGGAATCATTCTTGTCAGAGGCGCCCGCACGCACAACCTGAAAAACATCAATCTGGACATCCCCCGAAACAAGCTCATTGTCATCACCGGCCTTTCAGGTTCCGGCAAGTCTTCGCTCGCCTTCGATACCCTCTATGCCGAGGGGCAACGGCGTTACGTTGAATCGCTCTCCGCTTATGCCCGGCAGTTTCTGCAATTGATGGAAAAACCGGATGTCGACCTGATAGAAGGATTGTCGCCTGCCATCGCGATTGACCAGAAAGCCGCCTCGCACAACCCGCGCTCGACCATCGGTACCGTTACCGAAATCTATGACTACCTGCGCCTCCTGTTCGCCCGCGTCGGGACGCCACACTGTCCGAACCATCCCGAAATCGTACTGGCGGCCCAGTCTGTCTCCCAGATGGTGGACGCTGTCATGGCACTGCCGGAAGGCACCCGGCTCATGATTCTTGCGCCTGTCGTCAACAATCGTAAAGGCGAGCATGTTGACCTCTTTGAACAGATGCAGGCACAGGGATTTGTCCGCTTCCGGGTACAGAGTGGCACCAAAAAAGCGGATGTCTTTGATATGGAAAGCATTCCCAAACTGAAAAAAAATGAAAAGCACACGATTGATGTCGTTGTCGACCGCGTGCGTATCAATCCGGAAATCAAGCAACGGCTGGCAGAAAGCTTTGAAACCGCGCTGCGGATGGCAGATGGCCAGGCACTTGCCGTAGACATGGATTCCGGTGAAGAACAGATTTTTTCCAGCCAGTTTGCCTGCCCCATCTGCGGATTTTCCCTGCATGAGCTGGAACCCCGCATTTTTTCCTTTAATAACCCGATGGGCGCCTGTCCGGAATGCGATGGCCTGGGTCATATCGAATTTTTTGACCCCAAGCGGGTTGTGCTCTTTCCAGGCCTTTCGCTTGCATCAGGCGCCGTCAAGGGATGGGACCGGCGCAACCAGTTTTACTTCCAGATGCTGCAAAGCCTGGCAGCCTATTACGATTTCGACATTGACACGCCATTTGAGGAATTGCCCGAAAATGTTCGTGATGTGGTGCTTTTTGGCTCAGGCAGAGAAAAAATTCCGTTTACCTATATCAATGAAAGAGGCCGTCCCTGGCTGCGTGAGCACACCTTTGAAGGCATCATTAACAACCTGCAGCGTCGCTATCGTGAAACGGACTCAATGGCGGTACGCGAAGACCTGGCCAAACTGATCAATGAAAAAGAGTGTCCGTCGTGTCATGGCGCCCGGCTCCGTACTGAGGCCCGTTTTGTGACGGTCGGTAATGACGGGCAGGAGCGGGCCATCCATGAAATCACGCGCCTGCCACTGAATGAAACGCTGCATTATTTTGAAACACTGGCCCTAACCGGCGCCAAAAAGGAAATTGCGGCACGGATTGTGAGCGAAATCATTTCCCGGCTGCATTTTCTGAATAATGTCGGGCTGGACTACCTCGCATTGAACCGGGGAGCAGATACCCTCTCTGGCGGCGAATCCCAGCGTATCCGCCTGGCCTCGCAGATTGGCAGTGGCTTAACGGGTGTCATGTATGTGCTGGATGAGCCCTCCATCGGCCTTCACCAGCGGGATAATGACCGCCTCATAGCCACGCTCAAGCACCTGCGGGATATTGGCAATACCGTCCTTGTTGTTGAACATGATGAAGATGCGATCCGCACAGCCGATCACATCATTGACATGGGGGTCGGTGCCGGGGTTCATGGCGGCAATGTCGTTGTGCAGGGCGCGCCGGAATCGATCCTGCAATCCAAAACATCCCTGACGGCAAAATACCTGAATGGCGAACTCTCGATCCCGGTTCCCAAAAAACGCATCCGCCAGGATAAAAAAAGCCAACTGGTGATAAAGGGCGCCAGTGGAAACAACCTGAAAGACATCACCTTCAAACTGCCTGTCGGACTGCTGACCTGTGTGACCGGTGTTTCCGGTTCCGGCAAATCCACGCTGGTAAATGACACCCTGTATGCCGCAGTCTCCCAGCATCTTTTCGGATCACAGACAGAACCGGCGCCTTTTGAATCGATCAGCGGACTGGAACATTTTGACAAGGTTATCGCCGTTAATCAGGCACCCATCGGGCGAACCCCGCGTTCCAATCCGGCTACCTATACCGGGCTTTTCACCCCGGTACGCGAACTCTTCTCCAATGTGCCCGCCTCTCGTGAGAGAGGATATACGCCAGGGCGATTCTCCTTCAACGTCAAGGGCGGCCGCTGCGAAGCCTGTCAGGGTGATGGTGTCATCAAGGTGGAAATGCACTTTCTGCCTGATATCTACGTGCCCTGCGATGTCTGCCATGGCAAACGCTATAACCGCGAAACGCTGGAAATCAACTATCGGGATAAAAACATCTCTGAGGTGCTTGGCATGACAGTGGAAGAGGCTTTCGAGTTTTTCAAAGCGGTTCCGATGGTCGCCAGACGGCTGCAGACCCTTCTGGATGTGGGATTGGGCTATATCCGCCTCGGTCAAAGCGCCACAACGCTTTCCGGTGGTGAGGCACAGCGCGTCAAACTGTCCCTTGAGTTGTCCAAACGGGATACTGGCCGCACCCTTTATATTCTGGATGAACCAACCACCGGACTGCACTTCCATGATATTGACCTGCTCCTGAAAGTCATCCATCGGCTGCGCGACCAGGGCAACACCGTTGTCATCATTGAACACAATCTGGATGTGATCAAGACAGCCGATTGGATTGTGGATCTGGGACCGGAAGGCGGTGAGGGCGGAGGCCGTATTATCGCGACCGGCACACCCGAAGAACTCGCGAAAAACCCGGACAGTATTACCGGACACTATCTGGCGCCCATGCTGGGCAGGAAGAAAAAATAAACCGCTTATTTGAGCAGACGCTCTTCGGTCAGGGTAATCCCTTCAGACGTGCCACGAAGCACCAGCACGTCATCCGCCTCGATTTTCATGTCGGCGTAGGTTTCCAGCTTTTCCTTGCCGCGGCGTACCATGGTGACCTCGACATTGGAGGATGGTAACCCGAGATCGCGTAGCGTCTGTCCCACTGCATGGGATTCTGGGGGTATCCGTAATGAATGCAGGCGACGGTAGGTATCTTCATCCACCAGGCTGGCATCCGATTCGCCATGGAAATATTCCCTGAGTGAGACATAACGCTCCATCCGTGCCTCTTGGGTGCGGCGCATCACCCGGCGAATGGGAATGCCAGCCGCCAAAAGCGCATGCGAGGTCAGCACCAGGCTACTCTCAATAGCCTCAGGCACAATCTCGTCAGCACCACCTTCCTTCAGGCGCTCAAAATCTGTGTCATCATGACTGCGGACAATCACCGGCAATGACGGCGCCAACTCCTTGGCGTAATGCATGATTGTCAGTGCAGCATGGGTATTGGCAAACGTGATGACCAGTGAAGACGCACGATGAATACCTGCCGCAATCAGGCTCTCACGCCTTGTCGCATCCGCATATGACACATGCTCACCAGCGGCTTCGGCTCTTCTGACACGCTCCAGATCCAGGTCAAGCGCGTGATAGGCGATTTTTTCATCACTCAAAAGCCTGGCGACACTTTGCCCTGTCCGGCCAAAACCGGCAATCACGACGTGTTGCTTGGTTCCCATGGTACTGCTGGCCAGTTGGGTCAATGCTAAAGACTGCAGCATCCACTCATTGGCGGAAAATTTCATGACAACCCGGTCAGACGGAGCAATGATGAATGGCGCGGTAAGCATCGACAGCACCATAGATGCCAGAAGCACCTGAACCAGCCAGGGTTCCAGCATGTTGAGCCCACCCACCTGATTCAACAGAACAAAGCCGAATTCACCCACCTGAGCAAGCGCCAGCCCTGTGCGGATGCTGACACCTCTTGAAGCACCAAACATTTTGGTCAGCCAGGCGATCAGGACAAACTTGACGACAAAAAGTGCGATGATAAGCAGCAGGATTGCCCACCAGTGGGCAATCACCAGCCGGACGTTCAACAACATGCCTATCGTGATGAAATACAGCCCTAAAAGGACATCACGAAATGATTTGATATCAGCCTCAACCTCATGCTTGTATCGCGTCTCTGAGATCAGCATGCCAGCCATGAACGCACCCAATTCCAGTGAGAGACCAAAATGCTCCGTTATCCATGCCGCACCCAGCGTGATAAGCAACAGGTTGAGCATGAAAAGTTCCTGGGACTTTCTCCGTGCAACAAGGCTCAGCCATTTGCTCATCAGCTTCTGCCCGAAAAAGAGAATCGTTGCCATGACCAGGATGGCCTTGCCTAACGCCAAGCCGATCACCATCCAGATATTGCCCGGATTGTTTGCCAGGGTAGGCACTAAAATGAGCAGAACAACAACGGCCAGATCCTGGAAAAGCAAAATGCCGATAATCCGTCGGCCATGCTCGCTTTCCAGTTCGAGTTTCTCAGCCAGCATCTTGGAGACGATCGCGGTTGAAGACATGGCAATGGCACCACCCAATGCCAGCGCAGCATGCCAGCTGATATCAATGGCGGAAAAGAGATACGTGCACCCGAGACAGATCGCCATAGTGACCGCTATAGTGGTAACCACCTGACTTAGCCCGAGCCCGAAGACAAGTCGCCGCATGGCATAAAGCTGGGGCAGGGAAAACTCCAGCCCAATGGAGAACATCAGAAAGACAACGCCATATTCGGCAAGACCACTGAGCGATTCGGCATCACTGACCAGCCGGGTCGAATGCGGCCCGATGATGATACCGACGGTGAGATAACCCAGAATCGGGGGCAACTGAAGAATACGAAACACCACGACGCCAAGAACGGCGGCACCAAGCATCAGGATGACAAACGAAAGTGATGATTGCATAAGGTGTTATCGGGTCAAAAACAACCATTTTCCCGAGTTGATATTCCCCTTGTTTAATTTAATTTGCATGAACATCAGGTAACACTAGAGTATACAAAGAAAAGTTCTTGTTTTTCCATATGTAATTCAAGCTTCTTTCAATTCTTTTTATCGGGATAACACCTCACTCCCTTTTTTTATGCTATTTCACAGCCAGCACATGGCCAAACACTTTTCTGTATCCTTTTGTTAATGTCGGGATTCTTGCCTGAATGAATTCGTTTATACTGCTGACATGTCTGCAAATACTCAAAAAAAACCACCAGCTTTTGATGCCAAACGCGCATTGAATCTCGCTGCCGAAACACTGGAAATCGAAACTGCCGCACTGGACAGTCTGAAAAAACGGCTGGCTGGCGAAGATGCCGACCATTTTGAAAAAGCAACCGCCATGCTGCTGGATTGTACCGGTCGCATCGTTGTCTCTGGAATCGGCAAATCCGGCCATGTTGCCCGCAAAATCGCGGCAACTTTTGCTTCAACCGGTTCTCCTGCCATGTTTGTCCATCCAGCTGAAGCACTGCATGGCGACTTGGGCATGATCACCCAGGACGATGTCTTTATTGCCATTTCTTACTCCGGCGAGGCCGCCGAACTGATGTCAATCTGCCCCCTCATCAAGCGGATGGGAGCTAGGATGATTGCGATGACCGGAAAGGAATATTCCGGGCTGGCGCAATTATCCGATATTCATCTGAGCATCCAGGTGGAAAAAGAAGCCTGTCCGCTCAACCTGGCCCCGACAGCCAGCACGACCACAACCATGGCCTTGGGTGATGCACTGGCAGTTGCCGTGCTCGACGCACGGGGTTTTCGTGAAGATGACTTTGCCCGCTCGCATCCTGGTGGCGCACTGGGACGCCGCCTGTTAACGCTGGTAAGTGATGTGATGCGAAGCGGTGATGCGGTTCCGGCGGTGACATCCGATACCCCCCTTCGTGAAGCCCTTTTCGAGATCACGAAAAAAGGGATGGCGATGACCGCTGTTGTGGATGAAAACCACCAGGCCATCGGTGTCTTTACTGATGGCGATTTACGCCGTCTTCTGGAAACCGTGCAGGATTTTGCCAATATCCCCATCTCTGATGTCATGTCACGCAATCCAAGAACGATCGGCCCGGGGCAGCTCGCCGCAGAAGCCATCAGCATCATGGAACAACACCGGATCAATCAGTTGCTCGTAGCTGATACAGAAGGAAAACTGATTGGTGCCGTGCATATCCATGACCTTACCCAGGCCAAGGTGATCTGATGCCCGACAAACCATTTAGCAAAGCCCGCCAGGTCAGGCTGATGATATTTGATGTGGATGGCATACTGACCGACGGCAAACTCGTCTTTGGTTCCGATGGTGAAGCGCTCAAGATCTTTCATGTCCTGGACGGGCACGGTATCAAGCTTCTGCAACAATCCGGCATACAAACCGCTATTATCAGTGCTCGCAAATCCGATATGGTCATGCGCCGCGCTGAAGACCTGGGCATCGGACATGTCCAGCTCGGCATACAGGACAAACTGTCGGCATTTACCATGCTGTTGAGCAAAACCGGCATGACAGCTGCCCATTGCGGCTATATTGGCGATGATGTCATTGACCTGCCCATCCTGACCCGTGCCGGTTTTTCTGCCAGCGTGCCAAACGGGCATATCGAGGTTCGTTCACGAGTGGATTATGTGACAGAAGCAACGGGTGGCAATGGTGCTGTTCGTGAAGTCTGTGACCTGATTTTGCAGGCGCAGGATAAATATGCTGCGCTGATGGAGTCTTATCTGAAATGAGTGCGCGTTCTGCACGCCGATTCCGGCTGACAGCGATTTTTGCTTTTGCCGCCGTACTGGCTGTCGGCAGTGCATGGGTCAATATGGTGCTGAAAAGAAGCTCAGCAGATGAAAAAGCGGGAGTGGTACGGGAAGATCCTGACTACTATATGGACAATTTCCGTCACTTCACCTTAAAGCTTACCGGTGAGGCAGACTTCGAACTTACCGGAAAGAAAATGACACACTACCCGGATAATGACAGTTATCTGATCAATTTCCCGGTCATGGAATCTCTTGATGAACGGCAGCGTCCGCAGATCACTTATTCCGACTGGGCCTTTATTGAAGACGTAAACAGTAAAATCCACATGCATGAAAATGTGGTTGTTATCCGTCCGCCAACAGGGGATACGGAAGCTTTCCGGATGACCACCGAATATCTGCTGGTGCTGCCGGATGAAGACATCATGCGCACAGACAGGGAAGTCATCGCCTACCAGGGAAGCGCAACCATGACAGGAATCGGGATGGAATCCAATAATGCCACGCGCGAGCTCTTCCTGTTAAGCCGGGCAAAAGTTGTGTATCCGCCTGCTAACCAGAAAAAATAACCGGATGATCAGCCCATGCGACGCCTTTTCCTATTTTTAATCCTTGCCTTGAGTCTGCCGCTTTCCGTTTATGCGGAAAGAGCAGACAGAGACAAGCCAACTGAAATCGAAGCAGACCAGATGGTTGCCGATGATGTAAAGCAGGTAACGGTTTTTACCGGCAATGTCATCATGACGCAAGGATCCCGGGTTGCCAAAGCCGCCAAGGTTGTGCTTGTCCAGGATCCGCAGGGTTATCAGTACACAACGCTTTATGCCGGTCCGGGAGGACTGGCCTCACTGCGTGAAAAACGGGATGGGGGTCCGAATCTGTGGACAGAAGGCTATGGTGAGCGAATTGAATATGATAACAAAACCGAGACCATCAAATTTTTTACCCACGCCAACCTGAAACGCCTGGATGGAAAAACCCTAACAGATGATATCAAAGGGGAATACATTTCCTATGACAGCAAAAGCGAGTTTTACCGTGTACACAACACCTCGGATGGCAAGTCAGCGCCAGGAGCAGGACGCGTAAAGGCGGTCATCGAGCCACGTGAAAAGAAGGCACCATAAATGAATGTGAACAGGCTGGTTGTTCAGGGACTGCAAAAAACATACGGCAAGCGTACGGTTGTCCATGATGTCTCGCTGGAAGTCAAAAGCGGGGAGGTAGTGGGATTGCTCGGCCCCAATGGTGCTGGCAAAACCACATCGTTTTATATGATTGTCGGCCTGGTACCCTCTGATGCCGGCACGATCGACCTGGATGGGGAAGATATCTCTCACCTTCCCATTCACCGCAGAGCCGCGATGGGCCTTTCCTACCTGCCGCAGGAAGCTTCCGTTTTCCGCAAGCTGAATGTTCAAGACAATATTCGCGCCGTGCTGGAACTCCAGCACAAGGATGGGCAACCGTTTTCAAAATATGAAATAGAAACCCGGCTTGATGCGTTACTGGCTGAGCTCCAGATTGAAAAGCTGCGGGAAAACTCCGCCTCTTCCCTTTCCGGTGGTGAAAGACGCCGTGTTGAAATCGCCCGTGCTTTGGCAACAGACCCACAGTTCATTCTGCTGGATGAACCCTTTGCCGGTATTGATCCGATTGCCGTCATTGAAATTCAGCGTATTGTGCGCTTTTTGAAAGAACGGGGAATCGGGGTGCTGATCACGGACCACAATGTGCGTGAAACGCTCGGCATCTGTGATCATGCCTACATCATCAATCAGGGCACCGTTTTAGCCAAGGGTCATCCGGAAGAAATCATCATGGATGAATCTGTCCGGCGGGTCTACCTGGGAGAAAACTTCCGGCTGTAAAGACAAGAGCGCATGAAACTGAAACAGCAATCCCGCCTTACACAGCAACTTGCGCTCACTCCCCGTCTACAGCGCGCCATCCGGCTTTTACAGCTGTCAGCCACCAGCCTCAACCTGGAAATTGAAAAGGCGCTGGAAGATAATCCGTTTCTGGAACGCGTGGACAACCTGCTGGACAGTGCACTGCATCTCACCGCGGATGACACACTTATCAGCAACGAATCTGCCGCAAATCGGGTAACAATTGATAGCGAAGCGCCGGCTGATGGGTCTCTGGACTTCCGGAGCCCGTCCCATACCGCACAGGTTCCTAATAATGACGATATGGCTTCCCCGATGGAAGCCCCATCCCCTTCTCTGCGAGAGCATCTGACAACCCAGATACACATGCGTTTGAATGAGCAGCGTCAGTTGGCTCTGGCTGAGCTGATTATTGATGCGCTGGATGAAAACGGCTTCCTCATTGAGACGCTTGACGAGATGCTTGAGTGGCTACCTGAAGCGCTCAATATCCAGCGGTCCGAGCTGGAAACGGCCTTAAGGCAAGTGCAGGATCTCGAGCCTCCCGGCATTGCGGCAAGAAACAGCGTCGAATGCCTCGCTATCCAGTTGAAAAAACTGCCGGGACTGCCTTATGTCACGCGTAAAAGAGCCATTACGATTGTTGAAAATCATCTGCCTCTTTTGGCCCGACGGGATTTTTCCCGGCTGAAGAAGCTGCTGGATTGCGATGATGAAGATCTGACAGATGCCCGAAAAGCCATCCATTCCTGTGATCCGCATCCTGCAGCATCCTTTTCTGCTGAAAAAGCCCATACCCTGGTGCCGGAACTGCTGGCCTTTTATCAGGATGGCCAGTGGCAAATCGGACTGAATCCGGCAGCCCTGCCAAAGATCCGCATCAGCTCCCTGTATGCCGACATCATGAAAAATGCGGAAAACCGCCAAACCATGAATACACAGTTACAGGAAGCAAACTGGTTTATCCGCAACCTGCAGCAGCGTTATGAGACCATTCTCAAAACAGGACAGGCCATTGCGGAAAGACAGCAGCCGTTCTTTTCTGATGGCCCCATATCGATGAGGCCACTTGTATTGCACGAAATAGCTGATACACTAGAACTGCACGAGAGCACGATTTCCCGTGTGACAAACCAGAAATACATGCACACGCCGCATGGTATAGTTGAACTGAAGTCCTTTTTCGGAAGCCATCTGACAACGGAATCAGGCAACACCGTTTCATCAACAGCCATTCGGGAACGAATCCGGCAACTTATAGGAGCAGAAGACCAGAAAAAACCCTTATCAGACAACCGAATCGCACAGATACTGGGAGAACAGGGATTGGTGATTGCCCGTCGAACCGTCGCGAAATACCGCGAAACCCTGAAAATTCCTTCCGCTCATATGCGAAAGTCTCTGTCTCTGTAACTTCCATTGGCAGAGCAAAAAACATCACCCGAATGCTGTTTTAACAGGTGATAACTGATGACAATCTTTAGGAGAAACTTATGAATCTCACGATCAGTGGACATCATCTCGAAGTAACACCGGCCATCCGCAGTCATGTAGAAAACAAGCTGAACCGGATGAAACGGAATTTTGACAACGTGATCGACATCTCTGTCCTGTTGGCTGTGGACAATAATTCAGACAAGGACAAGAGACAACGGGCAGAGATCAAAATGAACATAAGTGGCAAGACGATACATGCAGAAAGTGCTGCACAGGATCTGTATGCTGCGATTGATATTCTGATGGATAAACTGGATCGGCAGATTGTGAAACACAAAACAAAATCAAAAGAACATGGACGTGAGTCCGTGAAAAATCTGCCAAGCGACTTGCCGTCCTGATCCCTGCATCAGGTCAATCAGCAAGAAGGCGCATCACGTTGCGCCTTTTTTGATGCCGGTTTTATTTTCCCTTATCGCTCCATGCCTGATACGGATTACGCATCAGGTTGGTATTGTAGTAGTGAGGGTCTTCCGTTACTTCCCGCCCCACCCAGTCCGGCAGGTCAAATGTCTGATCCACAGCCTCCAGCTCGATTTCCGCAATGACAAGCCCGGCATTTTCCCCAAAAAATTCATCGACTTCCCATATCATGCCGTCATGAGGAATCCGGTAACGAACCTTTTCAATAAGGGGCCTGACACAAAGGTTCTCCAGCATCTCCTGTGCATCTTCGAGCGGAATCGGATATTCCCATTCGTTCCTGAATAACCCGTCTGTACTGCTTTTGATGGTAACAAAGGCTTGCTGGTTCATGACCCGGATACGCACCACACGATCATGATCCGCTGACAGGTATCCCTGCCGGATGGTGTCTCCCTTTACCCTGTTTTTCCACCCGTCATTCGCCAGCAAAAACTTGCGTTCAATCTCTACTCCCATTGCCATTGCCCTTATCAATCGAAAAGCTTTTATACCATATCGTGCCGGTCCATCAAACCCATTCAATAAAGCGTGTTTTCCCTCCTGAAAAGAGCAGGTCCTTCCCCTGATATTTCTTTCTTTTCCCCTATGAAGGAGCATGAAAGCTTCAGTAACAACTGGTATAATAAAGAGATGTCGGGGCGTAGCGCAGCCTGGTAGCGTACTTGCATGGGGTGCAAGGGGTCGTGTGTTCGAATCACACCGTCCCGACCAATAAAATCAAAGGGTTACAGATTTTACGCTGTAACCCTTTTTCTTTGGCTGGTGCTTTGGTAGCACTTTTGGTAGCACTTTTTTATGCGGGTTTATCGTTTCCGCTGTGCGCGCTGCGCCGCCCTCTCCTTTTTCCTTTCGATTCGACGAAGCCGGTTTCCCTCGTTCATCCATTCCACATGCCGCCGGCCTGCCTGAAACGAGAAAAATTCGGGTGACGTGTGCGAATAAGGATTTTCGATGGTTGTATCAAACGCCTCGTTATACTCACAGCGACAATGTTCCTCGCTCCCCCCTCAAACCCGTCCTGCCAGATTTTTGACAGGAATTCGCATGACGTATGCGGATTTGCCGATGAAAACAGTCCGTGACGCGGCGCCCGGTATCCCGCCAGCCAGACCATTTTTTCATTGAATCCCTCCCAGAATGCGGTGGATTCAATGGATTTAAAAGGGTATGGGCAAATCGGCATTTCTGACCCCTTACAAAAAATCGCGGGGTAGAGCGCCTCGGCGGCCAGGTGGCCGCGCTCGTTTGCTCGGTGAAGTTGTTGTTTTAAATGCATTTTTTTCTCCGTAAGTTTATGCTGCTTCTGCTTGTGCTTCTGCGGCCTTTTTGGCGTCGGCCCTGCCAAGCGAATACGTTTCCATTTCCCTGACCGACCAGCTGTAAATCCCGGGTGGACGCGGTGTCGGGCTTTCGTACCCGTCGCGGTAGGCGCGGGTGAGGGTGAAACCAAGGTAGAACATCGCGGCTTTCTCGCCATCACCTTCGTTGCCGCGGTGTGGGTTTTGCATTTCACCGGGCTTGAGCGCGGCGCGCACTCCCTCGAAATAGGCCGCCTTCCTCTTTTCCGTGCAGTCAGCATATTGATAAATATAGTTTTCGGCCGCCGGCAGGATTTCTTGGAGCCTCGGGAATGCGAAAATTCGGGTGCTAATGGTGGTAGTATTCATGGTTGTTTCCTTCATTTTGAGTAAGTAAAATCATCCTTTGCGGCTGTCTCTTTTTGTGGAGCAGCCGTTTTTTCTTGGGTTTTCGCTGGTTCTTTGACCTCCTTCTCTGTTGGTTTTTTCTCGATTGTTTCAGCCGTTTTCTCGTTCGCAAGTCTCGCCTTTTCGAATTCATCTCGCGGCGTGAAATCGTGGGTGGTTTCTTTTTGTCGGCTCTGCGCCATGGCGTCCAAGGTCTCCCGCATGGCCTCCAGCCGCATTTCATTTGCATCCCTGACGCGCAGGTCAGCAATACCGTTGTCGATCAAATATTGCTTTGCTGAATAGAAAGATTCGCGGGCAGATTCCGGCAACTCCTGCCCCTGTCTGGCCGCTGCCCGCTCTGCTTTTTCGATCAGTTCAGGAGTCGGCTGCGCCTGTTTTTCCATCTCCCTGATCGTGTGGCTGGTAAAAACAAATGTTGTTTCCTCCCTCGCCCGGCTGGCCTGGACATACGCCATCTCGCGGCTGGTTTGCGCCGAGGAAAAGACCGTCGCCCTTTCCAGCGTTGCGCCCTGTGCTTTATGTGTGGTGGATGCATACCCGTGCTTGATTTCGATGCTTGAAGGGTCAACCGTTTGCTGCCGGCCGTCTCTCTCGATCAAAATCTGGCCGTTTTCAGCGTGGGCACGGACGGTGGCCGTATCGGCTTTCAGCGCGCCCGACTCTTTATGCTTTTCATTGAAAATGATGCGATCACCGACCGCCAGGGACAGCGGCTGGGCGTCTTTCCCGATTTGATATTCTTTCTCCCTGCCCAGTTCGCCCTGCTCTTTCAGGTTCTCGCGGATTTTGGAGTTAATGTCATCAACTTGCTTATTGGTGCTAGCAAGGCAGATCGTGTTATTTGCACCAACCTTCGCACGATCCGAGAGGTAGCTCTCTGCGCATTTTTCAACGGCCGCCCTGTACGTTGCCTCGACGCAAACATTGCCTTTCTCCACATAAAATTTCATGGCTTCTGCTGCTTCGCCTCTCGACATTTGCGTGACGGCTTGCTTGTGTTCGGCCTCTCTTTGCCGCATGTTCGTGTCCAGTCGTTCATACCCGCACTGCTCCGCGACGCGCGAAAACATCCCCCCGGCGGCAACGCTCGGAAGCTGTTTGTTGTCGCCGAGATAAACCAGCTTCGCCCCTGCTTGGTCCGCCGCCTTTTGCAGCGCGGCCGCGTTCAGGCTGCCGACCATCCCGGCCTCGTCGAGCAAAATCACGGTTTTGCTATCGATTTTTTGCGGGTTGTTTTCAATGTCGATAAGCAACCTGTCGATGGTTTGAGAACGGATGCCGCTGCTCTCTTGCAGCCCCCTGGCGGCTTTATTGCTTGGGGCTGCGCCGAGCACAGTAAAACCTTCCGACTCGAATGCTTTTTTTACAACCTCGCTCATCGTTGACTTCCCGGTGCCGGCGTCGCCGATGATCAGCCCGACGCCATCCCTGCCGTGCGCGATATGCTCGATTGATCGCAGTTGATCGTCCGTCAGTTCGAACCCTTTCCGCTGCTGATATTCAGCAACCGCCTGGCGAACGGTTTCAGCCGGCAGCACATGCTTTCCCTCGCCCATCCGCACGAGCGAATTGTTCAAGACAAACCGCTCAGCTTCGAGAATTTCGCGGGTGGTGTATTTGATTTCTTCGCGGTCGATGGTGCGACCGTCACGGCTCTGGAAAGAGGTGTCGCGCACCATTTCAATAGCCTGACTTTTCATTTCTGCGACGACTTTTTCGATCTGCGCCTTGCCGCCGGCACTGTCGAGCGATTGCCTCGCGGCGGACAAGTACAAATCTTTTTCAGTCACCAGACTATCAAGCTCGGTTGCGCCCTTCAGGCCCGTGTCGGCCAGGCCTGCAGGGTCAACATCAGGCCGAACAATTTCAGGGCCTGACTGCACGTTTTCGGTGGTGAAATTGTGCTCCTTGGCCTCGGCTTGCCACCGCTGACGGAGCTCATGGGCGTCATGGTTTTTTTGTTTTGCCTCCCGCGTGCCCAGGGCGGCAACTTCGGCCGCTCGGGCTGACGTTGCCCCGCGTTTTTCAAGCTCGGTTTCGATTGCGGCGCGTCTGCTCGACCAGGCGTCGCAGAGTGATTCAGGGACAACGCTTAACTTGATGAATTCGTCACCATCCTTTGATGTGGTGTAACCAATTTTTTCGAGGCCGCGCGCTAGTTCTGATTGGTAGACTGTGCCTGCAACTTTTTGCCATTGGTAAAGGTAGCGCGACTCAATTGCACCGACCGTGCCATCAGCGCGGATTGAGGCATTGAAAATAAAGTTGTGGGTGTGCAATTGTGGTTCAACCGCGCGGCTGGTGAAGTGGTCGAAACTCGCAATGATGATCTCAGCTTTTTCGTGGACAACACTGCCGGCGCCGGTCCGCGTGTACGCGGCTTTTTCTTGAACTATATCAAGTGCAGCCGCCACCGCATTTTTGTGCGCGGCCTCGATTTTTTCCCTATCGCTGTCGCTCGCAACCGCCCAGGCAGCGCTCACACTTTTCGGCGCCGACAGCGTGCAATCCCAGCCGGCTCGACGGTTATCTGCGCCGGCATTTTGGGTCATGGCTTCACCAGTTTTTGGATCGAACCCGCGCACCATTTGCCGGAAATCTTCGGCGGCAACTTCTCCTGACAACCCGAGTTTTTCCGCCCCTGCGCCATGCCATTCGCCGGCTCCTTCACGCGAATAATATTCCTCGATTTTGCCGCTGCGTTCTTGCATGTGGAGGTAGTAATGTTCCGCGCCGGCTGCCGATTTTTGAGAAATTGACATCATTGAAATTCTCCTTTTAGGACCCTCTCACCTATTGAATTTGACATGCTGTTTTTGTCGCGCGCGGCCTCGATCCCGCCCGATTGCAAGCAGTAAAAATTGAGAGAAAGCAGATGAAAAATTTGGTGAAAAATCTTCCTAGCCTCCGCGGCCGACAGCGCGTCAGCGCTGGCCTGACTTTCAGTTGCCGGTGCCGCTGGCCGTGCAGAAAAAACTTCTGTTTTGATGCGCTCGATGAGCTCATCCTGTCCGGCCTGGTCGGCTGCTTTTGCGGCCGCCAGACGGATGAGGAAGCGCACTTTTTCCGCTTGGCTTTTGCCTGGCAGCGCATCAAAAATTTCGGCTTCCTGTCGGCCCAACCGAGCGGTAACTTTCACTGAATTTTTATTGATTGCCATCTGCTTGACCTCCCAACTTTTTTAGCGCCTGGCGGATTTCGTCGGGCGACTTTTCGAGCAGGCCGATGCCTCGCGCGGCGGCGATGAGCGCGTCCAGCCTTGCCCTCTCTTCCGCTGCCTTCTCATGTTTCTTTGTGGCAACAAGCTGCTGCTGCAACGCCTTGATTTTTGTTTCGATTGCGTCTGATTTTTTGATTTGCTTTTTCATGATTTTTTCCTTTCGTGTTAATTGAGTTTTGTCGACAGACCGAAAACCAGCACTGGCGCGGGTTTCCGGCTGATTTGAGGTTTGCCGTGTCGGCATTTTGTCGGCACAGCGCAAAACCAACAGCCATGCGGCTCTGCGGCTGATTTCGGTATGCCATGTGCTGCACCGAAGGAGCGTGGTGTGTGGAGAGAATCGACCAGAGATTTGACGGAGCTAAAAATTGCGATTTCGTGGAAGATGCTGACCGATTTTGGAGCAGGGTGAGCGATAAATTTTTGACAGGGATTGATGGATGAGAAGGAGGTGAGGATGTAATGGATGGGATGGTTGTCCATCCCATCCATTACCTTGCCGGACTGCCGTCCGGCCTTGCTCGCAGGAACCGATTCCAGACGCGCTGACGCGCGGGAAATGTGGGCCGCAGCTTCGCTGCAACCCAAACTAAAAAACCTCCCCAGGGTCGTTTTAATGGCTTGCATCGCGCTCTTCATTTTTACTTTCCCCGCTCAATCCGCGGCAGCAAATGCAGCCGCCTTTTTCTTCGCGATGAAGGGCTCGGTCACTGCCGGAAAGTCAACGCGACGCAGCTGGATCGCGCACAGAGGGAAGTCACCACGAATTTTTAAAACGCCATGAAGATCGGCGAAATTTTGAATCTGGCTCGGCAGCAAAATCTGCGTCTGCGTGACCTGCTGGCTGCGGTTTTCGCTGCTCCCTTTTTCGCCGTGGGCACTGGAAATATTTGTCCGCAAAATTTCCTGTTGACCGACCATGCGGCTCAACTGTTCCGCGGTCTCGCTATCATTCGATCGTAGGATTGTCCACGTGCCAAGACAGCTTAAAAGTGACTGCGCATCTTCCCTACCGTAGCAGCTACGCAGTTGGCTCATACTCTGAAAACCAAGCTGCATCACCGATCCAAATTTGCGCCCGAGCGCGGCGAGCTGGAGCAAGCTCGGCATGGGCGGAAGGGTGGAAAATTCGTCGAGATAATAGACAATCCGGCGATCCAGATTCGATGACATGGACAGGTGGCAACTGATCGCCGTCTCAAGAAGATAACTGTACAAACCTTTTAGCAGCGGGAGCTGATCGTTGCGTACTGAAAAGAACAACCACGACCGGTCATTGTCGTCCTCCATCCAGCGGCGGATTGAAAATCCTGACTGGTCAACGTCACCGTCCAGGGTTCGCAAGACTTGGCCCGCCTGCGAGATAATTGACCGCAAGGAAGCCGACATTTTTTCCTCACCGCCCAGGAGTGTCGCAGCCGGCCTGCCGCCTACCAAAGCGACTTGTTCGGCCTTCGTCATTGTGGTCAGCGCCCCGAGCAAATCACGATTAGTTTTCTTGCCGCTCTCGATCAATGCCCCAGCCAGGTCGGCGATGCATGTGCGCGCGCTATCGCTCCAAAATTTATCGTTCGTGTCTGCCGAGACGAGCGCCTGTGCGAGCCTCGCGGGGTCCACCATTTCGTCCGTCAGATCGGAAAAAATCGAGATTGGCGCAGCCCGCGAATCGAGCGGGTTCATTATTCGATCACCTCCTCGATAAAAGCGGGAAAGCGACTCCCCCCCGAGGTCAAAAACAATCGCTTTCACCTCCTCCCGATCCTGCGACATATTGCGAAAAATGGCAGTCGATTTACCGCTGCCAGGGCTCCCCACATAACAAAAACCTTGCGCCTCGGCTGACGCGGGAATAGTGACGCCGCCAATGCTGTATCGCCCCTTCCCGGCCGTGGCCCGAGCGATTTTTCCTGGGTCCTCGATCTGCGCCCCACGGCGGAAAACGTCACCACTTTTCTTGCTGAAGAACGCGTCTTTCAGACAACCGAAAAGGCCAAAGCAAAAGAATAAAACGTAAATTCCAACGCCCGCCCCCCAGCCCGCTTGCCCGCCGAAAAGTGCGGCAATTAAAGTGAACGCGAGCAGTGCAAAAACGGTGGGGAATGTGATTAGATTGCGGCCCCAATTCGAGAGCCACAGCGTTTCAAATACCGCCCCTTTTACCTCTGATAGAGATTGTTTTGTTTCATCTTTCATGCCTAACTCCAAATCTCCGATATGTATAAAAACCTGCAAAAATAATGAACACCACCGCCCCCGCTGCCCAGGGAACTTTTTTCATCATCACCCACTCCATCGCGAGCCGCTCCTGGTGCGCCACGGGCATCGATCCGTACTGGCCGGGTAGCCACTTATCTACCCGGACCGGCAGCCGGTGGCCTGGCGGCCAGATCATCACCGTGTCGCCCAGCCCCCAGCCGGTTGCCAGCGTGGCCGTGAGCGCGGAAATTTTCCAGCTCGCGCTCTGGCCGGGCAGAAGCGAGTGAGGTCGGGTGTAATGCCACAACAACCCGCCCCATCCCATCGCCACAAGGAGTATGAACATGACGATTCCCCTGCCGATCACGACGCCCCATTCCGATCGCTGTTTCGCCGCCTTCATCGCATGCACTCCCGTTTGCTCGCGTTGAGCAGCGCGACCACAGCGAACGCGAGGGGCACCGCGACCAGTGGCGTTGTTAATAGCATCTCGAACTGCTGCAACCACACTTCATATTCCGAGCAATCCAATCGGCAATTCAGAAACCAGTCCACCAGCTCCCCCGCCGTCGTCACCACTTGCTCACCACTCTCTCTCATCACCAGATCCGGCCTCATTTCCGTCCAGCCAAGGCCGATTTTTTGATAAAAAAGTGCGGTTAAAAATTCACCCTTGAGGCGCGCCGAAAACCCGAAATTTGAGCTGGTGAGGACATCGAAGACCGCCGCCATCAAAATCGCGAGCCACGCCACTCCCCAGCACCCTAGGAATTTTTGCCAGTTTTTTTGAATCGTTTCTTTCGCATTTTTCATATTTTCTTCCTTAAAAATTGAGTGATTTTTTACTGCCCGTTCTGCTTCTTTTTTACTCTGCGCCCTCCCCCCCGTTCATGTATTGAAGGATGTCTTTCACCCTCCAAAACGAGCAGCTGCCGTCTTTCTCCGGCGGCGGCAAGTGGCCTTCTCGCACTCGCTTATAGAGGGTGGAGCGCGCCAGGCCGAGGGCGCGCATAACCTCCCTTGTCGGCAAGCGTCGATTCAGTTCCAGTTCATTCATTTTTGTCCTCCAAAAAAAAAAGGTATGTGCCCGAATGCACACACCTATTCCACCATCAAAAAATCGACGGGCAAGGTCGAAACGTGGGTCGTTTTGGGCACGTTTCGACGAAAACAGGGTTTTCGGGAGTTGTGTTTGGGAATCTTGATCTAGGTCAAGTGGGAGGGGTTGCAATCTGCAAAGCATGTAAAGCAAAAAAAAAGCGGCTTGGTGGCCGCTCTTCAAAGTGCTTATTTTTTATGCTAATTTTGCGGACACGTGTCCGCAAAAAAAATGCTGCAAGGTTTTGTATTCATTGCGTTCGCCCAAAAATAACGGGGGAGACAGGCGGTGAATTTCTCCCAAAATTTACAGTTTTCGCCTGAATCCCAGCCAACCAGGCCAAGCCAGGACGCCACGCCGTAACCCCGCCTGACTTGCCACTTTTTTGTGCAAATTGCCGGACATATGTCCGCGCGTTTTTCGCGCGCAAGTCACTGTTTTTATGCAACTAGCAGAAAAATATTGGAGGGGATGGGGGGACGATTTCTACCAAAATTTACAGCCTTACGGCCCGAATCCTGGTTACTTTTTTCTCAATATCGCAGCTAGCCTTTTACCAAGTTTTTGCCAGGCGGCGCGCATGTCATCTGAGTACGTGTGGTGGAGGTAATGCCGGCGAACCTTGCTGCCCTCCAAAACGTGGTTTTGGCATCTGTCGATTATGTGCATCTCCACTCCCAAACTTTGCATCATCGTCGCTCCGGTGCGGCGCAAATCGTGTGGTGTCCAGCCTCCATTTTTGCCCCCCGCCAATACCAACGTATCGTCATTCCTGCGGTTTTTCATCGGCTGCCGCGGCTGACCGTCGCGCCCCAGTCGGAACCGGCTTTGCCTGTCGCCGATTTGCTTAGTCAGCGACTTGGTACAAACATGTCCGTCTTTATTTTTTGCCGGGAAACACCACTCGCTGTTACCCGTCAGTTCGTGCAATTTGCGAAACTGCTGTAATGAAAAATCAGATAAAAAGACAGTCAAATCCGACAGTTTCCCCTTCACATTTTTTCCGAGGAATAAACCATTCTTTTTTTTCAAAATCAACATTCTCCCAGCGCGCCATTGAAAGCTCGCCCACGCGGCAAAGTGTTGCCAGCATGAGCCAGACAGCGTGTTGCGAAGTGCGCGTAAAAGGCTGTGCTGTAGCACGTCTGTCGGGGGCCGCTGCATACTCCCCTTCCATCCGCTGAAAAATGTCTCTCAACTCGCGGATTTCGCTGTCAGACAGGATGCGATCTCGGACGTTATCAAAGTCGTAATCTTTGTCCACAATCTTTTCAATTTCCAGGAGATCAGCAGGATTACCATCCACCATCAACCGCCGCCACGGTTGGCGTTTCTCTCCCCAGCCAAACATCTGCACCAAGTTGTTTCTCATCACAACCGCGGATCGGTTTACCCCTCTGCCGACCATGCGCCGAAGCACGTTCCGCAAGTCCGCCTCTGACAATTCCTTTATCTTTTTTCGACCGATCTGCGGAATAACATCCGCGCCGAAACTGCGCACCAGTTCGACATTATCGTCCTGCCGCCGCACGCCGTTTTCTATCCATTCTGAAAACAAATCCTCGACCGTCAGATTTTCCGCCTGCTCCTTCTTTTTATTTTCCTTTTCTTTTTTTGCTGCCGCAGCTTTTTCCTTTTTTTCCCGCTGCATCTCGCTTTCAATATGTTCGCGCGGGTCAAGTCCACGCCGCCGCCAATCGGTCAGCTCTGCCGCTATCCGCCGGGCGACCGCCAGCGTTAGCCGTTCGCCCTGGTTTAACTTGTACAAGTCCGACAGGGCATCTGGCAGCGCTGAACCGTACTCTCCCAAAATCAGGTATGCATTTTTATTTTCAACTTTGTATCGGTAGAACCAGTTGCGGGAAAGACCTGTTGATGTGCTTCGAAACCGTAAAAAAAGGCCCCCTCCGTCACGGATATGCTCATCCGCTTTCGCGGGTTTGTAACGCTCGATAAAAGTTACGGTCAGTTTCATAAACTCTTCCTGGTAGCCTTTTGGTAGCACTTTTTTCGTGGATTCTGATGAACGGCTGTGAACAGTCACAGACGACAATATGCGCTATGTTACTGTTTTTAACGGATAAATACAACCATCAATGGACAGCGGTGAATACCGGTGGATGGTCATTTTTTTGCATGGGGTGCAAGGGGTAGTGTGTTCGAATCACACCGTCCCGACCAGAAAATACAAAACGGTTAGTGATGGTTGTCACTAACCGTTTTTTTATCTCTAAACAACAAGCCCTTCCTGATCGGGTCCAGGAAGGGCTTGTGTCATCAGAAATCCTGACACATTCTATCGTCAGGCGTCTCCTTCCCTTTTTTCACCACAATACGGGCAGAAAGTGAAGCTGTCTGCCGGCAATGGTTTGGCACAGGAAGTACAGCTTGCCGGAACCGGAGCCAGTTCAACAATGAGCTCACCCTCACGCACGGGTACCATTTGTTTGGTTTCGCTGTAGTCTGCTGTTTTCACCACACGCTTGACAACACCGTCCATAGGCGCGAGCACGGCCTTTTCCTGTTTCATGATGGAGATGTTAAACAGATCATCGCCTTTCTTCACGACCTGTCCCGGGCTGACATATGTCACCCACAGATCGCCATTGCTTGGTGCGGCCACGTGATAAGGGTTATCCGGATCGGCTTTGGAAATATTGCCCTTGCCACCTTCTCCGGCCTTGGCCACCTGTACTTCGGAACTCATGATTTCGGAATCAAGCACATAGCGGACAATGGACATGCCGTTTTCATCCGGGCTGCGGATACTCAGAAGTGACACATGATGCGGCTTGCCCTGGCTGTCCATAAAGTTCAGCTCATCACCCGGCTCCATGCCTTCAAACCAGACATCCAGCGGCAGGTTGTTCGGATTACCGTAGTTAAGGCGGAAATCGAACATCTTCAGGGCATCTGCAGGATGGTTGAGGTACAGCAGCAGCTCATCTTCAGTCGGCTCACGATGCAGATGTTCATGCAGTGCAGCGCGCTCTGCATCAAAATCCACCTCAGGCAGAGAATCAAGCGGTGAATGCTCAGTACGCTTGGCAATCATCTTTCTCCACTCTTCACCGAACGCGCTTTGATACACCCATTCAGCAGGGAATCCCAGTGGCAGCTTGCCGTATTCACCCAGCAGCAAACCACGGAAGGCATCATTACAATCGCGATAGATCGTCAGGCGCGCTTCTTTCATCTCTGGAGAAATATCATCTTCGGCACGGCCTGCTACGTGCTCAAGCACTTCCAGCAGGCTCTGTACAGCCGCATCACCACCGCGCCGGTATGCACCGGTAACCGCAAGGAAAGCGGTATTCCAGGTGATCTGTGAGCCTGGTGTCACGTCATGATAGTGAACAATTTGTCTCGCACCGGCAAGGAAGCGCAGCATCTGGGGCAACAGGTGGATATACCCCTGATCAAGGGCGCCCTGTTGCGAAGAGGAAGTCGCGCCACCCGGCATACCGTGGTGTACCACATCATAATCAATGCCCTGGAAGTAAGGCGCAGTATACCGATCATAGTAAGGCATGATCTGCTTGAGCACGAAGTTGCCTTCTCTTAACATACGCTGGTTCAGATTGGTTTTCAGGCCCAGTTCTTCGAGGTAGGCCGCAGTGGAAAGGACTTCGCCCTGACCATACCAGCGCATGGCAGCGCCCATGGAAGTGTCAATAATATGGGCACCCGCTTTTGCAGCCTCAGCCACTGCAGGAATAAAGAGACCATCCGTGTAATGGCGATGATGGTGCAGCACCAGTTCCGGCCATTGTTTGCGCAGTGCCGTCACCAGATCGCGCATGAAATGGGGCGGGCAGTTACCGGCCATATCCTTCAGACCAAGGATGATATTTCTGGATGCTTCCTGCAGATCCACGCCGAGAATCTGGGCGGTCTGGTTCAGGATTTCCTCGGTCACGCCAAGGTAGTGATCCACCGTGAAGCCACGTCCGTAGCTCAGCGAAAGTGACGGTTCAAATACCACGCTCGGGGTATGCAGTATCACCTCAGCAAATGGCTTCATGTTTTCGATATGGTTCAGGAAGTCAAAGCTGCGGATGATATGGAAATCTTCACAAATCTTCTCTGCTGTTGCATGCATGAGATTACGAGGCTGCGGCCGGTAACCCAGTACGTTGGTGGAGCGGATGAGGATTTGCTTCATGGTTTTGGGTGCAACCCGGTTCATTTCCTTCGCTTCAATAAAAGGCGAAGTCATGTTAGCCATCAGGTTGACGTGGAAATGTGCGCCACCGCCCGTTTCCAGGGAAAAGAAATCACAGTTGTCGAGGTAAGGAGCAACCAGCAGATCTTCGGCCAGACGGAAACGGTTGCCACTGTTGGACTGGGTATTGTCACGGGTGGTCGTGTCGGTAAAGTGCACATGACCCGAATCCCGGATATAGGAAAGCAGCGCTTTTCTGTCGCCTCGGGGATACGGTGAAGGGGCATGACGGATCGAAGACGGGATCGATGGCAGAACCGGCTCAAACTTGGGCATGCGTGGTGTCTCACGCGTTCTGTACTGGCCAAGCTGGACAAACTGGTTGTAGCCCAGGGCGGAAATATCTGCAATCAGACGGGCCGTACGCTCGGACTCCCGCAAGGCGTCGGTATAGTCCATCAGATCGGGATGGGCGGCGATAAAACGGGTATCGCATTCACCTTGCCTGAACAATGGATTTTTGATGACTTCGCGATAAAAAGGAATGGTGGTTTTGACACCGGCGACCGTATATTCGCTAAGCGCCCTTTCCATAATACCCAGCACCTTGTCCCACTCATGCGCATAAGTGATAAGCAGTGTGCCGGCTGAGTCATAGTTTGACGGGAATTCATAGCCCGCACTCATATTGGAGTCAATCCGCACACCCGGACCGCCCGGAGAAACGTACCGGCTGATCAGCCCGGAATTGGGTGAAAAGCCTTTTTGCGGGTCTTCACAATTGATACGCACCTGCATGGCATGGTGGAACGGCTTGGTGTTTTCTTCGTTAAAGCGCAGCTCACTGCCAAAAGCAATCGCAATCTGCTCTTCAACCAGGTCAATACCGTAGCGGCACTCGGTAATGCCGTGCTCTACCTGCAAACGGGTATTCACCTCGATCAGGTATGGCTGGCCTTCAGCCGTCACCAGAAATTCCACTGTCGCCAGGGAGTGATAACCCACTGCCTTGACGAGCTTTCTTGAATATTCCTTCAGGGTTTCACGCAATTCGGGGGTAATCATGACCCACGGCGAAGGCGTGATCTCTACCAGTTTCTGGTTGTTACGCTGCAGGCTGCAGTCACGCTCATCAAAGGCGAAGACATTGCCGTATTTATCAGCGATTACCTGTATTTCAATATGACGGACATTGCGAAGGAATTTTTCCACATACACATGCGGATTACCAAAGGACGCCTGTGCCATGGTGGATGCCTTGAAGAAGGCATCTTCCAGTCCGGCTTCATCATGGACTTCAAAAATACCGCGGCCACCACCACCGCCTTCTGCCTTGAGCATAATGGGGAAGCCGATCTCGTGGGCATTTCTGCGTGCCTCAGGCACATCCACTGCACCATCCGAACCGGGGACAACAGGAATATCCAGCGTTTTTGCCAGTGCACGAACCTGCACCTTGTTGCCTAAAAGCCGCATCGGCTCCTGTTCGGCACCAATAAAAATCATGCCGGCTTCTTTACAGATACGCGGAAAATTTTCATCTTCAGAGGCGAATCCCCAGCCGGGATGAATAGCCGAAATCCCGCGCTGCTTGGCGAGCCTTACAATGCGTTCCACATCCAGATAGGCGCGCGGATCTTCGCCGAGGAGCATCAATTCCAGTGCCGCAGAAGCTGCTGGTGCCGTTTTGTCGACATCAGTCGCCGTCATGACTGCAACCGCATCAAAACTTTCACGGATAGAGCGGCAAATTCGTCGGGCCGGGATACCCCGGTTGGCTACCAGAATAGCCTTTCCCTTCAGTTCCTTTGCAACTTGCTCAAATGTTTTTCTGGACATGCTTATTCCTCTCAACAAACTAATAACCGCGCACCACGGTGCACGGCGGCAAACTATCTAACAACCACACACAATATATCGTGCGCGGCGACAAATCATCCATCGCTTTGACGGCACATCAGGTCCGAGCGAGGCTCCCGCTGAAAATTTCATGAGTCTTTCCGTCGAAAGCCTGTAACAGCAGGCCTCCATTGGGGCTTACACCACTCAGTCTGCCGCTGAGCGTGGCGCCGTCCGTGTCAGTGACAGAGACGGCTTCTCCCTTCCATGCGAGAAACGGATCAGCCAATTCAGGCAACATTTTTGTTGCGGATTGGGCAAACGATTGACTATACGCAAAAATCATCTCGTTTACAAGTGCTTGCCATAGGGAAAATGGTGCCTGCGAAATCGGCGTTTTATCGCCCGTTAGCAAGAGTCCGGCCGGTGTGGCCCGCTCGCGGCGTAATTGCTCAGCCTCCGGCAGAATACGGAGGTTGACCCCCACCCCTGCCAGCATGACGCCATCCCGGTTTTCAACCAGAATCCCCGCCGCTTTTCCCGCTTCCGGATTCAGCAGATCATTTGGCCACTTGAGTCGGACAGGGCAGCCCAAACGCGAAAAAGCAGCCGCCAGCAAAACCCCGATAACAAGCGCTGCCGCATCCGACTGAAAAACCGGCGTATCCGGCAGGCGAAATGTGACATACAGATTGCCGCGCGGCGACTGCCAGTGCCGGCGAAACTGCCCTCTTCCCGCTGTCTGACTGGCCGCCAGCACAGCGCCCCAGGCAGGCAATACCCCCTTTTGCGCCAGTGTATGGGCAACCGCAAAGGTCGAGCTCACTTCGTCACAAAGATAGACCGGTGCGGGAACACGAAAAAAAGCTGCCGCATCACCAACAGCCGGCATAACCGGACCAAGCAGTGCATCCGGCCCGAAAAGCGCTTCAGGCGAAAACGGATGCGCCTGCTCATCCAGACCTTCTGTCAGCGCATAACAGCCCATCTCAACCGGCGTATCCGGCAGGGATATCCCCAAAAAAGAGCGAAAAGAAGAAACATCTGGCATAACTGCGGCTGACTGACAAAAAAACAGAGCGACAAGAACAAAATATCCTGTCGCATCAAAAAGATAACAGGAATAATTATATCGCTATCCGAATCATGATGTGCTGGATAAACTGATGTTTTCTCTTTGATAATGTGGGCTGATGGACAAGTCACTGTTTGAGATCCGGTACCGACGCGATATTCTTGAAACGCAAACCCAGCTTTTTAACGGGAAAAAGAAAGAAATCACATTTGCCATCAGCAACGCGCCACTGGATGATCCGGACTATTCGGAAAAGGGCCGTTTCCACCTTCACAAGAATACGCTCCTGAAAAGTATTTTTCTCTTCGCCGAAAGTTTCATCGGCTGCTGGCACTCAAGGAATGCTGCACGAAAGAAACCCCTCCCGAAAAAGCGTCCGGGGAATAATGCACTTTAAGTTTCTGATGGCTCTGCCTTATTCCTGTCTGTGATGTTTTTTGATAAGCTGTGAGTTCTCTTGCAATTGCTTTCATGGAGACAGGATATGACCTCATCCAAAACCAAAACCGGATTGCTCGCCCTGTGCATGGCATCGCTTCTTATGTCCGGCTGCTCCACACTGGACACGCCTGACGGAACTTATGCCGGCAATATATTCAGTGCCGGGATTGTCCCTGTTTTCACGACATTTTATGCACAACCGCTGGATGAAAATAAACAGATGTATGGCACTTTCATGTACCGGGAAAATGATTACTGGGTAACCGGCTCCATCAGCCGCTGCCAGTTCAAGCCGGAACACCAGGTTATCTGCCAGTGGCATGACAAGCATGGCGCGGGCATTATGGATGTCCGTTTTGATGAGCAGTATGAATCTTTTGACGGAAACTGGGGAACGTATTGCGGTACTCGTCCTGATCTGATCTGGAACGGGAAAAGGGCGCAGATGACTCCCGGTGACAGCCAATGAGTCAAGACTATTCTTTTTAACACTTAACCAGGGATAAACAATGAAACGTTTGATGATTTTTATTCTGGCTGCTTTTGTCTCATGCGGCGCCCTTGCGCAGACCAGCCAGCCGGCAAGCAAGGCTTCCATTGAGCAATTGCTTGAAATAACGGAAACCAAACAGATGTATGAAGCAACCATGCAGGAAATGACCAAAATGGTTGACCAGTCCACCGCCCGCATCATGAACCGTATCCCGCCAGAAAAGCAGGGCAAGTTCAAAAAAGCCATGGCACAACTGGACACGATCATCAAGGAAGAGATGAGCTGGGACAAAATGAAATCCCAGTATGTCCAGATTTACATGGAAACCTTCACACAGCAGGAAATTGATGATCTTGCCGCTTTTTACCAAACCCCGTCAGGCAAGTCCTTTATCAAGAAACAGCCGCTGGTCATCCAGCGTACATCAGCGATTTCCCAGGAGAAAATGGGCGTGATGATGGAGCGCTTCTCCAACATGATGCAGCAGGTAATGGCCGAATAATCAGCATGTTGGCTTATTGTCCCAGACAAGCGGGCTCAATGGCACAAGCGGTAGGCCCGCCTGATTTTTAACCATCACCATGCCAACCCTATTCACACATGCCGCAATTCCTGTGGGACTGGGTATAGGATTGGGGAAAAAAACCATTCCAACCCGCCTGCTGGTGACAGGCATCCTTTTTTCAGTCATACCGGACTTTGATGGCATCGGTTTCTGGACAGGGATTGCATATGGTTCCACGATCGGCCACCGGGGGCTGACTCATTCCCTTGTCTTTGCTGTCCTGCTCGCGCTGTTTGGCACCCTGTTTTTCAAGTGGTTTCGTACAACAGCCAGGGCCACTTTTTTCTTTCTGCTGCTGACAACGGTTTCGCATACCCTGCTTGACAGCATAACCAATGGAGGACTGGGCGTTGTCTTTTTCTGGCCCTGGTCAAACAAGCGTTATTTTCTTCCCTGGCAGGTCATTGAAGTTTCCCCCATCCGGATTTCTGATTTTCTTTCCCGGCGTGGCTACGTCGTTTTGATATCGGAACTCAAATGGATCTGGGCACCCTGTCTTTCGGCAGGGTTTATCCTGATGGCAACACGGCGGATTTTTTTCCGCCGCTCATAATGAAAGGGCAAGCGCCCTGTTAATCAATTGGCGGGGGTTTGTCAGGTACCTCCATGATATCCTTGCTCTGGCAATAGATACCCCAACTGCCGGCGGAATAATGAAAATCACCTTCGGCAAAAGCCGCCTTTTTCTTTTGCATTTTTCCGTTGCGGTCTTTCACGCTGTATTGATAACAAAGCACGCTGCCATCAATATTGGTTTTGATGTCATCCATCTGAACCGAATCCGGATCAGCTACGCTGGTTTTAAGAAGGAAAGTCGCTGACATGATGCGCTGGTGAATTTTTTCTGCGCGTCTTGCTGCGTCTATCTCTGCACGGGTACGGACTTTTTCCTGGCTGCGATTAAAGATTATCAGGCCCATTGCCCCTGCCAGAACAATAACCAGGCCGATCATCATCCACATGACACGCCGGTTTTTCTTTGGACCAAGCGAATCGCAATGCGGACACTTGTCCGCAGTTTCAATCACATCATTTTTACAGATTTTGCACTTAACCAACGCCATGAAAAAACCTTACGTTATTGAGTTTGTCACCTTTTAAGGTGACAAGTATACCAATTAAATCTCATTCGGCTGTCATTCCAGGTACCAGAAAGTCGCCTGATGAAAAAAACCATGCCAAAAGCCTGCTGCCAGCATAAAAAAATTCCATCGTCCCTGATGGAATTTTTTGCCGGATGCGCTGAACCAGTCAATGCATGCCTTCCGGGAAAGTGTCTGCATCCGGCTGACTGCCGTTTTTTTTCTTCCCTTTGCGGCGATCAGACGTGTGACGGTCGGCTTTGCGACGTTCGGCAATCCGCCTCTCGCGAAACAGATTCAGATCATAGCTGGCCTGTTCATAGGGACTCAAGGGTGTTTTTGTCATAACTGCTTACGTGAGAAAAGTCAGGCCGCCGGCCCCTGAAAGCCGGCGGCCGGTGACTTAAAACTGGATCGGCACCGATCCCCAGATTTCCTGTGCATATTCCGAGATGGAACGATCCGAAGAAAAATACCCCATATTGGCAATATTATGGATAGCCTTTCTGTCCCAGCGCAAGCTTTGGCGATAAAGCGCATCCACCTGTTCCTGCGTGGCAACATAACTCTCGTAATCAGCCAGCAGCAGATAACGGTCACCATAATTAATGAGGGAATCATAAATCGGGCGGAAACGTCCGGGGTCACCAGGAGAGAAAAAACCATCCCGGATCTGGTCAAGCGCCATCTTCAGCTCAGGATTTTTCTCATAAATCTCACGAGGCTGATAGCTCAGGCGCAGATCCTCAATCTGCTCGGACGTATTGCCAAAAATGAAGATATTGTCGGCCCCGACTTTCTCCATGATTTCAATATTGGCGCCATCCAGCGTACCGATGGTCAGGGCGCCATTGACCGCCAGCTTCATATTACCGGTACCTGAAGCCTCTGTTCCTGCTGTGGATATCTGCTGCGACAGATCGGCAGCAGGAATAATCATTTCAGCCAGGCTCACACCATAGTTCGGAATAAACACGACTTTCAGCTTGTCGCCCACATTGGGATCATTATTGACTTTGACCGCCACATCATTGATCAGTTTGATGATGTCTTTTGCCATTTGATAAGCCGATGCCGCCTTCCCGGCAAAAATAACGGAACGCGGCACCCAGTTGACTTCCGGATTAGCCACAATCCGGTTATACCGGGTAATGACGTGCAGCACATTGAGCAACTGTCGCTTGTATTCATGAATCCGCTTGATATGGACGTCAAAAAGTGAATCCAGATTCAGGTTCACGTTCACATTGTTACGCACCCATCGGGCCAGCCGCTGCTTGTTCTGCCGCTTGATCGAACGGAATGCGGTAATAAAGCGCTCCTCCGAACCCAGCGGCTCCACCTGGCTCAATTGCTCAAAGTCAGTGCGCCAGTTCTTGCCGATATACCCGTCAATCAGTTGTGACAAAAGCGGATTAGCCTGAGAGACCCAGCGGCGAGGCGTAATGCCATTGGTGATATTCATGAAACGCTCAGGGAAAATCTTCGCAAAATCCGCAAAAATGGACTGTTTCATCAGTTCGGAATGCAGCTTGGATACCCCGTTGATCTTATGGCTGGCAACCACGGCCAGATAAGCCATCCGCACCCGTCTTTCACCCGCCTCATCAATCAGCGAGATCCGGCGCATGAGTTCCGTATCATTACCGAATTTTTCTGCTGTCCTGGACAGGAATTCATTGTTGATATCAAAAATAATCATGAGGTGGCGCGGCAGAACACGGCCCATCATATCGATCGGCCAGGTCTCCAGTGCTTCGCTCATGAGCGTATGGTTGGTATAGGAGAAAATCCGTTGCGTCAGGGACCACGCATGATCCCAGCGCAGGCCCTGCTCATCCACCAGGATACGCATCAGTTCAGGCACGGCGAGTACCGGATGGGTATCATTCAGATGGATGGAAATATTATCGGCCAGATCATCAAAGCTGGAATAGTTCAACTGGTGACGGCGGATCATATCCTGCACACTGGCCGAAACGAAGAAATATTCCTGCCGCAAACGCAGCTCACGGCCATGCAGCGTCGAATCATCCGGATACAGGATGCGCGTCACGTTTTCCGACATATTTTTGGATTCGACAGCGCTGGAATAGTTACCCTGATTAAAGTCGGACAGGTTGATTTCAGATGCCGCCTTGGCAGACCACAGCCTGAGCGTGGTGGCACATTCTGTCCCATACCCGGGGATGATCGTGTCATACGCCATGGCAAGCACACTGTGGGTATCGACCCATCTTGCGCGCCCGCCCTCCTGGCGGATATGCCCACCATAACGAACATGGAACTGAACCTCAGGCCGCGGAAACTCCCACGGATTACCACGGGTCAAGAGCCAGTAGTCAGGTGTTTCCACCTGGTAGCCATCGAGGATCTCCTGTTTGAACATGCCATACTCATAACGGATCCCATAACCGATGTTCGGCAGATTCAGGGTCGCCATGGAATCCAGGAAGCACGCGGCAAGACGGCCAAGACCGCCATTGCCCAGCGCGGCATCCGGCTCGTGATTGGAAACTTCTTCCATATCCACCGACAGCTCTTTTAAGGCTTCCTGCATGTCTTCACTGATATCTAACGCCTGCAAGGCATTATGGAAAGTGCGGCCAATCAGAAACTCCATGGAGAGGTAATACACCAGCTTGGAATTCTGTTCATAATAGGCCCTGTTTGAGCGCATCCAGCGTTCAACAAGGCGATTGCGCACAGCCAACTCGGCAGCAAGCAGCCAGTCGCCGCGTGTTGCAGTAAGGGGGATCTTGCCGGAACGATAACGCAGATTATTGGATATGGACCGCTTCAGCGCCTCCACATCACTAGCCAAAAATCCTGCCTGCTCTGATCGAATGACATCCATAAGTAGTCTCCAGCGAAGGGTGAATGGAGCGGCTTCGGCCTGATTCCAGGCCATTTCCTCTGTCCGGGTGTATACAGTTCATTTCATAAATCGGCCGGAGAACCGATATAAAAAGCGTTTTGCATTAAAAATGCGATTTTTTGCTCATTTTAGTGGCACTTTCCACCACTTTTATCTCCATGATCGGCTAAAAATTACTCCAAAATGATTTATGAAATGAGTTCTAGACAGAAACACAGCCCGCCTAACAGGGCAGGCCCGAAACCTTATGCTATGAATATAACCTTACAGCCATCCCTTTGGCAAGCATGAACGTCAAAAAATTGCCATTAAGAAACAAAAAGTCAGCGATTCCGCCTCAGTCCATTTTTGGATCACATGATGTCCGCTTATACCCTGATTTCGTCATACAGCTTTTTATACTCGCTGGCAGAATGCTTCCAGCCCAATTGCTGCTTCATTCCCTGTCTTTGAACCACCCGCCACTCACGGGGCTGGCTGAAAAGTGCAAATGCCCGGTTAACGGCATCTTCCATCGCGGAAATATCAAAATGATCAAAGATAAAGCCTGTCGCCGTTTTGTCCATCAGATTTTCCGGCGTCGTGTCGGTAACAGAATCAGCCAGCCCGCCCACACGATGAACCAGGGGCAATGTACCGTACCGCAATCCGTAAAACTGTGTCAGACCGCACGGCTCATAACGGGACGGAACCATAATGACATCACTGCCGGCAATCACCCGGTGGGCAAGGGCTTCATCATAGCCAATCCTGACAGCAACCTGCTGGGGATGATGATGGGCATAATCTGAAAAAGCCCGCTCCAGATGATGTTCTCCATTGCCGACAATCACAATCTGAGCGCCTTTTTCCAGCAGCATATTCATCACGCCCAGCACGAGATTCAAGCCTTTTTGCGACGCAAAACGGCTGACCACGCAAAAAAGCGGGGCGGTATTCTGTGAACGCAATCCCATCTCCTGCTGCAAGGCAAGCCGACACTGCTTTTTGCCGTTAATGGACCTTGCGTTATAGGTTGTGGCCAGCGTATCGTCTGTAGAAGGGTTCCATACCTGCGTGTCAATACCATTCAAAATACCGACGACATCCGGATCCCGCCTCTGGACGACACCACCGAGCCCGCATGACTGCTCTCCGCCATGGATTTCCCGGGCATAGGTGGGGCTGACGGTTGTTACTTTATCCGCATAGGAAAGACCGGTCTTGAGAAAGGAAACCTGACCATAAAACTCCATCCCTTCCGGGTTGAAAAGGTCATCGGGCAAATCCAGCTCCCCGAAAACATGTCCCGGGAAATTCCCCTGATAAGCCATGTTATGGATGGTAAAAACAGAACCCGCCAGCTTTTCACCCTTTGCCCGCTGAAGCACCTGAAGATAGGCAAAAGCCAGTCCGGCATGCCAGTCATGTCCATGCATGATCTGAGGCCGCCAGAAAAAATCAAATCCCTCAACCAGGCGGGCGGCCATCCATCCAAGCAGTGCAAAACGGCGATGGTTGTCCCCGTATGACTGGCCATAAATATCAATATAGGGATTGCCTGGACGGTCATAAAGCCCCGGCGCATCAATGTAGTAGGCCGACAGTCCTGTCTGCGGCAACGTACCATAGTAAAGCCGAAGCGCATGGGCACCAAAACGGGGGGGCAACTCCGCCACAAGATGTTTGTTCTGGATAGGGTTAACAAAATCAGGAAAACCCGGAACCAGCATCCTGACATCACACCCCATTTTGGCAAGCGCAGGCGGCAGGGCCCCTGTTACATCGGCTAAGCCACCTGTTTTCAGATAAGGGAATATCTCGCTGCAGACATGCAGAACCCGTAGGGCACGTTTTTTGGATCTCACTTATTCGACCCTGGGAACATGTTCAAAATTATAGTGCTTTGCCAGCATCTCATCCGTCACCAGCACGACGCCATTCGGTGTTCTGTAAAAGCGTTGCGCATCCAGTTCGTGATCCTCACCGATGACGGTACCTTCCGGAATCCGGCATCCCCGGTCAATAATCGCTTTTTTGATACGGGATCCCTGACCGATTTCAACATCAGGCAACACCACCGACTGGTCGACATTGCAGAAAGGATTCACCCTCACTTTGGAAAAAAGAACCGTATTGGATATTTTGGATCCACAAATGATGCACCCGCCGGAAACCATCGTGTTGGATATCACCCCATCCATACCATGCGGATCAGGGACAAACTTGGCGGGCGGTTCCTGCTCCTGGTACGTCCAGATAGGCCAGTCTTCATCATACAGGTTCAACTCGGGCATATTGGATGTCAAATCCAGATTGGAGGACCAGAAGGCATCCACCGTCCCGACATCCCGCCAGTAAGGCCTGACAAGGCTGGAGGGCGGCACGCACGACATGCTGAAATAATGCGCCATGGCCTCTCCCAGACCAACCACCTTGGGAATGATGTCCTTGCCAAAATCATGGGCAGACGTGGCATCTTCCGCATCTTCTGCCAGAAGCTCATACAGATAATCCGCGTTGAACACATACACGCCCATACTGGCCAATGTCATATTCGGGTTGCCCGGCATGCTTGGCGGATTTTCCGGCTTTTCCAGAAAACCGGTTATTTTCCGGTTTTCATCCACAGCAACCACCCCGAAACCCGAGGCGTCTTCGCGTGGCACCTCAACACAGGCGACGGTACAGGCGGATTTTTTCTCCGCATGATCCAAAAGCAGCTGTGAATAATCCATCTTGTAAATATGATCCCCTGCCAGAACCAGAATATAGTCTGGCTGATAGGAGCGCAAAATCCCCATATTCTGGGAAACAGAATCGGCGGTTCCCCTGTACCAGAGTCCTTCTTCCATCTGCTGCCCGGCAGGCATCAGGTCGACAAACTCATTTTGCTCGCCGCGTAAAAAACTCCAGCCGCGCTGCAGGTGGCGGATAAGCGAATGGGGGCGATACTGGGTAATCACCCCGATCCGGCGAATGCCGGAATTAATGCAATTGGACAGGGCGAAATCGATAATGCGGAACTTTCCGCCAAAATATACCGCCGGCTTAGCGCGATTTTCCGTCAACTGCATCAGACGGCTTCCCCGTCCCCCTGCCAGGACAAGGGCAATGGTACGTCTGGGGAGCTGGCTTGCCAGCAACAGCTTGTCTACAACAAGTTTCATTCAGGCCTCCCTCGTACTTCTTGTTTTAATTGTCATAAAAAAATCAGGTAATCACAGTAGGACTTTTCATCCCGGTGTGCTCAAGAATACCGGCAGTTTCTGATGCAATGCCAATCAGATCCGCCAACGCGGCCTGCGGGTCCAGGTCATGCATATTCTTGTCGGATTCATACCGGTCAAAATAAACACGCAATGTCGCACCAACCGTACCCGTACCCGAGAGACGGAAGATAATGCGTGAACCATCAGCAAACAAAATGCGTATACCCTGTTTTTCCGAAACCGAACCATCCACCGGATCGGTATAGCTGAAATCATCTGCCCGCTCAATCACGTTTGAGCCAAAGCGCATGCCTGCCAGAGAAGGCAGTTTTTTCCGCAAGTCCGTAATGAGCGTATTGGCACGCTCAGCGTCCACGTGCTCATAATCATGCCGTGAATAGTAATTCCGGCCATAACGCGACCAGTGTTCTGCGGCCAGCGCATTGACTGATTTGCCGGTAGCGGCAATCAGGTTCAGCCAGAAAAGAATTGCCCAAAGCCCGTCTTTTTCCCGTATATGGCTCGAACTGGTTCCGTAACTTTCTTCGCCACACAAACTGATTTTGCCGGCATCCATCAGGTTGCCAAAAAACTTCCAGCCGGTGGGCGTTTCATAACAGGGAACCTTCAGTACCGCAGCCACATGATCGGCAGCCGTTGACGTTGGCATGGATCGCGCGATACCGGCAATTCCCTTGCTGTATCCCGGTATCCGGGTGGCATTGGCCGCCAAAATGGCCAGGCTGTCAGAGGGACTCACGGCAAAATGGCGTCCGACAATCATGTTGCGATCCGCATCACCATCGGTTGCTGCACCAAAATCCGGGGCATCAGACCCATTCATGATTTCAATCAGTTCATGCGCATTAACCGGATTAGGATCCGGATGATGGCCGCCAAAATCCTCAAGCGGCACCGCATTCACAACTGTTCCTTCCGGCGCACCAAGTTCACCCTCAATAATCCGGGTGGCATAGGGGCCGCATACAGCATGCATGGCATCAAAGCGCATGGTGAATCCGCCTGAGAAAAGCGAACGGATCGCATCAAAATCAAAAAGTGATTGCATCAACCCGGCATAATCAGAAACGGAATCGATGACTTCAATTTTCATCCCCTCCATTTCTGTCGTACCGATCCGGCTCAAATCGACATCGGGCGCATCGCTGATACAGTACCCGGTAATCACCTGCGAACGGGCATAGATAGCTTCAGTGATTTTTTCCGGCGCAGGGCCGCCGTTTCTGATGTTGTATTTGATGCCGAAATCCCCGTCCGGTCCGCCAGGATTATGGCTGGCCGACAGGACAATACCGCCGTATGCTTCATATTTACGAATAATGCAACTCACTGCCGGGGTAGACAGAATGCCATGTTGCCCAACGAGAACGCGTCCCCATCCATTGGCTGCCGCCATACGTAAAATCGTCTGAATGGCAACAGGATTGTAATAACGCCCATCCCCGCCAAGCACCAGCGTTTGCCCGGAAAGCCCGTCAAGTGAATCAAAGATGGACTGGACAAAATTTTCAAGATAGTGGGGTTGCTGGAAAACGGTCACTTTCTTGCGCAAACCCGATGTCCCGGGCTCCTGCCCTGCCACTGGTATTGTTGATATCGTCTGAATGGACATGTTTGCTCTCCTGTTCGAAAAAACAACCGGTAATGTCGTCTCATCAACTGAAGTCAGGACTGATGCGCTCTTATCAGTGACGCCTTAACCTATGTTATCAAGTTTAACGAGGAACTGCCAGCAGTATGGTACGAGGGTGCAAGAGCGCCTGAAACTCCAGGTGCGCTCCCTTTTCCATTTCACCATCACTATCCATCTCCAGTTGCCATCTTCCTCCTGGTAACCGGAAAACCACTTCCTGTGCTGATGCATTCATCAGTACCAGGCAATCACGTGATGCGCCATTGGTGCGAATCAAGAGCCCCATACAATAATTACTCTTGTTGTTCCATGCATCTCCCGAGATTTCACCTCCGGCACTCGACAGCCAGCGGATCGTGTAATCGGAATTGGCCAGAGCGACCGTTTCTTCCTCAAACCATCGTGAATACCCCAGCGCAGGATATTGCTTACGCAAACGGATCAGTTCACGGACATATTCCATGAAGTCCGTGTCGGCATCCTGCCAGTTCAACCAGGTAATTTCATTATCCTGACAGTACGCATTATTATTGCCCTGCTGGGTTTGCCCCAACTCATCCCCGGCTAAAATCATGGGGGTCCCCTGGGAAAACAGCAGCGTGGCCATCATGGCCCGTTTGTATTGCCCCCGCAGCGCATTCACATTGGCCCCGGTTGCCGGTCCTTCCACACCGCAATTCCAACTGTGGTTTTTGTTATGTCCGTCCCGGTTATCTTCCCCGTTTGCTTCATTATGTTTGTGGTTATAGCTGACCAGATCCTGCAGGGTGAAGCCGTCATGGGCAGTAATAAAATTGACGGAAGCCGAAGGCATGCGGCCTTCATGTCTGAAAATATCGCTTGATCCGGCAAAACGTCTGGTGAATTCCCCCAGTGTTGGCCATTGATGCAGCCAGAATGCCCGCATCGTATCGCGGTAAACATCATTCCATTCCATCCAGCCTGGCGGAAAGTATCCCAGTTGATAACCGTTTGGCCCCAGATCCCAGGGTTCGGCAATTTTCTTGACCCGTGAGAGAACAGGATCCTGCGTAATAGCCGTGAAAAAACCGGCAGTTGGGGAATACGCTTCCCTGTCCCTGCCCAGGATGGGCGCCAGATCAAAGCGGAATCCGTCGACATGCATTTCCTCAACCCAATATCTCAGCGAATCCATCACCAACTGCAATACCCTGGGATGCCCCAGATTCACGCAATTTCCGCAACCCGACCAGTCAACATACTCTGCCCGGTTATTGGGCGGCAGATGGTAGTAAACCGCATTATCAATCCCGCGAAAACTCAGCATGGAACCATCCCGGCCACCTTCGACAGTATGGTTGTAAACCACATCCAGAATCACTTCGATCCCCCGGCTGTGCAGGGCTTTGACCATATCCTTGAATTCCGAAACCGGCGTTGTCCCCGGCCGGCCGGACCAGTACCGGCTTTCCGGTGCAAAAAAACCAATCGTGGAATATCCCCAATAGTTGGAGAGCCCCATTTTCAGCAGGCGCGGCTCATCGCCACGGGCCTGAACCGGCAACAGGCTGACTGACGTAATGCCCAGATTTTCAAGATAATCCAGTACTGCCGGATGCGCCATCCCGGCATACGTTCCCTGCAACGCCGCCGGCACATCCGGATGCCGCCGGGTAAACCCTTTAACGTGGGTTTCATAAATAATCATTTCTGCAACGGGAATATCCGGACGGGCAACCCCTTCCCAATCATACACCTCATGGATAACCTGCCCTTTCAGGGCGATGGCACCCGTATCAGCCGGGCTGTCATCACGAAAATCATCTTCCCCCCTGAATTGCCCGATGACCCGCCTGGCATAGGGGTCCAAAAGCAGTTTGTTTGCATTGAAGCGGTGACCCATTTCCGGCCGGTAAGGGCCGGCAACACGATAGCCGTAGACAAGACCAGGCGAAGCCTCCGGCAGATAACCGTGCCAGATGCCTTCTTCCCGTGATGACAGCCGATAGCGTTTGACTTCATGCTGGCCGGCATCATCAAAAATACAGAGTGCAACCGACTCCGCATGGGGCGCGACCAGGGCAAAATTGATGCCTTTTCCATCCCAATGGGCGCCTAAAGGCAGATGTGAGCCAGGTTCCAGTTTGCCCAGATCGCTGAAAGCCATTCATCATTCCTTTCTTATGAACATGCAGGTCGCCAGTGGCGGCACGGTTATCTCCAATGAGAAATCATGGTGATTTGACCATACCGCCTGCGTCTGAAGCTCCCCATTGTGGATGCCGCTTCCACCATAAATATGGGCATCCGTATTGATGATTTCACGGTACCATCCGGCCCTGGGTACGCCAATCCGGTATCCGTAACGGGGAATGGGGGTGAAGTTGCACACCACCATCACAAAATCACCGTTGGCATCCCATCGAATGAAAGACACCACCGAACTATCGACATCATCATGAATGATCCATTCAAATCCTGCCGGCTCAAAATCCTGTTCGTACAGGGCAGGATAACGGGTATAGACCGCATTCAGATCGGAAATCAGGCGATGGACACCGGCATGCAGCGGGTACTGGAGCAGATGCCATTCAATACTGCCGCTGGCATCCCATTCAGCATACTGTGCAATCTCCCCTCCCATGAAAAGCAGTTTTTTCCCGGGAAAGCCCCACATGAATCCGTAATAGCAGCGCAGATTGGCAAAACGCTGCCATTCATCCCCTGGCATCTTGCCAATCAGTGAGCCCTTGCAGTGCACCACTTCATCATGCGAAAGGGGCAGAATAAAATTCTCAAACCAGGCATACATAATGCCGAAGCGCAGCTTGTCATGGTGATATTTCCGGTAGACAGAATCTTCACTCATATACGACAGCGTGTCGTTCATCCATCCCAGGTTCCATTTATAATGAAAACCCAGGCCACCATCCCAGACAGGACGGGAAACCCCCGGGAAACTGGTGGACTCCTCTGCCATCGTGACAGCTTCTTTCCTCTCGGTACCAACGATTTCATTCATTTTCCGCAAAAAGACGATGGCTTCGAGATTTTCGCGCCCACCATACTGGTTGGGAACCCATTCACCAGGCGCCCGGCTGTAGTCCCTGTAAAGCATGGAAGCAACCGCATCAACCCGCAGGCCATCTATACCGTACCGCTCTATCCAGTACAGGGCATTGCCCACCAGGTAATTGCTGACTTCTGAACGTCCATAGTTATAGATGATGCTGCCCCAGTCCTGGTGCACCCCTTCTTTCGGGTCCTCGTGTTCATAAAGGCTGGTGCCATCAAAGCGGTATAAACCATGCGCATCAGAAGGAAAATGCGCAGGCACCCAGTCAAGGATGACGCCAATGCCGTTATCGTGTGCCACATCGACAAAATCCCGGAATTCATCCGGTGTGCCAAAACGCGAGGTAACCGCATAAAGGCCAATCGGCTGATATCCCCATGACCCGTCATGCGGATGCTCGGAAATCGGCAACAGCTCAATATGGGTGAACCCCAGGTCTTTCACGTAAGGAATCAGTTCCTCTGCCAGTTCGCGATAGGTCAGCCAGCGCCAGCCATCCTTTTTCCGCCATGAGCCGAGATGCACCTCATATATACTCACCGGCGCATTCAGCGCATTCGCTTTTTTGCGATCCTCCCGTGAGGGGTAAACCTCGGGAAGCCAGTGAACAATGGACGCCGTATCCGGACGAAGCTCTGCACGAAAGGCAAAGGGATCGGCTTTCAGGAGAATGTCTCCCGACTGTGTCTTGATCTCATATTTATACAAGTCACCGGGCATGAGATGGGGGATGAATATTTCCCAGACACCACACTCCACCCGGTAGCGCATCATGTGGCGGCGGCCATCCCAATCATTGAAATCGCCGACAACAGATACCCGTCGCGCATGGGGCGCCCATACGGCAAACGTTACGCCCGGCACGCCATCAAATTCCCTGGGATGGGCGCCCATTTTTTCATAAGGGCGGTGATGCGTTCCCTCTGCCAGCAGCCAGACATCAATGTCACCCAGGACGTTGGGAAAACGATAGGTGTCTTCCATATCCTGCTCATGTGTCCCCCAGTTGACACGCAAACGATAGGCGAAAGGTTCACGGCGATCGTCAAAATACCCTTCAAACAGGGCACTGTTATTGACCCTTGGCAGGTCCATCACCACCTTTTCGCTGGCGGTATCGATAACGGAAACATGCCATGCCCCGGGAATCAGCGCACGGACAAGAAGCCGCCCCTTTTCCCTGTGCATGCCCAGGATAGAGAACGGATCGCGATGATCTCCCGCTATCAGGGCCTGCAAGGCTGAATCCGGCATGATGGTTTCTGGCATTGTCTATCCTCAAAATACAACGACCCGATGAAAAACTGCCTTTGATCAACAACGAGGTCAAGGCGACCTTATAATCAATGGTAAAACATTTTCTCCGGGAAAAATGATATTCCGGAGCAACTTTTTTGTTTTTTCTGTATGTTTTATGACAGGCTTCAGCCAAAACAGAATGAAATGCCGGAAAACTACATATCCTGGTATTCCGGGCCATCACCGCCCTCAGGCGCAACCCAGATGATGTTTTCGGTCGGGTCCTTGATATCGCAGGTCTTGCAGTGCAGGCAATTGGACGCATTGATACGAAGATGAGGTGTTCCCGTCTCGTCCGTAACAAATTCATAGACCGCCGCGGGGCAATACCGTGATTCCGGCCCGGCATACTTTGCCAGATTAACCGCAACCGGCACCTGCTCATTCTTGAGCAGCAGGTGCGATGGCTGATTTTCTTCATGGTGGGTGCCGGAAAGATAAAGTGACGACAGCATGGCATTTTCCGGTACACCATCCTGATCGTATGACAACCGGCGGCTGGATGCGGCAGGCTTGAGGCTTGCATGATCCGGCTGGTGGCGGTGAAGTGTCCAGGGTGCCTTTCCACGCAGGACAACCTGATCAAGGCCAAACATGAAACTGCCCGGCAGCAATCCTTTGCCCATCCAGGGTTTGAAATTCCGGGCGCGGTAGAGTTCTTCATACAGCCAGGATTGGCGGAAAAGGCGGGGAAACGCCTTGAGCACATCCTGCTTACGTCCGGCACACAGCGCTTCAAAAGCGGCTTCAGCGGCGAGCATGCCTGACTTGATCGCTGTATGGATACCCTTCAGACTGGCACCATTCATGAATCCTGCGCAGCAGCCCACCAACACGCCTCCGGGGAAAACCGGTTCCGGCAATGCCTGCAGGCCGCCCGCTGCCAGCGCTCTTGCGCCATATTCCAGGCATTTCCCCTCCTTGAGGAAAACAGCAATAGCCGGATGGGTCTTGAGCCGCTGAAATTCGCTGTAAGGCGAAAGATAGGGGTTGTCATAAGCCAGTCCGACCATCAAGCCGACCGCAACCCGATTGCCCGGCATATGATACAGAAAACCACCGCCGTATGTTGCATGGTCAAGCGGCCATCCCGCGGTATGAATGACAAGACCAGGCTTATGGTCTTCGGGAGGTACCTGCCATATTTCTTTCAGGCTGAGGGCATACCCCTGCGGATCGCGCCCCTTATCCAGGGAAAACTGCGAAACGAGCTGCTGTCCCAGTTGTCCGCGTGCACCTTCAGCAAAAAATGTATATGATGCAAAAATCTCAACGCCTGGCTGATACCGTGATGTCTTCCTGCCATCCCGCCCGATTCCCATGGCACCAGTCGCCACGCCTTTAACACTGCCATTTTCCGAATAGAGGATTTCTGTTGCGGCAAATCCCGAAAAGACATCCACCCCCAGTATTTCGGCCTGCTCGGCAAGCCAGCGCACCAAACGCGACAGCGAGAGCACATGGTTCCCTGTATTTTTCAGCGAATGGGGCAAGAGCATATCCGGAAGCGGAAAAGCCTTCCCCTGTGTAAGAAAGGAAAAGCGGTTCGCAGAGACAGGAACGGACGCGGGCGCGCCCTTTTTTTCCCAGCCCGGCAGCAGCTCATCCAAAGCCTTTGGATCCATGATCGCGCCAGAAATAATATGCGCTCCCGGTTCGGACCCTTTTTCCAGTACACAGACAGACAGCGCCCGTTCACTTTCAGCGGCAAGCTGTTTCAGGCGAATGGCAGCCGCCAGGCCGGCAGGGCCGGCACCGACAATCACAATGTCGTAATCCATTGTGTCTCGTGACTCTGAGAGGTTCTGTTTGTTTTCAGCCATTTTTACCTGGTCAAACCATTTACTCCAACGTCATTTTTATCCGACAGGGTACGAAATCCTCTGCAATCATGCAATCATATCGGCTGCAGCCTTTTCATGACAGATACAAATGGAATTAAAACACAATGAAAAAAGACCTTCTTGAGAATATGAAACATGTCTATACATCGATCATCCCGATGCGATGGGGAGACATGGATGCCATGGGGCATGTCAACAATACCGTCTATTTCCGTTATCTCGAACAGGCGCGTATCGAATGGTACGCTTTCATTGGCCGTGAAAAAAACGCCGGTATGGAAACCGTTGTCGTCAATGCGCATTGTTCGTTTATGGTCGCCCTCACCTATCCGGGTGAAATCGAAGTCCGTACCTACGCCGGCTCACCCGGTCGGACCAGTTTTGAAATCCTGCAGGAAATACGCCGCACGGATGATCCTGATACCGTATATGCCCGCGGCGGTGCAAGGGTCGTATGGGTAGACAGAAGCACCGGAAAGTCTTCACCATTGCCTGATACCGTGCGTGAAATGATCACCGCATAACCGGACAAGGCGCTCACCCATTAAAAAACCCCGCTTTAGCGGGGTTTGCCATGCTCAATGCACGCTTAAGCTGCTTCGATATTCGAAGCCTGCTTGCCTTTTGGACCGGTATTGATCTCAAAAGATACGCGCTGATTTTCCTTGAGAGACTTGAAACCATCGGATTTGATGGCTGAAAAATGCGCGAACACATCCTCTCCACCCTCGTCCGGCGTAATAAAACCAAAACCTTTTGCATCATTGAACCATTTAACAGTACCAGTTGCCATTACTTCTTCCTATTTCAGTTAATCCAGGTTTTCATCTAACCATTTATTGCACCAGAACACACAGGAAAGCCTGGGCGACCTTTATTATGTTTAACCAGTGCAACAGCCCATTTTAGCAGAACAGAGACCGCTTCTGGCTACCTTTTTACCCAGGATGTGATAATTCCCACTGCGCGGAATGGATTTTTTCGAGCCAGAACGTGCCGATAATGGTTTTGGCATCCGTAATCTGTCCTTCCTTTACCCATGAAAGCAACTGGGAGAGCGTTGCCGAAAAGGTTTCAATAAACTCTTCTTCATCACGATGCTCTTTTCCTGACTTAAGCCCCCTGGCCAGGTAGATGGTAAGCGCCTCATCCGAATAACCAATGGCATTGTGAATGGTGCACACATACTGCCAGTCGCTGGCCGTATAACCGGTCTCTTCCATCAGTTCTCTTTTTGCCGTGTCGAAAGGCTCCTCCCCTGCATCGATTTTCCCGGCAGGAAATTCCAGAAAAACCCGGTTTAAGGGATAGCGAAACTGCCGCTCCATGAGATACCTGCCATCATCCAGCATGGGCAGAATCACTACTGCACCAGGATGCCGGATATATTCACGCTGGGAGGTTTCATTATCCGGCAGGCGGACTTTGTCCCGATACACGTCAAAAAAAAGCCCCTTGTGCATGATCCGGCTCTCAAGCGCTGTTTCATCCAGGTTACTCCCGGGCAGTGCCGCCTCATTGTCAGAAGAAATCATATGGTTTGTCTCAACGTAAAAAATCAGTAATCGGTTCTTTTATGATATTAACGCTTTCTTTGTCACATTACCCTGCTATCGGCTAGACTATTCTTTTTATCTGACCCGTTTTTTTCATGACACAGGTACCTTTGGCAGAACGCCTTCGTCCGGGATCCATCGACGATATGGTCGGTCAGCAGCATCTGCTGGGCCCCGGTAAACCTTTGCGTGTTGCCTTTGCGTCCGGTGAACCCCACTCCATGATCCTGTGGGGTCCGCCTGGCGTTGGCAAAACCACATTCGCCCGTCTGATGGCGGATGGGTTCAATGCTGAATTTATTGCGCTGTCTGCTGTTTTATCCGGCGTCAAGGACATCCGCGAAGCGGTTGAACGTGCAGAATATACCCGGAGCCAGTCCGGCAGGCGAACCATTCTGTTTGTTGATGAGGTACACCGTTTTAACAAAAGTCAGCAGGATGCCTTTTTACCCTATGTGGAAAGCGGTCTTTTCACTTTTATCGGTGCCACGACAGAAAACCCGTCCTTTGAAGTGAATAATGCGCTGTTGTCCCGTTCAACAGTCTATGTCCTTCACCCTCTGGAAGAGGGTGACCTGCTCTTCCTTTTGAACCGTGCGCTGGAAACGCTGCTATCCCCGCTTACCGTTACGGCTGATGCCAGCGATATACTGGTCGCCAATGCCGATGGGGATGCCCGACGGCTCTTAAATACACTGGAGATAACCGCACATGCGGCCGAAGTCAAAGGACAGGCAGAAATTGATGCTGTCCTGCTTGGGGAAACGCTGGGGGATGCTGTCAGGCGTTTTGACAATGCCGGGGACAATTTTTATGACCAGATCTCTGCGCTGCACAAGTCAGTCCGCGGCTCCAATCCGGATGCGTCCCTGTACTGGTTTGTCCGTATGCTGGATGGGGGTGCTGACCCGCGTTATCTGGCAAGACGTATTATCCGCATGGCAACAGAAGACATCGGCCTGGCTGACCCCCGGGCGCTACGCCTGGCGCTAGACGCGGCAGAAACGTACGAGAGGCTCGGCTCGCCCGAAGGTGAGCTTGCACTGGCCCAAGCCGTGATTTATCTGGCCTGCGCGGCAAAATCGAATGCCGTTTACATGGCATACAATGCCGCGCGTTCCTTCATCAGCAAGGACAAGACCTGGCCGGTGCCGGAACATTTGCGCAATGCACCGACCAAACTGATGAAAGAGCTGGGTTACGGAAAACTCTACCGCTATGCCCACGATGAACCGGAAGCTTTTGCGGCGGGAGAAACCTATTTACCGGAAGGAATGAAAGAACCTTACTGGTATCGCCCGACACCGCGAGGCCTTGAAAGCAGGATTGCGGAAAAACTGGCCTGGCTGGCTGAACTCGACAAAAAGGCCGGCAAAAAATAAAAAAGGGTCTGGAAAACCAGACCCTCTTCCTGCGAAAGGCTTCGCTTAAATAACACCTTGCGCAAGCATTGCATCAGCAACCTTGACAAAGCCCGCGATATTCGCGCCATTGACATAACTGATTGTGCCATCAGAACGTGCTCCATACTGAACGCATGCATTGTGGATGTTTTTCATGATGTTGTTCAGATTCCGGTCAACTTCTTCACGGGTCCAGGACATCCGCAGTGAATTCTGGGACATTTCAAGACCGGAAGTTGCCACACCACCTGCATTGCTGGCTTTACCCGGGGCATACAGAATGCGGGCTTCTTCAAACAGCCTGACAGCTTCTGCAGTGGAAGGCATATTCGCACCTTCACCCACACTGATAAGACCATTCTTGACGAGCGTTCTTGCGTCCGCTTCATTAAGCTCGTTTTCCGTTGCACATGGCAAAGCGATTTCTACCGGGACATGCCATGGCGTCGCCTGTGGGACAAATTTGGCGCCAACCTTGGATGCATACTCACTGCAACGACCATACTGGACATTCTTGATTTCCATCAGGGTCGCCAGCTTTTCTGCCGTGAAACCGTCTTCATCCACAACCGTACCACCGGAATCAGAACAGGTAATCACTTTCGCGCCAAGCTGGATGCACTTTTCAATGGCATACTGCGCCACGTTGCCAGAACCGGAAACCGATACCTTCATGCCGCTCAGATCCTTGCCGGCACGCTTGAGCATTTCCTCGACAAAATACACCGTGCCATAACCGGTTGCTTCCGGACGGATCAGGGAACCTCCGTAGGTAAGGCCTTTGCCGGTGAAAACACAATCGGAGCGGTTTGTGAGTTTTTTGTTCATGCCCACCATAAAGCCGACTTCACGTGCTCCAACACCAATATCACCGGCCGGAACATCCGTGTCGGATCCGACATGGCGATACAGTTCGGTAATAAAGGCCTGGCAGAAACGCATGATTTCATTTTCACTGCGGTCTTTCGGATCAAAGTCCGAACCGCCTTTACCACCGCCCATAGGCAGCGTTGTCAGTGCATTCTTGAAGGTCTGCTCAAATGCCAGAAACTTCAGGATGGAAAGGTTGACCGAGGGATGGAAACGCAAACCGCCTTTATACGGACCAATCGCAGAATTGTGCTGGATACGGTAGCCACGGTTGACATGAACATTGCCATTATCATCAACCCAGGAAACCCGGAACTGAATCAGGCGTTCCGGCTCAACCAGACGGTCTAAAAGACCTTTTTGTGCATAACGCGGATTTTTTTCAAGGAAAGGCCAGAGACTTTCCATTACTTCTGTTACAGCCTGATGAAACTCAGGCTGATTGGGATCGCGTGCTTTGACCCCGTCCAGAAAATCTTCGAGACTTCTTAATTTCATTGAGTCATCCAATCTAAAAAATTGCCAATCGACAGAAAAATGGCTTTTTCTGCAACAAAATGAGCAGCTCCCTTTCAGATTTTCTTTGCACATGAAAGGAAAGACCGCCCATTCCCCCATATATGGCAGGGGGAACCATTATTACAAGATAATGGCAGCAAGTAAATGGCTATTTTCAGGTTATCCACAGGCCCATCACAAGCAAATCCGCTGCACAGCTCAGGCGGCTTGCCAAAGCCGCCTTTAATTGATGAATGAGCAGTCAAAATGACGCACTGAGGCTACAATGATGGTTTTTTATCCTTCTCATCAGACATGATCGATATTCAACTTCTTCGCAAAGACATTGACGCTGTTGCGGCACGTTTAAAAACCCGTCATTTTGAACTGGATATTCCGGCCTTTAACGTTCTTGAACAGGAACGCCGGCAAATCCAGACGCAAACAGAAGACATGCAGGCCAAACGAAACTCGCTTTCCAGGCAGATCGGCATCCTGAAAGGAAAAAACGAGGATACCTCCACCCTGATGGCTGAAGTCAGCGGGCTGGGAGACAGCCTGAAATCCAACGAAACCCTGCTGGCAGAAGTTCAGGCAAAACTCAATGAACTTGTCCAGAATATTCCCAATCTGCCGCACGAGTCGGTACCTGTGGGTGCCGATGAATCAGCCAATCAGGAAGTCCGCCGTGTGGGTTCTCCGCGGGAGTTTGATTTTGAGGTCAGGGATCATGTCGATGTTGGCGTGCCACTGGGACTGGATTTTGAATCAGCGACCAAAATCACCGGCAGCCGTTTTTGTGTGATGAAAGGGAAAATGGCACAGCTTCACCGTGCCCTGACGCAATTCATGCTCGATGTCCAGACATGCGAACATGGCTACACCGAATGCTATACGCCTTATATCGCCAATGCTCAAAGCCTCTTTGGAACCGGGCAGCTTCCCAAATTTGAACATGATCTTTTTGCCGCCAAAAAGGGCGGACAGGAAAGCGATGAAGAAAATCTGTACCTGATCCCCACCGCCGAAGTGACGCTGACCAACATGGTAAGGGATGAGATCCTCCCGGCAGATGATCTGCCGGTCAAACTGACGGCACACACCCCGTGTTTTCGCTCGGAAGCCGGGAGTTATGGCCGCGATACACGCGGTATGATCCGGATGCACCAGTTTGACAAGGTGGAAATGGTACAAATTGTCCATCCGGAAAAATCCTATGAGGCCCTGGATGAAATGGTCAAAAATGCCGGGCGCATTCTCGAAAAACTGGGGCTCCCTTACCGTGTCGTTGCCCTGTCCACAGGTGATATGGGATTTTCGGCTTCCAAAACATATGATCTGGAAGTCTGGCTGCCATCGCAGAACACCTATCGGGAAATTTCTTCTGTTTCCAATTGTGAGGCCTTTCAGGCAAGGCGGATGCAGGCCCGCTACCGTAATGACAAAGGGCGTCCCGAACTGGTACATACCTTAAATGGCTCCGGGCTGGCCGTGGGCCGCACACTGGTTGCCTTTCTGGAGAATTTTCAGCAGGCTGACGGCAGCGTCACAATCCCCACCGTGCTGCAACCCTACATGAATGGACAGACCCGTCTGATACCAGAGAAAAAATAACGCTTTGAATTCAAAAAAAGACAGGCGTCACGAAACGGGGCGCCTGTCTTTTTTTTGCGTCTATCGTATTAAAACTTCTGTCCTTGGAGTATTTGTGGTATTTTTTATGAACCCGAGTAATCTGGATAAATGTCTTAGTCCATATTTGTCCAGTGAGTAGCCCCCCTGAAACCCTGAGTAATATCTGTCCCCTCCAGATAACAATGAGCCCACAATCCCTGAAACGCCAGCCGTTTGTCTTCTTTTTCCTGTTCGCTTCACTGATCTGGGCTCTGCTCGCCTGGTTTTCAACGCGTCTTTACACCACCTGGCAAGCCGAACAGGCACAGGAAACGATTGAGGAACGAGCCAAAGAAGGAATGCATGAGCTGGAAGACGGACTGGGCAGAACGATCCGGTTACTGCAATATGTCACCGATCTTCTCAGCCGATATGAAAATATCCGGGAGGCAGTAGACCGGGAAAACCGTCACTCAGCCATCAGTCAATTGCCCGAAGAACAGCGCCGACTCTATTATGAAAAACAGCCACGCCTGCGCCTGATAAACGAAGAGCTGGCTTATGCCGCCAAAGATGCCGATGTGATCAGCAATATCTGGATCATGAAAAAAGACGGCATTACGATCGCTTCAGGCAATGCATCCGATCGCGAAAGTTTCGTGGGTACCCGTTTTGATTACCGCAACTATTTTATTGACGGTATCAGCGGCAAGAAAAGGCACCAGTATGCTTTCGGTGTGCGCACCGGGATTCCCGGCCTCTTTTTTGCCTCACCCATCCGCCAGGATAACCACACCATCGGTGTGGTTGCCAGCAAGGTCAATCTTTCCTATCTCTACAACTGGGTAAGTCAGATCAACGGGATTCTCATTGACAAGTACGGCGTCATTATCCAGGCAGGCAACCATCAGTTTGAAATGATGTCCCTGCCCGATGCAACGGTTCATATGCTTTCTGAAAAGCATCGCATGGATCGTTACAACCGTACCGAATTTCCGGTGCTGTCAATTACACCATGGGAAGGAATCGACAAAATCCAGCTCATGCAGATTGGTGATCTGTCATCACCCTTTTATGTGATGACAACAAAAATCATGGGCGATGAATTCACACTGATGACGGCCATTGATGCGTCAAGTCTCCTTGCCAGAACGGAACACCGCCTCTTTCTGATCATACTGATCGGTGGCGGGATGCTTTTCTTTCTGGTGCTGACTGTCGTGGCCTATCAGTTCCAGATACTCCAGCGCATTCGGCAGCGCAGGGCGATGGCCAAGCAATTGATCAACCGGGAAATATCGCGTGCGGACGCGTCAGGCAAACAATTTGCTGTGATGTACATCGACATGGATGCTTTCAAGGAAGTCAATGACACCTTCGATTATGAAACCGGAGACAACATCCTGCAAGTCATCAACGAACGGATCCAGGAAGTTATCCGCAAAACGGACACTATTATTCGCCGAACCGAAGATACCTTCATCACGCTCTTGAATGATATTGGCTCTCCTTCAGATGTGGAAAACATTGCCATCAAAATTCAGGAAGCCATCCATGCACCGTTGGATGTCAGCGGAGTAACACTGCGCCTGACCGCCAGTATCGGCATCGCAATGTATCCTACCGATGGCCAGACAGCATCGCAAATACTTCGGCATGCCGATACGGCGCTTTACAGTATCAAGGAAAAAGGACGTGCCGAATATGCTTTCTATCACACGCAAATGTCTGTTGATCTGGCCGCCCGCAACAGACTGGATGCAGACATGGAAAAAGCCCTGGAGCAAAAGGAATTCTTCCTGGTTTACCAGCCCCAGCTTTCTTTAAAAACCGGGAAACTGATTGGCTGCGAGGCCTTGATCCGCTGGCAACACCCCACAAGAGGGTTGATTTCTCCCGCTGAATTTATTCCGGTCGCCGAACGCACAGGCTTTATTAATTCGCTTGGTCCCTGGATACTTGATGAAGCCTGTCGCCAGGTGAAAGCCTGGAATGATGAACTGAGCGCCTCTATCCGGGTTGCGGTCAATATTTCTCCCATCCAGTTTCAGCGCCGGGATCTGCTTAACAGTATCAAGGTGGTGCTGGAAAAAAATACGTTTCCTCCGAGCCAACTGGAACTGGAAATGACGGAAACACTCATGATGACAGATACCGAGCGGGTACTCCTGATTATTCAGGAACTGCAGGAACTTGGCATGCAAATCAGTATTGACGATTTTGGCACCGGCTACTCAAGTCTTGCCTATCTGAGAAAATTCGATGCCAATGTCCTGAAAATTGATCGTGCCTTTGTTAATGATATGGTTACAAATATCAATGATCGCGCCATTATCAGCGCCATCATCAATATGGCAAACAGTCTGGAATATCAGGTTATTGCTGAAGGTGTCGAAACAACGGAACAATATGTCCTGTTAAAAGAACTGGGATGCCATGCCATCCAGGGTTACTGGTTCAGCACCCCCCTTCCACCGGATGACTTCATCCGCTTTTATAATCAGCATACGCAAAACCTGAACAAACAGACTGCCAATCACTGAAATATATGAAGGCCGGACATGCCGGCCTTCATTTTCCCGCTCGGGATGCGTGATCAATAACCAGCAGCCAGGCCATCCCCACGGGGATCGGTTGCACCATATTTCAGACCAGTTTTTGGATCAACCATAATAGCTCCGGCATGCCCCATGGTATCGGTATAGTCATCCACCTTCACTACGGGATGTCCACGGCGTTTCAGCTCGGAAAGCACCTCTTCCGGAATACGCCCTTCCATTTTCAGGTCATTTGAGGCGGCGCCCCATGTCCGGCCATTTAACCAGCGGGGAGCTGTAATCGCATCCTGTGGATACATACCGAAATCCACCACGCGGGTGACAATGGCTGCCTGGGTCTGCGGCTGCCCCTCACCACCCATCGTGCCATAAACGAGATAAGGCTTGTTGTCTTTCAGCAGCATGGCCGCGTTCAGTGTATGGAAAGTCCGCTTCTTCGGCTCAAGCCGGTTCACATGTGCAGGATCAAGCGAGAAGAAACTGCCACGATTTTGCAGAAGGATACCGGTTCCTTTCGGCACAATGGCAGAACCAAAGTCGTGGTAGATACTCTGGATCAGTGAAACCGCATTGCCGTCCTTGTCAACCACACCCAGCCAGATCGTGTCACCCTTGGGTTCCAGCAGCTTCAGGTTCTGTGCGGTCTGATCCATTCTGATGCGCTTGGCCTGTTGCTGTCCATGCTGTTTGGACAGCAACCTTTCCAACGGAATCTGCACAAAGTCAGGGTCGGACAGATACTTGTCGCGGTCAACAAAGGCTTCCTTTGTCGCCTCTACCACAAGGTGATAATAGTCCGCAGAGCCTTCGCCCAGTTTCTTGACATCAAAGTTGTTCAGGATATTCAGGATTTCAAGTGACGCCATGCCCTGGGTATTCGGCGGCAGATTGTATGCCTTGTAGCCTCGATAATCTACCGTCAGCGGTTTTACCCAGTCTGCCTTGTGGCTGGCAAAATCCTTTTCGGTCAGCATGCCGCCATTGGCTTGCAAGTCTGCCACGATTTTTTTCGCAATGACGCCACGATAAAATACATCGGCACCGCTTTTGGCAATCAATCCAAGCGAAGTGGCCAGTTCCGGCAGCTTCATGATTTCCCCTACCTTGTAAGGTGCGCCATCCGGTTTCAGATAGGTCTGACGGAATCCGTCAAAGCGCTGCAGATTCCGGAATTCTGAATCCTTCGGGTCCACATTGATTTCCGCCCACCGCTGTAATGACGGTGTGACCGGAAAACCTTTCTGTGCATAGGAAATCGCGCTGTCAAACAGCCGGTTCCAGGGCATACCGGTATTTCCCATACTGCTTCTGGCATATTTGTGAGCCGCATCCCAACCGGAAACCACACCCGGTACGGTATTGGCAGCGAGATATCCGCGAGCCGGGATTTTATCCAGGCCCTTGCTCTTGTAATATTCAATGCTGGCTTTTTCACCCGAACGGCCGCTGGCGTTCAATGCCCTGACTTCCCCCGTTTTGGCGTTATATATCAGCCAGAAGTTATCCCCGCCGATGGTGTTCATCTGCGGATAAACCACTGCCAGCGTTGAGGCGGCGGCAATCGCGGCATCAACCGCATTGCCTCCCTGCCGCAAAACAGCAAGCCCGGCTTCAGAGGCCAGGTAATGTGGTGTGGTTACAACACCATTGGTGGCAATAGGATCAATGCAGCGTCCGGCCGTTTCACAATACTTCCCCGGCGACTTTTCGGCGAGCGCCGTACCGGCAACCGACAGGCAGCCTAATGCGACAAGCATGCCTACCAGAATGTTTTTCTTTGTCTTTTTCATACAAGCCCCTTAAGAATGATGAAAACGCTTCTTCGTGCAACACCCTCGCCTGATATACGAATTTTTAATATCTGATATATCAGGTGAGCATTTTCAGTATACATTTTTTTGAGAAAAGGCAAACATTTTGAAACGAAAAAATGCATTCTCTTGCACTTTCAAAATACAATTCTGAGATGCTGCATCTTCATTTGGCCCTATTGGCCCTCCAACCCAGGAACCCCAATGGATACATCAGAAAACAAAATGCCCAGCCAGGCCCAGAAAGCCTATGAACTGATTGAAGAGATGATTGTCAGCCTCAAACTGGAACCCGGCCAGAAAATTTCCGAGAACCTGTTGAGTGAGCGGCTGGGCATTGGCAGAACCCCTATTCGGGAAGCCTTGCAAAAGCTGGCTTATGAGGGAACGGTGATTATTACACCGCGCTCCGGCATTACGATCTCGGAAATCGATATGACAGACCAGTTCAGGCTGATTGAAGTCAGAAGGGGACTGGAACGTATCATGGCAAATCGGGCGGCACAATTTGCCAGCGTAACGGAAAAAGAACAATTTGCCGCCTTGAGCGAAGAATTTATGAAAACCGCCAAAGCCAATGATGAAAGCATGTTTATTCAGGCGGACAGGGAATTCAACCAGTTGCTGGCAGATTCCGCCCGCAATAAATATGCGCGGCTGGCCATGTCTTCCATCCAGGCACAAACCCGCCGTTTCTGGTTTCTCTATTTCAAGCACTTTGGCGACCTGCCCAAGGTCTGCCGGCTCCATGCCGCCATTGCCAGTGCTATTGCAGAAGGAAACGAGGAAAAAGCGGAAAAAGCCAGCGACAGTCTGATCGACTATGTGGAGGAATACACTACACGGACGATCAAAGCCATCTGATTCACCGCTTTTAGAGCGCCTTCATTTATCAATAGTTGATATTTCTTTTGAAATATCATCCTGCCTGCGCTAACATGGCGTGTATGTTGTAACCCTCTTCACATACTTGGGTGACCCGGTCAGCCAGGTGGACAGAAATAAAAATAATGCTGAGATCAATTTGTGTTTATTGCGGCTCGCGCATGGGAAATTCCGAAATCCATGCTGATGCAGCTCGGGCACTGGCCCAGGAAATGGTCAATGACAATATTGCGCTGGTTTATGGTGGTGCACATGTCGGGTTGATGGGAATTCTCGCAGATGAAGTCTTGCGTTTGGGCGGAGAGGTCACAGGCGTTATCCCCAAGGACCTGCTTGAAAAAGAAGTCGGGCACGATGGTTTGACCCGTCTTTACATTGTCAAGGACATGCACGAAAGAAAAGCCATGATGGCCGAACTGGCAGACGGGTTCATCACCCTGTCCGGCGGCATGGGCACACTGGACGAGTTATTTGAAACATTCACCTGGAGCATGCTGGGCGTGCATGAAAAGCCGATCGGCATCCTCAACATCGATGGTTTTTATGACAACCTGATCGGCTTAATCGACCACTTGGTTGACCAGGGATTTGTCGATACCCGTTATGCTGACATGCTGTTTACCGCAGCAGATCCCAAGACACTCGTGACAAAACTGCGTGATGCATCCGCACCCGAAGAAATCGAAAGCAAGGCTTCCGCCCGGTTTTTGATTTAGGAAAACACCGTAAAGGCCTGCTCCAGATCGGCTATCAGATCTTGGGTTTCTTCAAGACCGATATAAAACCTCACCAGTTGGTGTCCGTTATATCCCCAGTCCTTGCGGTCATCCATAATGCGAAACGGCGCACACAGGCTGTGTGCGCCTCCCCAACTGAACCCGAGCTTGAAGAGCTGCAGCGCTTCAACGAAACGATCCGTCTGTTTTTCGCTATACCGCTTGTCAAAGAGAACGGAAAACAACCCGCCGGCACCGGTGAAGTCACGTTTGAAAAATTCATGGCCCGGACAATCCTCAAACGCCGGGTGCAGAACGCGGCTGATTTCAGGGCGTGATTTCAGCCAACTGGCAATCTCCATTGCTGCCTTGCCGTGTTTTTCAAAACGAAGTTTCATCGTCGGCAGGGAACGTAAAACAAGATAAACATCGTCTGCCCCCACCCCCATGCCAAAACGCATGTGCGCAACACTCAGCTTCCGGTGCAGATCATCGTCCCGGGTAATCAACGCGCCCATGAGCAGATCAGAAGCACCGCCCTGGTATTTGGTCAGCGCATGCAGGACAACATCAGCCCCATGCGAAAGCGCATCGAAACCAAGACCGGCAGACCAGGTATTATCCACGGCGACAATAGCTCCTTTTTCGTGTGCTGCCTTGCAGATAGCAGGAATATCCGGCACTTCCATCGTGACAGAACCCGGCGTCTCTGCCCAGATCAAGCGCGTATCGGGACGAATCAGATCAGCAATGCCGGCACCAATCATCGGATCATAATAACGGGCGGTGACACCAAAATCATGGGTCAGCCAATTGCCCAGTTCACGATTCGGGTTGTAGACATTTTCCGGGATCAGCACATCATCCCCGGAACGGAGAAACGCAAAATCAACAATGGCAATAGCCGCCAGTCCGCTGGGCGCGAGAATACAGTGGTTGCCGCCTTCAATTTGCGCCAGTTGTTCTTCCAGCGTAAAAGTCGTTGGCGTGCCATGCAAACCATACGTGTAAGAATCACGGCTCTGCCAGTCGCGTGAACGCATGGCAGCCACACTTTTGAAAAGCACGGTTGAGGCGTGATATACCGGTGTGGGGAAAGCCCCGAAATCAGCCGGTGGCTGATAGTCACTGTGAAGGAGCTTCGTCTGACGTTCTTTTGACTTACTCATGTTCACTCTCCTGTATGGTTGATGGTTCCCATCTTACCGTATCCTTCTGATACGTGCAGACGGTGAGGACAAAGCCTAATCAGGGCACCATCTCCCCCCACATGTCATGCGCATCCGCATCAGTAATTCTGACAGAGACAAATTCTCCCGCCTTGAGTTTTCTCCGCATTCCTTTCGGCTTTTTGACATAAACCACACCGTCAATCTCGGGGGCATCAGCAAACGAACGGCCAATGGCGCCACCTCGTACCGGCTCGTCGGTCAGGATACGCAGGGTTTTCCCGATTTTCTCCTGAAGTTTTTCGCGAGAAATTTCCTCCTGCATGATCATCAACTGCGCGCGGCGTTCTTCACGAATGGCTTCCGGCACGGGATCAGCAAGATAATTTGCGGCAGCACCCTCCACAGGTGAATAGGGGAAACACCCGAGCCGGTCGATTCTGGCCACTTTAAGAAAATCCATCAGATAATCAAATTCGGCATCGGTCTCACCGGGAAAGCCGGTAATGAAGGTAGAGCGAATCGTAATATCCGGACACATGTCACGCCAGGCCATCATTCGCTCAAGATGTTTTTCTCCACTGGCCGGGCGCTTCATTCTCCTTAACACATCGGGATGCGCATGCTGCAGCGGCACATCCAGGTAAGGCAGAATCAATCCATCCTGCATCAGGGAAACCAGATGATCGACATGGGGATAGGGGTAAACATAATGCAGGCGAATCCAGGCATCATATCGCCGGGCGAGCTTCCCCAGGGATTCTGCCAGTTGGGTAACATGCGTTTTTACCGGCCGCCCCTCCCAGAACCCGGTCCGATATTTCATATCCACACCATAAGCGCCGGTATCTTGTGAAACCAGCAGCAACTCTTTCACACCGGCATTGAAAAGCCGCTCGGCTTCAGAGAGAACATCACCGACAGAACGCGTAACAAGCCTGCCTCTCAACGAGGGGATAATACAAAAGGTACAGCTGTGATTGCAGCCTTCGGAAATTTTGAGATAGGCATAATGGCGGGGCGTCAGCTTGATACCCTGCGGGGGAACGAGATCAATAAAGGGTTCATGCGGTCTTGGCAAATGCTTATGGACCGCCTGCATGACTTCTTCCAGCGCATCCGGCCCGGTTATTTCAAGCACATCAGGCATAACCTGGCGAATAAAGCCCTGACCGGCATCATCCCTTTTGGCACCAAGACAGCCGGTAACGATCACCTTGCCGTTTTCAGCCAGCGCCTCGCTGATGGTTTCCAGCGATTCTTCCACGGCAGCGTCAATAAATCCGCAGGTATTGATGATAACGAGATCGGCATCGTCATAGGTGGCAGCAGTCTGGTACCCTTCTGCACGCAAACGGGTCAGAATGTGCTCGGAATCCACCAGCGCCTTGGGGCAGCCCAGTGAAACAAAGCCGATCCTTTTTAATGTATTCATTTCGCGTATATCTTTTGTTTAAATAATGCGGCAGACGGTATTATCCTGAAAATAACCATACCTTGCACCAAACCGGTCAAACCAGCCAGATACCCGTTGCCATCCTCCCGGTTACCCCGTCACGGCGGTAGGAATAAAAACGGGCGGCATCAGAGACCGAGCAAAAATTTCCGCCGCTGATTCTGCTGACATCCTGTTTTTCAAGAATATGGCGCGCAAGTGCATAAATATCCGCCAGATATTTCCCAGACTCACCAACCCTGGGCCTGAAATATCCCGCGAGAGACACATCCCTGGCAGCAAACGCCGCCAGCACATCCTCTCCCACCTCGAAGCGCTCGGGGCCAATGGCGGGTCCCATCCAGGCAAGGATTTCAGCCGCACCGACCTGCCGCATCCGGGAAAGCGTTTCTTCCAGAATACCCTCAGCCAGCCCGCGCCATCCGGCATGTGCCGCAGCAACCACACGGCCGGTCACATCGCAAAAAAGCACCGGCAGACAATCCGCGGTCTGGACAAGACAGACGGCATGGGGATTTGTTGAAAAACTGGCATCCGCTTCCGGCAAACCGGGGACAGCCCCGGCCTGAACCACCTGGGTGCCATGAACCTGATTCAGCCATAGCGGCTCAGCAGGCAGCCATTTTCTCAGGTGATTCCGGTTTTGCTCAACACAGCCGCTATCGTCACCCACGTGCAAGGCCAGATTAAAACCACCCTCCGACACCGTTTTCCCATGGTACGGAAAGAGGCTGACGCCACCGCCACGGGTTGTGGAAAATCCGCGCACGTTATCAGGCGCATCCCAATCCGGAAAAATCAGCTCAGGTTTATTTCTCATATTCCGTTATTCCCGCATCATCAAGTAACCTGGCAAAGTCATCAGGCACCGGAGCCACCCATTCATACCCCTTTTTGCTCGCCGGGTGTATGAGCCCGAGCTTTTGCGCATGTAACGCTTGCCGCCCGAAAAATGACGATAAGTGCTGCTTGCCATAAAGCGGATCGCCGACCAGCGGAAATCCCAGCGACTGCATGTGCACCCGGATCTGGTGGGTGCGGCCGGTTTCCAGTTGGCAAACCAGCAGACTGACTCCCATATTGCCCAGGCGGCCTGTCGCTATACGCTCATAATGCGTAACTGCCGGCTTGGCATAAGGACTTTCAGAAACCGCCATTTTCACCCGGTCGCGCGGATGGCGGCCGATTGCGGCACTGATAATTCGTTTGGGAGAGGGCTCACCCCAGACCAGTGCAAGGTACTGCCGATGAACCGTTCTGTCCTGCAACTGCCGCACCAGGCTGGTCTGTGCTTCCAGCGTCTTGGCAATAACCATGAGGCCGCTGGTATCCTTGTCCAGCCGATGAACAATCCCTGCCCGTGGCACCGCTGCAATGGGCGGAAAATGATGCAAAAGCCCGTTTAACAACGTCCCGGACCAGTTACCTGCCGCCGGATGCACCACCAGGCCCGCCGGTTTATTGATAACGAGAATATCCGGATCTTCATACACAACCGGTAAATCCATCGGTTCGGGCTGGTAAGCCATCTCTTCATCAGACTGCTGCGGCACAACCTGGATTTCCTCATCGCCAATCATCGTATGCTTCCTGAGAAAACGCTCACCGTCAACTGTAACAAATCCCTCATCAATCCACCGCTGGATGCGGCTTCGGGAAAACTGCGGCAAAAGCTGGGCCAATACCTTGTCTAAGCGCTCGCCACCGTCTTCAGGAGTCAAACGGAAGCGGTGAATGGTCGGCTGCTCTGAAAATTCATCAAAATCTTCGGCTTCCTCAACAGGGGTTTTTTCCGGATATGGCATATTCAGGCTTTCATTTTCTTTCACTTGGGTTACTATCAGCTATAATTCCACGATTATCCGATCATTTTCTCGCGTTATCTGCATTTTGCAAAAACCATGCAAAAGAATCTATTAAAATTTTTCGCTATTATCATGGTACTCCTGGTTGCGGGCTGTGGGCTGCTACCTGATGAAATTGATGAAACCGCTTCCTGGCCAGCCGGAAAACTATACCGGGAAGCCAAACAAATGATGGATGCTGGCGACTATGAAAAGGCCGTCCAGTATCTTGAAAAGCTGGAAGCCCGTTATCCTTTCGGGGTTTATGCCCAGCAAGCCCAGATCGAAATCGCCTACGCATATTACCGCGACAATGACCAGCCCCAGGCGCTTGCTGCTGTGGAACGCTTCATCAAGCTGCACCCGAACCACCCCAACATTGACTATATGTATTATCTGCGCGGGCTGATAAACTTCAATGACCGTGTGGGCATCATGAACTTTGCCTTCAAACAGGATCTGTCAGAACGCGACTCGAAAGCCGCGCAGGAAGCCTTTGACTCATTCAGGCTGCTGGTAACCCGTTTCCCTGACAGTATTTATGCGGCAGATGCCCGTATCCGCATGCAGTATCTGATCAATATGCTGGCACGCTATGAAATTCATGTGGCCAAGTATTATTACAAGCGTGGCGCCTATGTCGCTGCGCTGAACCGGGCGCAGGGCGCTGTTGCCAAGTATCCGGACACCTCCTCCAGTGAGGAGGCGCTTTATATCATGGTGCGCGCATACGACAAAATGGGCTTGAACGATCTGCGCGATGATGCCAACCGCATCTTCCAGCAAAACTACCCTGACAGTGTCCTGCCTTCAGGCGGGACGAAAGAGCCCGAAGCCGTCTGGTGGAAATTCTGGTAACCCCGGATTCCCACCCCTGTTTTTCGTTGCTTTGTCTGAAACCGTTTTTGTTTTTATGACCACATGAAAACCGAACTTGCTCTCACACCGCTCTCGGGAAGCACGCTGTTTATCATCACGGCCCCTTCCGGTGCGGGGAAATCATCGCTTTTAAAAGCACTGACAAAACAGGATCCCAGCCTGGGGATTTCCATATCCCACACCACGCGCGCGCCACGGCCTGGCGAAGAAGACGGCAGGGAATACCATTTCACAACCGTTTCGGATTTTCTGGAAAAACAGAAAAAAGGCGAGTTTCTGGAATACGCCGAAGTCCATGGCAATTACTACGGAACATCCCGCCGCGCCATTTTGGAGCGATTGTCAAACGGCAAGGATACCCTGCTGGAAATCGACTGGCAGGGCGCCATGCAGATACGCAAGCTTATTGCAGAAACCGTGAGTATCTTTATTCTGCCCCCCTCAATAGCCACGCTTGAGGAACGGCTGAACAGACGTGGACAGGATTCTCCCGAAATTATTGCCGGGCGGATGGAAGCTGCAAGCGAAGAAATATCCCATGCATGTGGCTTTGATTATGTTATCATCAATGACGATTTTGATCACGCGCTCTCCCAGCTTGCCGCCATTGTAGAGGCCACCCGCTGCAGACTTCCCCGACAAGTCGTGACACATACCAGATTATTTGAGCAATTCGGTATCATTTCTGATATCCGTTAATTTTCCGTTTTATTTCAAGGCAGGAGTATCTATGGCCCGTATTACTATTGAAGATTGTCTTCAGCAAATCCCGAATCATTTTGAGCTGACCCTGTGTGCCACTTACCGCGCACGCCAACTGCTCCAGGGACATACCCCCCAGGTTGACGCAAAAGACAAAATGTCCGTTCTTGCCCTGCGTGAAATCGCAGCAGGCAAAGTCGGTACGGAAATGCTGAAAAAAGTACCCGGCTGATTGTTTGTGCCGGATCATATCCCGACACGGCTGTGATGCAAAATAACACAGCTGTGTTATTGTTAAGGCATTAAGGTATATTTCACGTAATCACTGATGCTAGACAAGTCCGGGTTATCTTCACACAAAGGAGAAGACACTGGTGTCTTCTCCGCAAACCAGATACTGACCGAGCCGCAAACACCCCAGACGGCACCGTCAGTTGTGGCTAGCTCTCAGCCTGTCCCTGGCGTTGCCACGTTTTCCCACCTCACACAAAAGCTCGAAACCTATCTCTCAAAAGCGGACATGCAGCGCGTGAGAGAAGCTTTTCGCTACGCGGATGAAATGCATCTGGGACAAATCCGAAAATCCGGGGAGCCCTATATTTCGCATCCCCTGGCAGTCGCTGAAATCTGTGCAGACTGGAAACTGGATACCCAGGCCATCATGGCTGCGCTACTTCATGACGTCATGGAAGATCAGGATGTCAAAACAGAAGAACTGATCGAACGCTTTGGCGCGCCCGTTGCCGGACTGGTTGACGGCCTGTCCAAACTGGAAAAGCTGCAATTTCAGAACCATGTGGACGCTCAGGGAGAAAACTTCCGAAAAATGCTGCTTGCCATGGCAAAAGACGTCCGTGTCATTCTGATCAAGCTGGCAGACCGCCTTCACAATATGCGCACACTGGATGTCATGGACATGTCCAAGCGCAGGCGTATTGCCCGGGAAACCATGGAAGTGTACGTACCGATCGCACACCGTCTTGGCATCAACAATCTCTATCGTGAAATGCAGGACCTGGCTTTTCACAATATGCACCCTTACCGCTATGAAACCCTGGATAAAGCGGTCAGTACCGCCCGGGGTAACCGGCATGAAGTGCTGGGCCGGATTCATGATACGGTCAGTTCAGCTCTTGAAAAGAGCGGGATTCATGCCGAGATCTACAGCCGGGAAAAAACCCTTTTCGGGATCTACAGGAAAATGCGCCAGCAGAATCTGGCTTTTTCGCAGGTACTCGATATTTATGGCTTCAGGGTAGTGGTTAATACGATCGCAGAATGTTACGCCACGCTGGGTGTGCTGCATTCCCTCTACAAACCCATGCCGGGCAAGGTGCAGGATTACATTGCCATGCCCAAGCTGAATAAATACCAGTCTTTGCACACCACGCTGGTTGGCCCGTATGGCGCCCCCGTTGAATTTCAGATCCGCACACACGACATGCACCATGTTGCAGAAACCGGTGTTGCCGCCCACTGGCTTTACAAGAATCCGAATGAAAACCTGACGGATATCCAGAAACACAGTCTCGGCTGGCTGCAATCCCTTCTGGACATCCAGCAGCAAACCGGTAATTCCGCTGAATTTCTCGAGCACGTCAAGGTTGACCTCTTTCCGGACTCGGTCTATGTCTTTACGCCGAAAGCGGAAATCATCGCCCTGCCGCGTGAAGCGACCGCACTGGATTTCGCCTACAACATCCATACCGATGTGGGTAACCAGACGGTCGCTGTCAAAATCAACAACGAGCCGGCCCCCTTAAGAACCGAACTGCAAAACGGCGATATCGTGGAAGTCATCACGTCTCCCACATCCCGCCCCAATCCTGCCTGGCTTTCCTTTGTCCGGACGGGGAAAGCCCGTTCCTGTATCAGAAGCCATCTGCGTTCCGTCAACATGGCTGACTCCATCGAATTGGGTAAACGACTTTTGCAGCAGGCTCTGCAGTCGGTAGACATGGATCCGGCCCTTGATCAGCCCGTGATTGACAAACTGCTGTACGAAACCGGTTCAAAAACGCTTGACGATATCTATATGGATATTGGCGTGGGCAAACGGCTTGCCGCACTGGTGGCTCGGCGGATTATCGGTCTGACTGACGAAGTCAAGCGAAAAAAGGAATCACGCACCAGACAGAAAGAAGAGCCGAAAACGGCGGCTCCACAGCCTGTCATTATCTATGGCAGTGAGGGTGTCAATGTCCAGTTGGCATCCTGCTGCCTTCCCATTCCGGGTGACACCATCATGGGCGAACTGAATATGACACGCGGTCTGGTCGTGCACCAGGCCGAATGTCCTGTGGCAAAAAGACAGATCGCCAAAGAACCGGAAAAATGGATCAATGTCGCCTGGGGTGAGGACCTGAATCGCAGTTTCGACTGCCGCCTGAAAGTTACTGTCCATGAGGAAAAAGGAATCCTTGCCCGTGTTGCGGCAGAAATCAGCGAGTCCAACGCCAATATTGTCCATGTCGGCATGGAAACACAGGAGGATTTCACCGTATTACGGTTTACTGTACAGGTAGAAGACCGGACGCATCTGGCGAATCTGATGCGCCGGGTACGTCATATTCCCGGCGTCACGCAGATAGGTCGGGAACGGAACTGATCCGCTCGGCCTTTTCTCCTCAGTTCAGCGTTATCCGGGCAAACTTGCGCTTGCCGACCTGCACCACAAAAGTCCCCGCTTCCACTTTCAGCCCCCGATCGCTGACAGCTTCACTGTCAATACGGACCCCGCCCTGATCAACCATGCGTAGCGCTTCTGACGTGGATGCGCATAATCCGGCCTGTCTGAGCAATTGTCCGATACCCATCGGCGCACCGGAAAGGCTGAGTTCAGGCACATCATCCGGAATACCGCCCCGCGCACGCAGCATGAAATCCTCAAGTGCGGATTCGGCGGCGGCTTTTGAATGGAAGCGTGTGACGATTTCCTGCGCCAGTTCCACCTTCACATCCCGCGGATTGCGGCCGTTTTTCACAGCATCCCTGAGATTGCCGATATCGGAAAGTGAGCGGAAGGAAAGCAGGTCATAGTACTTCCACATCATCTCATCAGAAATACTCATCACTTTGGCAAACATGGTATTGGCCGGTTCGGTAATGCCGACATAATTGCCTTTGGACTTGGACATTTTTTCAATGCCATCCAGCCCTTCCAGAAGCGGCATGGTCAGAATGCATTGCGGCTCCTGGTTGTACCCTCTTTGCAATTCCCGTCCTACCAGCAGATTGAATTTCTGGTCTGTACCGCCCAGCTCCATGTCAGATTCAAGCATCACGGAGTCATACCCCTGCATCAAAGGATAAAGCAGCTCATGAATCGCAATGGGGGAGCCGTTTTTAAAACGGGTTGAAAAATCCTCACGCTCCATGATACGGGCAAGCGTATAACGCGATGCCAGCTGGATCATGTCCCGCGCGGTCATCTTGTCGCTCCACTCGGAGTTATACCGGATTTCTGTCCTGCCAGGATCAAGCACCAGGCTGGCCTGGTTGAAATACGTCATAGCATTTTCCTTGACCTGCTCACGGGTCAGCTCCGGACGAGTGACATTGCGGCCCGACGGATCACCGATCATGGAAGTGAAATCGCCAATCAGGAAAATCACCGTATGTCCCAGATCCTGCAGCTGCCGCATTTTGTTTAACACAACCGTGTGTCCCAGGTGCAGGTCAGGGGCGGTAGGGTCCAGTCCCAGCTTGATCCGCAACGGCTTTCCTGTCTTTTCAGAACGCGCCAGTTTCTGGGCAAGCTCTGTATCAACCAGCAGTTCTTCTGTACCGCGTTTGATAACGTCTACTGCCTCTTTGACGGCTGATGATAGTGGCAAATCGTCAGAAATACCGGAAGATTCATGTTTTTTATTCATTTTTTTGCTTTATATTTGCTATAATTTTGCTTTAAATCCATGTTGCTTTCTGTTAATATTTCCTTCGCAACAGAAATCGCATTACCTAAAAGTAAAGATTTTAACTGATTGCTCCACGAAGAGAAGAGGATTTTCATGCGCGATGTTTTTCAAAAAATAGCTTCAACACTTTTAGGCACAACAAGAAAAACCCGTATTATTTCTGCTGCATCCCTTCTCCTCGCCATTTTTGCCATTGGTGCTGCCGCTGTCGCCCCCGGCGCGCCACCTGATACCAGCCATATTGAAATCCGCTCGATTTCCGAAGAAATCAAGCTGCCTTCTCTTTCCGAGCAAATCGCTGCACTGAGCCAGGAAAAACACTATTTCATGCGTGAAGAAAAGGTCCGCTCGGGTGACACCCTCGGTTCTTTGCTCACCCGCCTGGGAGTCGATGATGCCCCGGCGATCGCCTTCATCAAGTCAGATGACATCGCCAGGGAAATGCTGCATCTCAAGGCCGGGAAAATTATTCAGGCAAAAACCGATAATGCCGGACAACTGCACTGGCTTTATATGTCGACAACGGACAAGGACGACATGCCATGTGACATCGTGGTCACACGCACTGACAGGGGATTTGTCTCCTCCAATGACAATGCGGCAATTGAGCGCCGTGTCGAAATGCGTTCCGGCGTGATTTATTCTTCCCTGTTCGCTGCGACGGATACGGCGGAAATCCCGGACATCATCACCAACAAACTGGTTGACATGTTCGCCACCAATATCGACTTCAGTTCGGATCTGCGCCGTGGCGACCGTTTTAATGTCGTGTATGAATCCTACTGGCGTAACGGCACCTTCCTGCGTTCCGGCCGTATTCTTGCTGCTGAATTCATCAATGCCGGCAACATCTATCAGGCGGTCTGGTTTGATGGTATTGGCGCAAGACCCGGCGGCTACTACAGCTTCAACGGCAAGTCACAGAAAAAAGCCTTCCTGAAATATCCGCTCGCATTTACGCGTGTTTCCTCCGCATTCTCCATGCGCAAACATCCCATCACCGGTTTGTGGAAGCAGCATAAAGGCATTGACTTTGCCGCCCCGACCGGCACACCGATCCGTTCAGCTGCTGATGGCACCATCGAATTCATCGGCTGGCAAAACGGCTATGGCAACTTCATTGTTGTCAAACACTGGGGCGCCTATACAACAGCATATGGCCATATGAGCCGCTTTAACCCTGACATGAAAAAAGGCACCAAGGTCAAGCAGGGTGACGTCATTGGCTTTGTCGGCTCAACCGGCATGAGCACAGGACCGCATCTGCATTATGAGTTCCGGATCAATGGGGTTCAGCGTGACCCGAGACAGATTGAAATGCCGAATATCCAGCCGCTGACTGCCAGTGAAATGGAGAAATTCCGGATTGTTGTTGCTGACATGCGCCACCGTTTCTCTCTGATGAACCCGGGTGGCAGTTACGAAAAAGTCGCCTCGAAATAACATTGCCCAGCCAAGACACTTCCGGCCGTCTTTATATCGGCCTCATGACAGGCACCAGCATGGATGGTGTCGATGGGGTGCTTGTTGAAATTCCGGATAATTACACGGGTGGGTTTCTCCCGCTGACGAGTGCGGCGCATATCCCTTTTAACGAGGATCTGCGCCGTCTTTTAATGTCCCTGCAACTGCCCAGCGACAATGAAATCGAGCGGGAAGCGCTTGTTGCCAATGATCTGGCAAACATTTACGCCCGCTGTGTTTTCCGGCTGCTCGAGCAGTCATGCCTCACGCCCGGTTTTGTCACCGCTATCGGCGTGCACGGACAAACCATCCGTCATCGCCCTGAACTGGGCTATACCCGGCAAACCAATAACCCCGCGCTTTTGGCGGAACTCACCGGCATTGATGTCATTGCGGACTTCCGTTCACGTGATCTGGCCGCAGGCGGCCAGGGAGCCCCGCTGGTTCCGGCTTTTCATCATGCCCTGTTTGGCAACAGCGGCAACTCCTGTGTGGTCGTCAATATCGGCGGCATTGCCAATATCAGCATATTGACACGGGATCGCAAAACAATCGGTTTTGACACCGGGCCTGGCAATGTCCTTTTAGATGCCTGGATCGCAAAATACCAGGGCCTGCTTTATGATGAAAACGGCCAATGGGCCGCCAGCGGCGAACCTGACAGCGAATTGCTGGCCGTTATGCTGAAAGAACCTTTCCTGTCACTCCCTCCACCCAAAAGCACAGGGCGGGACCTGTTCAATGAGGAATGGGTAGAAGCAAAACTGGCTTCCGCATTGGAATTTACCGTTCTGTCTCCAGTCGATATCCAGGCAACACTGGCTGCCTTTACCATCACGACCATCGCAGACGCCATCACCCGCTATGCGCCTGATGCCGATAAAATCTTTATCTGCGGTGGCGGTGCCAGAAACACCCATCTTGTCAGCGGACTTGAGGCTGCGCTGGAAAAACCGATGCCTGACACTGACGTTGTCACCAGCGAAGTCATCGGCATTGACCCAACCCATATTGAAGGACTGGCTTTCGCATGGCTGGCCCATCGTTTCACCAACCGCCTTCCCGGCAACCTGCCAGGCGTCACCGGCGCACATGGCCCGCGTATCTTAGGCGCATTGTATCCGGGCATGATGGATAAAGACGTGACCGCTTTTTTCGGGAAAACCGGAGCTGCTGAATGATCGCGCTGCTTCAGCGTGTCAGCCGTGCACAGGTTGTTGTAGAGGAGGAAATTGTTGGCCGTATCGGAAAAGGCCTGCTTGTCCTTCTTTGCGCAGAACGCGGCGATACTGAAAAAGAAGCGGATGCCCTGTTGAACCGCCTGGTGAATTACCGGGTTTTCAATGACAGTGACGGCAAGATGAACCTGTCGCTTGATACCGTTAAAGGCGATCTGCTGCTGGTTCCCCAATTCACCCTGGCGGCCAATACCCGATCCGGAACCCGCCCCTCCTTTTCTGCTGCCGCATCACCGGATGTCGGGCAACGCCTCTTTGACTATTTTACCCGCCAGGCCAAAGCAACAGTCTCTCACGTTCAGACGGGCCGATTTGGCGCCCATATGGAAGTTGAACTGGTCAATGACGGACCGGTTACCATCTGGCTGCATACACCACCGGCTGATACCCCTGCTTAGGGTCAGGACTCATTAATTTGCGCAAACTGTGCGAAAAACCGCCTTCATCTGGCAAAATAGCAGGACATTATGATAAAAACGACCAGACACAGGAGGACGCATGAAAATATGGAGTGATTCTTTCAAGGACAATCAGGCCATCCCCCCGCAATATGCTTTCGGCTTGATCGACCCCAAAACACATGTTGCGCTGTCAGACAACCGCAATCCGCACCTGGCCTGGAGTGATGTGCCGGCAGGGACTAAATCACTGGCCGTCATCTGTCATGACTATGATGTTCCTTCCAGGGGAGATGACGTCAATCAGGAAGGCAAAAAAGTGCCGGCAGACCTTCCACGGGTCGATTTTTACCACTGGCTCCTGATTGATCTGCCGCCGACAGTGCAATCTGTAGGTGATGGTGAATTTTCCAGCAGTGTCACCCCCCGCGGAAAAAGCGGTCCGGCGACATTGCATGGCGCACGCCAGGGTATCAATGACTACAGCCCCTGGTTTGCCGGCGACAAGGATATGTCCGGCGACTATTACGGCTATGATGGCCCCTGCCCCCCGTGGAATGACACCATTCCCCATCATTATGTGTTTACGGTGTATGCCCTTGATATCGACAGGCTGGCTGTCGAAGACAAATTCACCGGACCGGATATGATGGCGGCAATGGAAGGGCACATTCTGGGCAAAGCCAGCATTACCGGCATTTATACACTCAATCCGGAGCTGGCTGACACCATCTGAGTCTTTGGCAACATGATGCAATCAACAGAAGTACTGATCATCCGTCACGGGCAGACAGACTGGAATGCAACCAAACGCCTGCAAGGGCACAGCGATACGCCTTTAAACGAGAAAGGAATCGGGCAGGCACTTGCGCTTGCCGACACCTTAAGGGAAGAAAAGCTGGAGGCCATTTTTTCAAGTGACCTCCAGCGCGCCCTGCGAACGGCAGAAGAAATTGCAAAATGGCACAATCTGCCTGTCACAGTTGATCCGGCATTCCGTGAACGCTCTTATGGTGCCTTTGAAGGCTTGAGCCGTGATGAGATCAAAACGCGCTATCCCGAATCCCATGCCGCCTGGTATGCTGCTGACCCGGATCATGTTTTTCCGCCGGGAGAGCGGATTGCCGAAAGCATCCGTGCTTTTCACCATCGGGCCATTGAAGCAATCCAGCGGATCGCCCGGCCTTATGCCAGTAAAAAAATTGTGCTCATCGCCCACTTCGGCATCATCGAGTCCGCCTATCGCGTGGCTCATGACATGCCGCTCGAAGTCAGAAGCCGGGTACCTGTGTTAAACACCAGCATCAACCGTTTCAGGGTTTGTGAAAACCGCATAGAACTCATTGCGTGGGGAGATGATGGACATCTTGAACCACAGCAAAAACCGGCTGATTACCTCAAACATTTCTGATCTGTCATTTTTTCGGGATGTCTCTGGCATACCGGCTTTGGTAAAATAGCGCTTTTTTTGACTTTCACGCCATGCAGCTCGGTCCTTATACCCTGCCCAATAATGTTTTTGTTGCGCCTATGGCTGGTGTAACAGACCGCCCTTTTCGCCAACTGTGCCGGCAGCTTGGCGCGGGATATGCCGTCTCCGAAATGGTCGCAGCCAATCCGGCACTCTGGCAGACCCGAAAAAGCAAAAAACGGATGGCGCATCAGGATGAAGCTGCGCCACGCGCCATCCAGATCACCGGTGCCGATCCGGAAATGATGGCTGAGTGCGCGCGCCACAATGTCGGGTTGGGCGCCCAGATTGTTGATATCAACATGGGCTGTCCGGTAAAAAAAGTCTGCAACAACTGGTGCGGCTCCGCCCTTTTACAGGATGAAAAGCGCGTGGCAGACATCCTCAATGCCGTCGTCAATGCGGTTGATGTTCCGGTTACGCTCAAATACCGCACCGGCTGGAACCGTGAAAGCAAAAATGCACTGACGATTGCCAAAATTGCCGAATCGGCAGGCATTGCCATGCTGACGCTCCACGGCCGTACCCGGGAAGATGCCTATCGGGGAGAGGCAGAATACGAAACCATTGCACAGGTCAAGCAAACCGTATCCATTCCCGTGGTCGCCAATGGCGATATCGACTCACCGGAAAAAGCCCGAAAAGTACTGGAGACAACCAATGCGGATGCCATCATGATCGGGCGTGCGGCACAGGGACGCCCCTGGATATTTCGTGAGATTACCCATTATCTTCAAACCGGTGAACTGATGCCGGCACCCGTGTCGAGGAAATTCGCCGGTTGATGCACCAGCATTTACTGGATCACTACGCATTTCACGGTGAAATAATCGGTGTCCGGAGTGCCAGAAAGCACATTGGATGGTATATTAATAGTCTTCCCGGTTCGGATGTATTCAAACAACACATTAACCAGATTGATTCCTGTGAGGAGCAACTCAGGCGTGTTGATGTTTTTTTTGAATCACAGCTCGAACATGGTGAAAGATTACACTACAGGAACCAAACGCAAGAATCGCTTAGCCCTGACGCCGATTTCTCGCAAACTCAATAAGACAAAAATGAGCAAAGAGCAAATTCAGGAAGCCATCTCAAAAAGTCTGCAGGATTATTTCAATGTTTTGGATGGGCAAAAACCAACCGGTATCTATGACATGATCATGCACACCGTTGAAAAGCCGGTTCTCGCCACTGTGATGGCACATGCAAGAAACAATCAGTCACTGGCAGCAGAAATGCTTGGCATTAATCGCAACACCCTGCGAAAAAAACTGCTGGAGCATGAACTGTTATAGCGTTTTCCCTGTATTTTCCCGCTTCCGTTATTTCATTTACACTGAATTATCATGACCCGATTTGCCCTGATTTCCGTCTCTGACAAAACAGGCGTCGTCGACTTTGCCCGTGCACTTACTGAGATGGGGATATCCATTCTCTCTACCGGCGGCACGGCAGAGCTGCTTGCCCAAAACGGCATTGCCGTCACTGAAGTAGCCGACTACACTGGATTTCCTGAAATGCTGGATGGCCGTGTGAAAACCCTGCATCCCAAGGTGCATGGCGGCATTTTGGCCAGGCGCGACCTGGATTCGCATACCACGGCCATTGCCAGCCAGGGTATCTCCACCATTGATATGGTCGTGGTCAACCTGTATCCCTTCCAGCAAACGATAGCAGCGCCTGAATGCACACTCGAAGATGCCGTGGAAAATATTGATATCGGCGGCCCGGCCATGCTGCGTTCCGCGGCAAAAAATTACCGTGATGTCACCGTTATCTGCGACCCTGCGGATTATGCCCAGGTGTTGCAGGAAATGAAAAACAACGGCGGCGCCCTGACTGAAAACAGCCGCTTTGATCTGGCCAGGAAAACCTTTTTCCATACCGCCCAGTATGATGGCGCCATTGCCAACTATCTCTCAAGCCTGGGGGAAGACAAGGAACATACCGCCCGCAGTTTTTATCCCCGGACACTGAACCTGCATTTTGAAAAGGTGCAGGAGATGCGTTATGGCGAAAACCCGCACCAGTCAGCCGCTTTTTATCGTGAGCGCAGCGTGCCGCACGGGACACTGGCAGACTACACGCAACTGCAGGGAAAAGAACTTTCATACAACAATATCAGTGATGCCGATGCGGCATGGGAATGTGTCAAAACGTTTGACGAACCTGCCTGTGTCATTATCAAGCATGCCAATCCCTGTGGCGTTGCTGTCGGAAACGATCCGAAAGACGCTTATGAGCGTGCATTGCAGACAGACCCCGAAGCCGCATTTGGCGGCATCATCGCGTTCAACCGCGAGCTGGATAAAAATGCGGCCGAAGAGGCATCGAAGCTTTTCGTGGAAGTCCTGATTGCACCGGCTTTTTCACCGGAAGCCCGCGCTATTTTCTCTGGCAAGAAAAATGTCCGCCTGCTGGAAATCCCGTTGGGGAAAGACCTGAATGAATATGAAGTCAAGCGGGTGGGGGGCGGCCTGTTGCTGCAATCACCCGATGCCACCAATATTGCAGTTCCCGATCTGAAAGTCGTCACCAAAAAACAGCCTGACAACAGGGCCATGCAGGATATGCTCTTTGCCTGGCGGGTTGCCAAGTTTGTCAAATCCAATGCGATTGTTTTCTGTCGTGACGGCATGACGCTGGCGATCGGCGCCGGCCAGATGAGCCGGGTGGATGCTGCGCGTACGGCTGTCATGAAAGCGAAAAATGCCGGACTGTCACTGGCAGGAACGGCTGTGGCTTCTGACGCATTCTTTCCGTTCAGGGATGGGCTGGATATTGTGGCAAATGCCGGCGCAACATCCATCATCCAGCCGGGTGGCTCCATACGGGACCAGGAAATCATTGATGCGGCAGATGAGCGTGGGCTGACCATGGCCTTCACCGCCATACGCCATTTCCGGCACTGATTCTTTTCCAGCCGTCAGGGAGACACTGCTTATGAAAATTCTCGGCATTGACCCCGGACTCAGAATCACCGGTTTTGGCGTCATCGAAAAACAGGGGGCGCAGCTTTCCTATGTGGCGTCCGGCACAGTCAGCACCCCGACAGAAGCCGATCTTCCGGACCGCCTGAAAATCATCCTGAAAAGTGTCGGGGAAATCATTGAGACATATCGGCCGGACTGTGCCGCCATTGAAAAAGTTTTTGTGAATGTGAACCCGCAATCCACCCTGCTTTTGGGACAAGCCAGAGGGGCTGCTATCTGCGCACTCGTCGGCGCCGATCTTGCCATTTCGGAATATACGGCATTGCAGGTCAAGCAGGCGGTGGTGGGACATGGCAAGGCACAAAAAAAGCAGGTGCAGGATATGGTCAAACGCCTTCTTTCCCTGCCTGCGCCGCCCAAAAGTGATGCCGCAGATGCCCTGGGTGTTGCCATCTGCCATGCCAATGCTTTTGATACCTTGAGAGCCATGCAGGAGGCCGGTTCACTGAAACCAAAGAGCGGCTTTCGCATCCGGCGCGGTCGTCTGATCCAGTAGGGATGCGGGATGTGGTATATATATGACTTTGATTCTTTTTTCCGGATCCGAATATGATAGGTCGCATCAGTGGCATCCTGCTTCAGAAAACCCCTCCCACCATCCTTGTTGACTGCCAGGGCGTCGGTTATGAAATCGATGTTTCGATGGGCACGTTTTACAATCTGCCTGCCCTTGGGGAAAAGGTGACCCTATTTACCCACCTTGCCGTCAGGGAGGACGCCCATCTCCTGTATGGTTTCGGCAACCTTGAAGAACGCAGCCTGTTTCGCCAGTTGATCCGTATCTCCGGCATTGGCGCCAGAACCGCACTGTCGCTGCTCTCGGGCATGTCAGTCGCGGAAATGGTTCAGGCCGTTACCCTGCAGGACACGACCCGTTTTTCCCGCATTCCCGGCATTGGCAAAAAAACGGCAGAACGCCTCTTGCTGGAACTCAAAGGCAAGCTGGGAGCTGATCTTGATATCGCCAGTGCTAACGCGGCAGGCAGCGACAATATGGCCGACATCCTCAATGCCCTTCTGGCCCTGGGCTACTCTTCCAGGGAAGTGAATGCCGTACTCAAGCAGGTACCGGCTGACAGCTCGGTTTCAGACGGCATCAAGCTTGCACTCAAGGCCCTGTCAAAAGGATAATCACTGACATGATGTTATTGAAAGCCCTCGCATGAGCATACAGACGGACGATTTTTCCGAACAGCGCATTATCTCATCGACACCGGCCTCCCCCAACGAAGAAGCCATTGAGCGGGCGCTTCGTCCCAAGCATCTTGATGAATACGTTGGCCAGCATAAAACACGCGAACAGCTGGAAATCTTCATTGCTGCAGCAAGAAAGCGCAATGAAGCGCTGGACCATACCCTGCTTTTCGGACCGCCGGGCCTCGGCAAAACCACGCTCGCCCATATCATCGCACGGGAAATGGGGGTCAACCTGCGTCAGACATCAGGCCCCGTGCTGGAACGGCCTGGCGATCTCGCCGCACTGTTGACGAATCTCGAAGCCAATGATGTGCTTTTCATCGATGAGATTCATCGCATGTCACCGGTCGTCGAAGAAATCCTGTACCCGGCGCTGGAGGATTACCAGATAGATATCCTCATCGGGGAAGGCCCTGCTGCGCGCTCTGTCAAACTGGATCTGCAGCCCTTTACCCTCGTCGGCGCCACAACACGTGCAGGCATGCTGACCAATCCTCTGCGGGACCGGTTTGGCGTCGTTGCTCGCCTTGAGTTTTACAACGCTGAAGACCTGACCCGGATTGTCATGCGCAGCGCAAATCTTTTGAATACCCCGATACAGGAAGACGGCGCAGAGGAAATTGCCCGCCGTGCCCGCGGCACCCCCCGAATTGCCAACCGCCTCTTGAGACGGGTCAGGGACTATGCCGAAGTCAAGGGAACGGGAGAGATCACCCAGAAAATGGCCGACGATGCGCTGAAAATGCTGGATGTCGACCCTGTCGGGTTTGACGTGATGGATCGCAAACTTCTGGAAGCCGTCCTGTTCAAATTCGGCGGGGGCCCTGTCGGCATCAACAATCTGGCCGCCGCCATCAGCGAAGAAGTGGATACGATTGAGGATGTACTCGAGCCATATCTCATCCAGCAGGGTTACCTGCAGCGCACACCGCGCGGACGGATGGCAACCGCCTCCACTTACCGTCACTTCGGCATCACACCACCCTCATCAGGCCCCAATGCCGAACTGTGGGATACCTCATCCGATCGCCAGCCGTGAGCAGAGGCAAAAGCCAGCCGATTGACGTTGCTGTCGGCATCCTGATGCGTGAAAACGGAGAGGTGCTCCTGGGCCAGCGTCCGGAAGGCAAGCCTTATCCGGGATACTGGGAATTTCCGGGCGGGAAGGTGGAATCCGGCGAAAGTATCGAAGCGGCTTTAAAACGGGAATTTATGGAAGAACTGGACGTAACCATCCTTTCCCAGGAGCCTTGGTGCTGTGTTGAACATGTCTACCCGCATGCCCATGTCCGTTTGCACTTTTTTGTCAGCAAAAACTGGCAGGGCGAACCCAGAAGCCGGGAAGGACAGGCATTTCAATGGCAAGGTCCAATCCGGGTTAAGCCTTTGCTTCCTGCTACCATTCCCCTCATTATCTGGCTGGATGCCCTGCGCTTTAACAACAACTGATTTACTTAAATCCACATCAACTGCTGCCCTTGATAACACTGACATTTTGCTTGGTAATTTTTAAACGATTATCCCGACTCTCTTTTAGCCCCGTTTGATATTCGATCACCAACTGACGCTTGTTTGGGTTTACCTTGTAATCCAGCGTATCGTGATCGAATGTCACTGCGGAAAAGTTTGTGACAATCCGGCAATTGCACCCTTCATTGGCTTTCAAAAGCGTTTCCGGTTTTCCGATGGTGGAAATCATTATCGCTTTGTAATCATTCATTATCTTGAAAGCATTTTCATAGTATCTGGCTTCCTGCCCCGTACTTGCATGTTGGGAAAACATGTCCACGTCCGTGAGCCTCTCCTGATAAAGTTCCCTAGATAGCGTCTACTTGAGTATGGTTAACGCATTCAACCAAAGGGCGATACAGCGCACCTGCACAGCGGCAGCAAATGTCGCGAGATTTTTTGCGTATCTTGTGGCAATACCCCGCCAGCGTTTGAGATAAAGAAAGACATTTTCCACCAGGTGACGCTTCTGATAAATCTGCCGATCGTAGCTTCTTTTCTCCTTGCGATTTCTTTTCGGGGGTATGACCGGTATGATGTTGCGGGATTTTGCATGGTCAAGAATGGCGTTTGAATCATAACCCCGATCCGCCACCAGATGGCGAGGGGATATCCCATCCATTAACCGTGAAGCCTGCGTACAATCTGCAACGGTACCCGATGTGACAAGACATCTGACCGGCATACCATTCGCATCCACGGCCAGATGTATTTTTGAGTTGAGCCCCCTTTTGTGCGCCCCATGCCCTGGTTGCCTCCTCTTGCCCCCGCCGCGTGCGGGTGAATCTTGATGTGACTTGCATCTATCAGAAGCCATTCAAAATCAGGCTCATCTATCAGGATTTCCAGCAGGCGCTCCCATATGCCCTTGTCGCGCCAGCGGATGAAGCGCTGGTGAACGCTCCCCCATTTTCCGTACTCCGGCAAAAGATCACGCCAGGGGGCGCCTGTGCGTAATATCCAGAATACAGCATTAATGAAGGTGCGGTTATCTTTGGCTATCCTGCCCCATTGACCAGGCTGTCCTGGAAGGTGGGGCTCAAGTAAAGCCCAGGCCTGGTCGGATATGTCGTGGCGTCTGTACGCTGGTCTCATGGAATCTCCTGTTAAAGGGTGGTCTTCCTATAATGATCATCGCTTCATAACATCTGCCATCTGGCAAACAGAGGGAGTTTTATCTCTTATATCTCATGTAGACACTATCTAAAACGCTCTGGACGGTACGCTTTTGATAGGCGCGCTATATATTTATCGAAATCCTCTGTTCCTAGTAATTTCCTATCCCGATAATCATTTCCGGCCAAATAACTCGCAAGAAATATCGCTCTATTATCCAGTGTTGTCGTTATTCTCGAATTAATCGTTTTCATGACCTCCGGATCATCACATGGAATCTGTTTTCCACAACCCGTCAGCACAGCAATCAAACATACCACTCCAATAAATTTTTTCATCTTCTTTTCCTGAAAAAACAGCGTTCCAACATCTTCTACCCAGCCAGAATCCCCCATTTTGTACCCGCTATATTCCACCCGTCTCCAACGGGGCGATAACCATGCTCAAGATAATAATGTGCAGTCTGCCTGTTAATGATGAACATCAGAAACAGATTACTTATGCCGAATGTCAGCATAGAAAGCACAATCCAGATAATTCCATGAACAGGCATCCCCCTGAAAAAGAAAGGGAATCCACCGAAGAAAAAAGCTGTCCATGAAAAACCAACTTTTACCTGCCTGACCAAACCTGCTTCATTTTTCATTGAAACCATCATTTTTTATTCTCCTTTTTCTCTTCACGTACAGCTTTCTGTTCATAAACTTTATTCCGCACAAATCTAAAATATCCTTAGAATTGCCCAGAGGAAATTCTAAGGATATTTTAGGGAAAAGACAAGCGAAATCTAAGATTCTTTTAACTGTTAACCTAACATTAAGAATCTCTTGAAAAAACCTGCTTCCATATTTGCCAAACGCCTTCGTGAAGCCCGACTTCACTCTGGCATGACCCAGGAACAGCTAGCCATTAATGCAGGCATTGACGAATTTTCGGCCAGCGCCAGAATGAGTCAGTATGAAAGCGGAAAGCATTTCCCCAAGTATGAGATTGCCCAAAGATTGGCCGCTGTTCTGAAAATCCCCGTTGAATATCTGTACGCAGCAGATGACAAATCAGCAAAACTGCTCTTATTCTGGAACCGCCTCTCACGAAGCAAGCAAAAAGAAGCCCTGGAGTATTTGGAAAAAATGGAAAACTCTGATGAAGAAGCGTAGCCACTACCGGCTGTTGCCGCCAGAGGGTAAATCAGCGATAATGCTCAGGCGTTGCCGGAGTGGCGAAATTGGTAGACGCACGAGACTCAAAATCTCGCGGGGGTGACCCCGTGCCGGTTCGATTCCGGCCTCCGGTACCATTATCATAGCGACCCGGCTTCTCTGCCGAAACAGTTTTTTCCCCTTTCCCTGGATACCTCCCGGCTGCTGTGCAGGCGGATATCGTGCATGATCATTGCGACATCACGACCACAAACCAAACGTCAGCCGCTTTCCTGTCATCATAATAGACCCGGTTTTCTCCGGTTTCTTATCATTTCAAATGAGCGGAAGTCCGCTAAAATTAACCGGGTGCGGAACAAAAACAGGATGGCAGACATGATGAAAAGAGGGATTTTTATTGTATTGGCGGCATTGGCCCTGTCTGCCTGTATGCGAAATGTTGACAGCTATAATTCCGATCCTTATATCGTTTCCACCCTGAGTACCTATAGCGGACAGAAAATCAGTATTGCTGAATTTGAATCCTCAATCGGTGAAGGCGGCGTCAACCAGTGCCGGGGGTACAGCATTATCACCAATCCCGGTGAAGGGGGGCTTGTCCGTTACATCCAGGATGCCTTTGTTTCTGAACTGGAACTGGCCAACGCGTATTCGCCGGACTCACCCATTGTCCTGAAAGGAAATGTCACCCAGATATCCTTGAGCACGTTAACCGGAGGAGAGTGGATCATCAAGATGACGCTCATATCCAATAACGGACGCTCCATTTCGGCCAGAGAGCAGCTACACTTCAAAACCAATATCGTTGGACAAAGCGCATGCCAGGTTGCAGGCGATACGTATTTTTATGCCGTTCAGAATCTCCTTCGCAAGCTGGTCTCCTCACCCAATTTCCCGCGGCTTTTAGAGCCTTCCAGTTATCCTCAGCCGAAACCGGAAACAACCGGTACACAATCATCTGGAAAACAGCCGAATGTGCAATTGCAGGCCACAGAAATATCTCCCCTGGAAACCAGCACCTATTCGCAGCCAGCAGCGGGTGAAATCGTTCCGCTTGAAGTAACCACGCAAACCCAGCCGGTTTCTGTGCAAAGCACGCCCGTCGAAGTCACGGTGCAGCCCAAAAAGGAAATCTCGACATCAGACTGCTCTATCGAAAAGCAGATCCAGCGGCAAAGTGAAAAATAAGCGATAACTGATCTTAAGAATAAAAAGCAGCATTTACGGATACTGCTTTTTCTCTGGCTGGTGGGTCCTGTCCCGGATCAATTACGCATCCGCCGGCAATGCGCTTCAATGGCCGTTACCAATGCGCCGGTGACTTTATCCTGGTATGCCGGTGTGCTGACCAGAAGCTCTTCTTCACGATTCACAATCACACCCGCCTCAACCAGAACCGCAGCCAGGGGAGATTCTCTTAATACCACGAGTTCATCGAACTGGTAAATGCCCCGCAGGCTGTCCAGTAAAAGGCGGTTTTCACCAGCTACCGCTTCGGCATGGTACAACGCGGGTGTCAGGTTTTTTCCTAGGAGGCTGTCTGCCGTCTCACGGGCCACATCAAGGCTTTCCTGATAACAGGGATTCTGCGCTGAAACAAAGAGGCTGTATCCGCTAAAGTTGTCACTGTAAAAATGCGTTTCCCCTTCCAACGTCCATTCCGACAGGTAATGAGACTGCACAGAATCATGATGCAGGGAAATGAGCAGGGTGGCGCCGGCTTTCAGCGCGGCTTCCGGTCGGCTTGTTAAAGGGATGGCATCCCCGTCCGGATTAATCAGTACATAGGGTATCCCGGCCTTGTCCAATAATACCGCCAGCCTTTTTGCCAGTGCAATATTAAAGTGCCACTCGCCTGTGCCGCGCGCACTTGTTGCGCCCTGCTCTTCCCGGGTGTGCCCGGCATCAACGGCAATGAGGCAATCCCTGGCATACGCGGACAGGCATGCACATGCCAGAGTCGCGATGACAAAAAAACGCATCATCCAGGCGCCCCGCATCAGTTAATCAATCCGGCAAAACGATCCGCGTTCGCATGGATTATTCTGCATCGTCATCATGGCGTTGTACCGATTTCAGCTGCTCTTGAGTCAGGGTGATACGGGTATTCCAGGTATCCGCCGACCAGGTTGTCGCTCCGCAGTTATCGCAGGCTGGGCCAGTTGCCCCCCCTTGCGTCCGCCATCCATGTGGTATGCCTTTTCCGCCGCAAAACGGACAGGGTAAAAGGGGAGGATCTTTCTCGGACCCCCGCCATACCGCGGTAAATAATTCTGAAAACTCGGAAAGGCCGGACATGATGCCTCTGCCAATCCGCATGCAGAGAATCAGGATCAGCAAAAACGGTGCCAGCAAAACCATCAGCAGGCGTCTGATCAATACGGACTGGATATGAATAATGGGAGGCATATAAGATGGTTGGCTGCAAAAACAAACAGCCCGCGAAATTCAGCGGGCTGCAAAAAATCATTTCACTCCATTGCAATAGAACAAGAGCGCAATGAATTAATCAAGCCTGCCCTTGCTTTTCAGATACTTCACGGCAACAAAACCTACAATAGCGGCAACCAGCAATCCATTGAGAATCCACTCATGAAGACTCTCCTGGCTGAAATTCGAGGTAAGGGCCGGCTTGATGGTCACCGTCAGACCAAAAATCAGCGACAGAATGAACAAATGAAGTTTCTTTATTTTTTTCACTACGGTACCTCTCATGCTTGATATAACGGCAGGCCTTGCTGCCTGATCAGCAGCAGTTCCCGGATTTTGACAGTGTAACAGCTAAAACGGCATGATTGAGCAAAAAACGGCGGAGAAGCAGGCAAATGCGCCGTTCAGAGGCGTTTGACATCCAGAACGCCGGGGACTTCCCGGATCATCTGGATCGCCTTGTTCAGGCTGTCCGTCGAACCGACTTCAGCCGTGAAAGACATGCGGGCCTGTCCCTTGTTGCTTTGGGTGTTCACTCCGATGACATTGAGTTTTTCCCGCATGAAAATATCGGAAATGTCACGCAGCAACCCCTGGCGATCGCCTGCCAGTATAAAAACATCCACCGGATAAACGGTTTCGGGATCGGATGTTCCCCAATCCGTCTCGATAACCCGTTCGGGAGATTTTTTCTGCATTTCCAGGAAATTCTTGCACTCGGGACGATGGATGGAAACCCCCTTGCCGCGCGTGACAAAACCGATAATCGGATCAGGCGGCGCCGGTTTGCAGCATCTGGCCATCTGCGTGAGCAACCCTTCGGCACCGACAACCAGTACACCCGATTTTGCCCCGCGCATGATACTGGAGGCCCGGCTTTTCCGGGGAAGCACGATATCTTCAGTTTTTGTTTCCTTGAGCGGCTCTTCACCATGCAAAACCTGTTCTACCGTGCGGGTATTGATTTTGTCTTTTCCTGCTGCCAGCAAAAACTCTTCCAGCTTGGCATAACCCAGCTTGTGGGCGAGTTCTTCCAGGTTGACCGATGTTTTGCCCTCCCGCTGCAGGATCTTGTCAACGATGGTACGACCATTGGCGATGGCTTCCTCATGCTCAACCGCATTGAACCAGGCCCGGATTTTGTTGTGGGTCCGGGAATTGATGGCAAATCCCGGCGTGAGCCAGTCACGCGATGGACCGGCATCGATCCCTTTTGCCGTGATGATTTCAACGGTCTGCCCGCTTTTTAATGGCGTATTTAACGGTACCATGGCCCCATCGACCCGTACCCCCCGGCAGCGGTGGCCCACATCCGTATGGACCTGGTAGGCAAAATCAATGGGCGTTGCCCCTTTTGGCAGATCAATTACACGAGCCTGAGGTGTCAGGACATAAATACGGTCATCCAGCGTGGTTGCCTTGATTTTCCTGACCCAGTCACTATGGATATCATCCTGTTCGGCAACCGTATCGGCCACTTCCGCTTTCCAGGACAGCAACTGGCGCAGCCATGAAATTTTTTCGTCATACTGCTGCTGGGCAGCAAAATCCGAGCCGCCGGTCTCTTTGTAACGCCAGTGAGAGGCCACGCCATATTCCGCAAAGTTGTGCATTTCTTCCGTGCGGATCTGGACTTCCAGCGTCTGCCCGTCTTCGGCAACCACAATGGTATGCAGCGACTGGTAGCCATTGGGTTTCGGGCGGGAAATATAGTCGTCAAACTCCTCCAGGATCGGCGTCCACATCCGGTGAATGAGGTCAAGCACGGCAAAGCAGGTTTTGATATCGAAAACGATAATGCGAAGCGCCCGGACATCATGCATCTGCTCGAAATCCAGCGATTTCCCATGCATCTTGTTCCAGATACTGTAAATATGTTTGGGGCGGCCGGAAATTTCTGCCTTGATCCCTGCCGCTTTCAATTCTTCCTTGACGCGCCTGATGGCGTCTTCAATAAACTCTTCCCGTTCGACGCGCTTTTCTTCCAGCTTTTTCGCAATGGATTTATAGGCATCGGGCTCGAGAAAACGGAAGGAAAGATCTTCCAGCTCCCACTTCATCTGCCAGATGCCCAGCCGGTTTGCCAGGGGGGCATACAGCTCCAGCGTTTCACGGGCATAGTGCTCGCTGACCTCATTGAGTTTTTTGGTTTCCGCGATATAGCGCAATCCGGCAACCCTGGCCGCCAGCCTGAGCAGTACCACGCGCATGTCTGACGCCATCGCCAGCAGCATTTTCCGCAATGTTTCCGCCTGATCCTTGCGAAACTGGGCAGCGTTTTTCCCGCTGACTTGCGGCTGAAGCAGACCACCGCTGATATCCTTGAGTTTCAGGAGCCGCCGGACATTGTCAACCAGGCTGACGACTTCCGAACCATAGCGGTTTTCTATTTTTTCCCATTCCCCGGGACTGATTTCCGGCAGGGGGATCAAAAGGCCTGCAATACGTGTTTCAGCATCAGTATTCAGCGTTGACAGAATCACACCAACCGTACGCGCAAAATCAATAACAGGCTGTCCGGAGTCAAGCTGTTTGTCATCATAAACATCGACAGCAAACTCATAGGCATCAATAACCTGCTTGCTGTGCTCCGGCAGGAGCCCTGTTGTGATTTTTTCAGCGACGTTGACAAAGGTGATTGGTGAAACCATATTCCGGATATCCGTATTTCCTGTTTCTGCAGACAATTAAGCCCAGATGATATCAATAACTGTGAGGTTTTATAACAACCAGACCACTATGGTAAAGAATAAAAACAGTAAAAGCCACAACAGCAGGGCCCGCCATATCAAACCGGTTGTATTCTGGAAAAAACGGACGCTTGGTTCTTCGCCAGGCTGGCTTTCCGTTTCCAGTCCATCTGAATCCATGGTGCTGACATCTACGGGTAACAGCCTGGCCGCCTTTTCTTCTGGCGTACCCAGGCGCACACCCAGCGCGCCGCCGCTGGCTGAAAGCAAAACCCCGGTATTGGCGTTTTCCCAGCGATCAGCAAAATTGCGCCAGGCATAAACCGCATCTTCAAAATTGCCCACAACGGCAAAACATATGGCGGTGAGTCTGACAGGCAGCCAGTCAATCCAGAAGAAAATGCGTGAGGCAAACCGTCCAAAGGCTTCATGGTGGACATCCCCGTTTTCTGCCCATGCTCTGACAAGATAGGCTGCGAGCCGGTAAAACACAGCGCCTGCAGGCCCGATATAAGGGATCATGAACCAGAAAAACACCCCGAAAACATGCTGGTGAGAAGTTAAAAGCGCTCTTTCAATGGACAAGCGAATGATTTCAGATACCTCAAACGTACTGGTGTCCCTTCCACTCCACTCGGCAAGCAGTTGGCGTGCCTTTGGCTCGTCTCCCACTATCAGCGCAATCTGGATAGAGGAAAAGTACTGGCTGTAATCCTTAAACCCCATGCAGAAGTAAAGAATTACCACATTGAAAATCATCGCAAGAAAGGCATTCAGGGAAAGGCAGACCCAGTAAATCGCCAGTATCGGTACCGTCATGCCCAAAACGAGGACAAACCAGCCAATCTTCCCGTGTTGCAGATGCCCGGCATTAAACCATGTCTCGATTTTATCTGCCAGCGCGCGAACCCCTGCCAGCACAGGATTGCTCAATCGCATTGGCCTGAAATGATCAATGACGAGCGCAAAAAAAATCGAGAAGAAAATCATGCGAATTCCGGACAACACCCCAAGCCGCTACGATACCTCACCCCCGGGCCGGAATCAAACACATCAGGAAACAGCGCGTGTGGACAGCGGCCTGAAGGCACTCTCATGCCCGCATAAAGTGAAAAAGATTACGCAGCATGCCTGCTGTGGCCCCCCAGATCATATGGTCGCCATAAGGAACCGTGTAAATGGTCCTCAAACCGATATTCGGGAGCTCTGCTGAACGGCGCTGGTAATTGGTGCCGGTCATCAGAAAGGAAAAGGGAACCTCAAACACTTCTGCGACTTCCATCGGGTCTATGCGGATAGTGAAAGGGGGGCGAACGATCGCAACAACCGGCGTTACGCTGTAACCGCTACCGGTCCGGTATTCCGGCAGCGTGCCAAGAATTTCGATCTGTTCGCGCTCAACACCGACTTCTTCCTCCATTTCCCGCAATGCGGTTTCAATGCGGGATGAGTCAGTCAAATCCACACGCCCTCCAGGAAAACTGACCTGTCCGGCATGGTCATGCAGGTGCGCGGCACGGCGCGTGAGCATCACCCACAGATCGTCATCTGCCTTGGCGATAAGCGGAACCAGCACTGCGGCAGGCACCCATTTGTTCCTCCCTCGCCACAGAGGGCTTTCAACCAGGCGTTCGGGTGTCCATGGGCGGGGATTGGCAAAGCGGTAACGCAGCCATTTGACATTCATCCTGTCTTCGGGAACCTGCGGTTCATCAGCCACTGAATCAATGGCAAAAGTTTCGGGGTCCAGACCTGGTTCAGCCACGTTTTACCTCCTCAAAATGCAAAAGGGGCACCTTCTGCGATGCCCCTTTTATCCGACGATAAGACCGGTTTATTCTGCAGCCTTCTTGGCAGCCCGGCTGGGCAGCTTTTCCTTGATTCGTGCGGATTTGCCTGAACGCTCACGCAGATAGTACAGCTTGGCGCGACGAACGTCACCACGGCGCTTGACCTCAATTGAAGCAATCAGCGGTGAATACAGCTGGAAAGTTCTTTCCACACCCTCACCGGATGAAATCTTGCGCACGATGAAGTTGGAATTCAGACCGCGATTGCGGCGTGAAATAACCACACCTTCATAAGCCTGCACACGCCTGCGGTTGCCTTCAACCACATTCACGTTAACGACAACGGTATCACCTGGGGCAAACTCGGGAATATTTTTTCCCAAACGCTCTATTTCTTCTTTTTCAAGTTGTTGAATCAGATTCATTTTATCTCCTATGCCATCATATCAGCGTATGACCTTTCCCGGCTATGTCTTTTTTTGTCCGGGAAAATACCTGACAGAGGATGACGCATTATACAAATGGGCTTGCGCCCATACTTTACTGCAAATTAAAACTACGGGTTACTGCTTAAAAATTTTTCGTCCGCTTCTGAAAGCAAACCATCCAAACGTGCCTTCTCAAGCAAATCCGGGCGCTTTTTGCTGGTAGCAAGCAATGCCTGCTCCCGCCGCCATTTATCTATTTCGGCATGGTTGCCGCCCATCAGTACCGGCGGCACCACCATTTCTTCATATACCGGCGGCCTCGTGTAATGCGGGCAGTCGAGTATGCCTGAAACAAAGCTGTCCTGCACGGCTGAAAGATCATCATGCAGTACCCCGGGCAATTGCCTGATTACCGCATCCATCAGTGCCATTGCGGGGATCTCGCCACCTGACAGGACAAAATCCCCCAGACTGATTTCCTCATCAACACAGCGATCAAGCAACCGCTGGTCAATGGCTTCATACCGGCCACACAGCAATATCAGACCAGGCATTTCCTTTAATGCCATCACCCGGTTATGGGTTAACGGGCTTCCCTGTGGCGACAGGTAAACCACATGGGTTTTCATACCTGCTGCCTGCTGATACGCCCTGGCTGCTTTCACTGTTTTTTCCAGCGGCTCAGCAAGCATGACCATACCAGGACCACCACCATAAGGCCTGTCATCCACTGTACGATGCTTATCTGTGGTGAAATCCCTCGGATTCCACAACTTCAGCGAACACCGTTTTTCTTCAAATGCGCGCCGGGTAATACCTGATTCTGTCAAAGCTGAAAACATTTCCGGAAAAAGTGTGATCACATCAAACTGCATCACCCCACCTCCAAAAATCAGCAGGACACCCTGCCAGCCACTTAATAATCAGACGCCCAGTCCACCGTGATTTTTCCACCCTTTATGTCGATTTCCCCAAGGAATTTATCAACAAACGGAATCAGAATTTCACGGCGCTTGCCAGAATCTTCTGCTTTTTCAGCCTCGACCCGCAATACCTGATGCACACCGTTATCCATCAGATCATGAACCACGCCCAGCAATTCACCGTTCAGGTTGATCACCTTCAGGCCAATCAGATCAACCCAGTAAAACTCGTTTTCATCCAGCGCCGGAAAAAGGCTGCGTGAAATCTGTACCTGAGATCCTCTGGCAGCCTCGGCCTCTTCACGGGATGCTATGGTTGAAAGGTGCGCCAGCACTTCATCAACATGTGCACGGACTCGCAAAACCTTCACGTTATGGAGTGAGGGCTGGTTGAGCCACCACTCTTTTACTGTCAGCAGGGTTTCTGCATCTTCAGAATAAGGCCGGATACGCACCCAGCCCTGAACCCCGTGCGCCCCTGTTATATGACCGACCGTAATCAGATCATCAGGCGCCTGACTTTCTGCTGTCTTTTTCGACAAGTCTTATGCTGCCTGCTTGCTGTTCTCGCGAACCAGACGCTCAACAGCTGGCGAAAGCTTGGCGCCAACACCCTGCCAGTAAGCCAGTCTGTCAGTTGCAATAGAGAGACCCTTTTCACTTTCAGCAGCGAAAGGGTTGTAGGTGCCGATGCGCTCAATAAAGCGACCATCGCGGCGGCTGCGGGAATCAGCAGCAACAATTCTGTAAAAAGGGCGCTTTTTTGCGCCTCCACGAGCTAAACGAATAACGACCATAATGTTTCCAAAAAAAGTTCGATACGGAAAATCTTGAAATTATATCTTAAATCCGGATAAAAACCATAGAAAATTCAAAGCGGAACCGTAATTATTACTTTCCGTTGAAATCCGGGGCATGATACCGCTGAAACCCTCATGATTCCTTGGTGACAACCAACCGCTGGTACAGGCGCCCAAAGTAGGTGGTTTTGCTGATGACACGATACTTCACATCGCCAGGAAAATAATGTGTCAGCTCATGGCGCCACATATCCGTGGCAAAGGGTTCAAATAAAAGAAAAACGAGGCGTTGCCACAAACGCAGCGGATGCAGGGCATCCGGCCGGTGAAATTCTACCAGCACCAGCTTCCCACCGGGTTTGAGCACCCGCAGGGCTTCTGACAGCGCCTGCCGGCGCTTGTCCTCCGGCAATTCATGCGGCAGGAAAAACATCAGCACATTGTCATAACTGTTGTCCGGACACTGCAGCGCCGTGGCATCACACTGGAACATCCGGATGCGCTCATCCGGCAGCTTCAGCTTGCCCCGTGATTTTTCCAGTTGCACCGGCAGGATATCAATCAGGTCAAAATGGGCATCGTCGCCCAATTGCTGCTGAATGCGCGGCACCAGTTGGCCGTAGGCATTGGAAATCTGGAGCATGGCCCCTGTAATCGGCTTGGGAAACACGTCCAGCACGGCATCGACCAGGCGGGTGTAATTGCCCAGCAGGATCAAATTAATGAGAAAACCCCGGTCCCAGAATTTCACGGCAAGCGGATGCTCATAGGCCCACCAGTAAATTTTTCGCAGATAATCCGGCGTATCAAGCGGCACAGGCGGAGCCTGAAAATCCGGCAGCGCGGTTTTTGTTGCAGCAGGCTGATTCTGTTTATCTGAATTCATGTGCGACTGATTTCTGACTTTCACCAGATAAAAATATGGTGAACTGCGGTTTCCTTGATTTCTTTTGAGGCATATCGTGCGTAAACCCTCAAACTTAGATAGAGGATTCTACCCTTTTATTGATGAACCGGTAAGGCGCTTTATGGCAGGGCCTGCCCGTCGGCAAGTGTCCGGTTTGCAGATATTGTTTCCACAGGACATAATTGAAACGGATGACTTCGGTTTATATCACCAGAACAGGATCCGGCCATGCACCATCAGGAAGACGTCGTATTTTTGTTTGATGTCGACAACACCCTGCTCGACAATGATCGGGTGACCGCTGATTTAAAGCAGCACCTGCTTGGCGAATTCGGGCCGGAAAACGAAAGCCGCTACTGGGAGATTTTTGAGGAACTGCGGGCCGAACGGGGCTATGCCGACTACCTGGGCGCCCTGCAGCGATACCGAAAACACCACTTCAATGAACCGCGCCTTTTGCTCATGTCATCTTTTCTCCTGGATTATCCCTTCATGGAACGATTATATTCCGGCGCCCTGGCAGCGCTTGAATTTGTCCGGCAATGGGGAAAAACGGTTATTCTTTCTGATGGCGATGTCGTTTTCCAGCCACATAAAGTCTTGCGTTCGGGCCTGTGGAATGCGGTTGAAGGACGCGTTCTCATCACTATTCATAAGGAAGAGATGCTCGATGAAGTCCAGAAACGATACCCGGCGCAGCATTATGTCATGGTGGACGACAAGCTCAGAATCCTGCATGCTATGAAAGCGCAGCTCGGCAAGCGCCTGACAACCGTCTTTCCCCGCCAGGGACATTATGCGCTGGACCCGAACAATATCGCCGCCTGCCCGCCAGCTGACATTACGGTAGAAAGAATAGGCGCCATGCTGCACCATGATCTGAATGCCTATCTGGGGAAAAAATGATGTCTGACTTTTGTGACAACAATAACCGCATGGGAGATAACTGATGACGCACACCACGCCTGCCCCTGCCCTGCGTTATTTTGCTGTCATCAATGCCGGCTCTTCCAGCTACAAATTTTCCCTGTTTGAGGAAATGCGTGATGGCAGGCTGGAAAGGCACACCTTTGGTGAAATCGAGGGCGTCGGCAGCCATGACCCTTACTTTATTGCCAGAGACAGTAACCGCAAGATTATCAGCCAGCACAGCTGGGGCTCCAATCTTTCAAGCAATACCCTTCTTGAATTCCTGGTTGACTGGATTGAGGTACACCTGTCGCCAAACAAACTCCATGCGGTCGGGCACAGGATGGTGCACGGCGGGCCGGACTTTCTCGAACCGACACTGATCACGCCTGATGTGCTGACAAGGCTCAGACGACTGATCCCGCTGGCGCCGCTTCATCAGCCACGGGTCTTAAATGTCATCGATACCCTTACCGAGCGTTATCCCGATCTCTGTCAGGTTGTCTGCTTTGACACCTCTTTTCATCAGTCCAATCCCTATATTTCCCGCCTGTATGGCATTCCGGGCCACCTGACGGAAAAGGGTATCGTCCGTTACGGCTTTCACGGTCTTTCTTTTGAATACGTCATTAACGAATTAAGCGAAATTGCTCCCAAAGAAGCCCGCGGAAAAACGATCATTGCCCACCTGGGCAGCGGCGCAAGCATGTGCGGACTGGTTAATCGCAGAAGTGTCGCCAGCACAATGGGATTTTCCACCCTTGACGGACTTGTGATGGGTACCCGTACCGGCGCACTGGACCCGGGCGTTATCCTGTATCTGCTCCAGCATGAAAAAATGACGGTTGATGAACTGGAAACCCTGTTATACAAGGAATCCGGTCTCCTGGGGGTCTCAGGTATCAGTCCGGATATGCGGGACCTGCTGACAACGGGTAATCCAGCCGCAAAAACCGCACTGGATCTGTTTGTCTATCGCGTAGCACGTGAAGCCGGCTCGCTGGCAGCGGCATGCAAAGGGCTGGACACCTTCGTTTTCACAGCCGGCATTGGCGAACGTTCCCCCGAAATCCGGCATGCCATCTGTAAACAGATAGAGTGGATGGGGGTTGAAATTGATGAGGAAGCCAATCAGGCAGGGCTTATCTGCATCAGCAAACCGGAAAGCCGCGTGTCCGTCTGGATTATTCCGACGTTTGAGGAATTGATGATTGCCCGCCACAGTGCCCGCATCTCGGCCATGTACGCCATACAGCCATAGGCTGACATCCACTCAGGCTTTGCCGGTCAGCTCCTGCAAGGGCCACCGGGGACGGACGGTAAAGCCATACGCCTTTTCAGCCGCACCAGGCTCATTTAAAAGACGCATCGCACCGGCAAAAGCAATCATGGCGCCATTATCTGTGCAGAATTCCATTTCCGGATAATAAACACGAAACCGTTTTTTCCTGGCCATGTCATTTAATGCGGTACGCAACTGCCTGTTAGCCCCCACGCCCCCTGCGATCACCAGCCGGTTAAATCCTGTCTCCTTGAGCGCAGACAGGCACTTGGCTACCAGAACATCCACGATGGCATCCACCAGGCCGCGGGCAATATCCTGTTTTTCCCGCATATCGAGCGATTCACCACAATCTTTAACCGCCGTCAGTACGGCCGTCTTCAATCCGGAAAAGCTGAAATTCAGGTCTTTCGAATGCAGCATCGGGCGTGGCAACCGGTATTTTTCCGCATTACCTGTTTCAGCAAGAAGCGATACTTCCGGGCCGCCCGGATAAGACAGCCCAAGCAGCTTGGCTGATTTGTCAAACGCCTCGCCCGCAGCATCATCCAGCGTTTCCCCCAGAAGGGTGTACCGCCCTACACCATCAATTCGCATCAGTTGAGTATGCCCACCGGATACCAGAAGCGCGATAAAAGGAAATTCCGGCGGATCAGATGAAAGCAGCGGGGATAACAGGTGCCCTTCCAGGTGATGAATACCCATCACCGGCACACCCAGCGCCATACCCAAACTGCAGGCGACCGAAGCCCCGACCAGTAACGCCCCGGCAAGCCCCGGCCCCTTGGTATAGGCAATAGCATCAATAGCTGAACGGGTAATACCTGCATTATCCAGCGCCTGCTCAAGAAGGGGGATAATGCGGCGGATATGATCACGCGAGGCCAGCTCGGGGACCACACCGCCATATTCCGCATGCAGCGCAATCTGGGAATAAAGTGTATGCGACAACAATCCCTTTTCGGTGTCATACAGGGCGACACCGGTTTCATCGCAGGAAGTTTCGATACCCAGAACAATCATGAAATACGCGCCAACACAAGGTAAAATGAAAAAAACAGCAAAATTAAGCAGCAAGTGTACCTCAATTTATTGACAGGCATATTTTTTGCTGATTATAATGGCGATCTTTCGGGTCGTTAGCTCAGTTGGTAGAGCAGCGGACTTTTAATCCGTTGGTCGCAGGTTCGAGCCCTGCACGGCCTACCAGAAACATCAAGGGGTTACGTTTAGGCGTAATCCCTTTTGTTTTCCTTTCTGCTGCAAATTCTGCCTGACAGATTATAGAAGCCCTCTTCTCATATACCGTGAGTCAGTTATATTGTGAACTCTACTATTACCACTTTACAGTAAGCCGGAAGCTTTCCCACCCTGTTTCAACGAATTCAAAACCTGCATGCAATGAAGTAGCTGCTGATCGGTGATTTCGCCCAACCCAGGTGATACGGACTCATTCAGCATGATTTCCATCTGTTCCACCATCCTTCTGCCCAGACTGGTGAGACGCAATTTCTTGGCTCTTCTGTCCTGTTGATCCTCTTCTCTTTCGGCCAGTCCATTTTTCACGAGCAAATCGGTAATCCTCACAACGGAGGATGGATCCCGACCCAATGCATCCGCCAACTCACCCGGACGAACATCATGATGCCGATAGGCCATCACGAGGACAGGCAAGGCGGTAGCACCCGGTTTTCCATAAGAAGACATAAACTTGCCGAGCAGCGTTCTGTATAAATGCGCGACCTGGAATAAAGAAAACAAAAAAGGCATGCTGACTTGACGATTCGTGGTATCTGTTTTTTTCATTTTGCTGGCTTTCAGTAGATATTTTTTATTTTCAGGAACTCATCCTGTTCTGTGAGTACGCTAGCATCATCGCTTTCGACAGATCCCCTGTCTCCATAGATATCCGTTATGGCTTTTTGCCCTTCTTCAGCAGATTCATTTTTTCTTCGCCTCCAGGTTCTTGTATTCGGACAACGGACCCAGCGGCCATATGCCACTTTGGATTCCCCGGCAGGCAATAACGCCTGTATCTGCCGGTTAGCCTGTTGCTGTGTCTCCTGCGCGTTTTCGTAAGCCTTTTCTGTCTGGTTGTATAAATCTTTCAGATATGTCATTTTCGTCACCTCGTATAGTCAGGACAACAACCTCAGGCAAATGCAAGCGGAATATCCCTGTTTTTGTAAATTTCCAGTATACCCAGACCGTTTACTTTGATACCGACATCCTTTTCATTGTCCGGGCCGGAACCACTGCTACTTATGGCTCTGTCCTTTGAGCCAATATAAAACGCTCCGCCTGTATCCAGGATCAGGGTCCCTGTCATGGCGCACAATTCGGCCCTGATCTTTCGCGACAGATTCTGGAACTTTTTATCGTGAGTAATGCTTTTGATCAGCGCGTCCTGGCTTTTCCGGCTCGTGCTTCCGGTATCGCTATGAACACGCCGCAACTGATTATTTTTGCGATGCGGCTGGCTCAATATGCCGATACTGGCTTTTCTGCCATGAAAGGCCATATCCAGAGAGGTCAGGTAGGCGGCTTTCCTGACATCCAGCTCATCTTTTGAATGACGCTTGTCAAATATTTCATCGACCAAAAGGGTATGAGGAAAATACTGCCATTGGGAAAAGGCATAAACAAAAATCAGTTTGCGGTTTTTAAAAAGCAGTATTTCTCCCTTTTCCGTCAGCATGATCGCCATCCTGTTGCGCGTTCCGGTCCAGAAAGCCACGTCTGCCACATCAATGGGGGCATAAACCTCCTGTACCTTTCTGTGGTTTTCAGAAAACGGGATGATGGATTCAATCCCCAGGATATCTCCCCAGGTATTCATGGCAAGCAGCGTGCCTTTACTGGAGCCCATGGTATGCACATTATCTTCATCTGACAGGGTAAAAAAATTGCACGCACTTCTTGCACTTTTGTTGAGATATATCCCGATGGTATGCGTCCACTTTTCCCTCTCAAGCGATTTCACTGCCCATTTCTTGTATACCTGTATGAGTTGAAAAATCATATCGGCGCTCCGGGCATTCATGAATCGTGCGGCAACCCGTTCGATGGATTCCTGCACAAACCTTGCATCAGGAAGCGCCATACCGTCCCCTGCTTCGTGCAACATGCCGACAATCTCTTCAATCAGTGATTTTTCCTCCACAGAAAAAGGCATTCTCCGCTGCATCACAAAACAGATACGTGATTTTTTACTGAGAAATATTTTGAGCCTGTGCTGCGTGTCATATGTCACCCGCTGCAGGGGGGTTACGGCATCTGTATATGGCCCACTCAGTTTTGACTGGCTGGTCAGCGGCTGAATATATCTGTCCAGCATTTCCCGAAAAACCACGATTTCCCTTTCCCGGTTTTCATAATGTGTGTTCATGTCCCACTCCTTTCATGGCAGGGTTCCTGCAAAAATGAATTATTTCCTGATGCTTTGCATCCCGTTCCCGATCGTTCCTTCCTGTTCAGCTCCACCCCCCGCCCAGCGCCTTGTACAGGGCAAGCGCATTGGACTCCCGCAAAAGCCGCGTTCCAATCAGGCTGCTTTGTGCGGCATAAAGGGTTCGCTGCGCATCAAGCACATTGATATAACTCGCAACACCTGCCTCATACCGTACGGAAGCATGCTGGTAACTTCTGCCTGTGGATGCCACCAGTGACTCCTGCGATTTGAGCTGTATCTGCATGTTTTCCCGCTGGACAAGCGCATCGGCCACTTCTCTGAAAGCCACCTGTATGGTTTTCTCATAACGGGCAACCGCCATGTCACGCTCGGCTTCGGACATTTCCAGTCGTGCAATATTTCTTCCTGTATCAAAAATGGGCACAACCAGTTGCGGACTGAATACCCAGTGCCTGCCGCCGGCGTCAAACAGATTGCTATAGTCAGAACTCATCCGTCCCAGCCCTGCTGTCAGGCTGATCGTGGGGAAAAAGTTGGCGCGGGCTGCTCCGATATTGGCATTGGTCCCTTTGAGCAAATGCTCAGCCGCCTGTATATCCGGGCGGTTTTCTAGCAGCGAGGAAGGGAGCCCTTCCGGGATATCCTGCAAGGCGACAATCTCTGACAGTTTCCTCACTTCGGGCAGGTCTTTCGGCAGGGGTGAACCCATCAGAAGCACGAGATAATTTTCATCCTGCCCCACCTTGGTTGCCAGCACGGCCAGACTGGTGCGCGCTTCTTCCACCAGCGTTTGCGCCTGGCTGACATCCAGGTCGGATGCCACGCCAGCGGCAAATTTTTTCTCAACCAGTTCGAGGTTTTCCTCGCGATTTTTCAGCGTGGCCGCTGTCAAATCATGGATTTCCCTGTCAGCAACCAGTTGCAGGTACATGCCTGCTGTTTCTGCCACCAGGCTGAGGCGGGCTGATTTCGCATCCGCCTCAACGGAATGAAAGGTTTCCAGCGCCTGTTCCGTCAGGTTGCGCACCCGCCCGAACAAATCGAGTTCGAAAGCACTGAATCCCAATGAAGCGGTATATTGGCGCGAGACCCCCTCTACTCCCCGGCTGTTGAATTCTGCGGGGAGGCGCTGGGATGTTCCTCCTGTGCTGGCATTAATGGTTGGCAACAGATCTGCACGCTGTATGCGGTATTGCGCCCTCGTCTTTTCGATATTGAGTATCGCCACCTTCAGGTCACGGTTGTTTTCGATGGCGATTTCAATAACGCGCTGCATGGTTTCATCCCTGAAAAAAGCTTTCCACTCAGGTAATGCGACCTCAACAGCCTGGTCTGCCGGTTTTTCTGCTGCGGTATAGGTTGGTGCAACCGGTGCCTCTGGCCGGATATATTCGGGTGCCAGAGAACACCCTGCCAGTGCCGACGCAACAAGAACCGGTATCACACATCTGATAAAGTGCGGGAGTTTACTTTTATCATTCATCTTCGTCTCCTTCTTCAATTGGCAATGCCTCCTGCTCGGTTTTTGCTTTTTCAGCCGCTTTTTTGCGTGAGACGAAGAAATTGGTCACAATCATGTAAAAGATCGGCGTGAAGTAAATGCCCAGGCTGGTTGCCGCCGTCATCCCACAGACAACCGCCGTACCCAGCGCATTCTGACCACCCGAACCCGCCGAATTGCTGATCATGAGCGGCACCACACCTAAAATGAAAGCCAGTGACGTCATGATGATGGGACGCAGGCGCATCCTGACAGCCTGGACTGTCGCATCGTAAAGAGATGCGCCCTTTTCATGCAGATCTTTGGCAAACTCCACTATCAGGATGGAATTTTTGGCAGAAAGACCGATAATCGTCAGCAACCCGATCTGGAAGTACACATCGTTGTTCATCCCGCGGGCCCATACCCCTAAAAGCGACCCGATTATCCCTGTCGGAACAACCAGCAGTACGGAAAGGGGAATAGACCAGCTTTCGTACAAGGCAGCAAGACACAGAAAGACAACCAGGAGGGAAATGGCATACAGCATAGGGGCCTGGGAACCGGACATTTTTTCCTGGTAGGAAATCCCCGTCCAGTCAAAATCAAATCCCGGCGGCAGCTCCCTTCCCAGCTCTTCCATGGCACGCATGGCAGCGCCAGTACTCTTGCCCGGAGCTGGCTGGCCCAGAATTTCGATGGAAGGCAGACCGCCGTATCTTTCCAGGCGGGGGGACGCCGGTTCCATATGCATGGAAATAAAGGAAGAAAACGGTACCATCTCGCCCAGCTCATTGCGGATACGGTATCTGCCGATATCACTTGCCTGTGTGCGGTAAGGCGCTTCTGCCTGCATGAAGACTTTTTTGGTCCGCCCCTTGTCCATGAAATCATTGACATAGTAACTTCCCCAATAAACCGCAAGGGCATTGTTGATTTCCTCTTTGGAAAGACTCTGGGCGCCCGCCTTGGCTATATCAATATCCAGGACATACTCATCCACATCATCCAACCCGTTAGGGCGGACTGCCGCCAGGTCCGGGTGTTTCGCCGCCTTTTCCAGCAGTTCGTTTCTGGCATTCATCAGGGCGGCATGCCCCTGCCCCGCCCTGTCAATGATCTCGAAGTCAAAACCGGAAGCGCTGCCCAGCTCGATAACGGCCGGGGGTGTGTAAACATAAACAGCCGCCTCTGGTATCCGGGAAAATTTTTCCGAAGCACGCTCGGCTATGGCAGCGGCTCTCTGGCTCTTGTCCTTGCGTTTTGACCAGTCTTCCAGCATCACAAAGGCCAAACCGGCATTTTGGCTGTTTCCGCTAAAGCTGACACCGGAAACCGCAAGCACGCTTTTGACAAGACCTTTTTCTTCTGTCTGGAAATGCTGCTCTACCTGCTCAAGGACATCCAGGGTTCGCTCAAACGTCCCGCCGGCAGGTAATTGAACCTCCACGAAAACCAGTCCCTGGTCTTCTTCCGGAATAAAACCTGATGGCAGGCGTATGAACATGAAAGCAATGAGCACTAATCCGACGGCAAACCCGAACAGACATTTTGCCGGGCGCTTGACGATGCGCCCCACCTGGCTCTGATACCTGATACTCACCTTGTCAAACCAGCGATTGAACCACCCGAAAAACCCGGTTGTTCTGTGAGGCATTTTTTCGGGCAACATGGTGGCGCAAAGCGCCGGTGTCAGGATCATGGCCACAATGACAGAGAGGGTCATGGCGGTGACAATCGTGATGGAAAACTGCCGGAAAATCACGCCGGTTGAGCCCCCCAGGAAAGCCATGGGAACAAAAACAGCAGCAATTACCATGGCAACACCGACCAGCGCACCGGTAATCTGTTCCATGGACTTTTTGGCTGCCTCTTTGGGACCGACTCCTTCTTCATGCATGATCCGCTCGACGTTTTCCACCACGACAATGGCATCATCAACCAGAAGGCCGATCGCCAGCACCATGCCAAACATGGTGAGCGAATTGATGGAAAACCCTGCCGCAGCCAGTACGCCGAATGTGCCCAGGAGCACCACCGGAATCGCAATCGTCGGGATAAGAGTTGCCCTGAAATTCTGCATGAACAGGAACATCACAAGAAACACCAGGACAATCGCTTCCGCCAGCGTGTGAAAAACAGAGGAGATGGAAAGCTTTACAAACGGTGTTGTGTCATAGGCATAAACATGTTTGAATCCGGTCGGGTAAAAACGCGAAAGTGAATCCAGTTCCTTTTTGATACCAGCAGCTGTTTCCAGTGCATTGGCGCCGGATGCCAGTTTGATTGCCAGCCCTGCAGACGGCTTTCCGTTGAACCGGGAGCGCGCCTTGAATATTTCATTATTCAGTTCCATCCGGGCGATATCCCTGAGGTACAGGTTGGATCCGTCCGGATTGGTCCTGACAAAGATATCCTCAAATTCCTTCACACTCTTGAGCCGGGATGCCGCATTGATCGTCACATTCAGTTGCTGCCCTTCCGGAGCAGGCCCCATTCCGATCTGCCCTCCGGTTACCTGCATGTTCTGTTGCTTAACGATTGAGATGACATCAGAGGGATTCAGTCTGTACTGATCCATCTTTATCGGATCCAGCCATATACGCATCGCATACTGCGCGCCAAAAAGCGTGGTATCACCTACCCCGGGAAGGCGGCCAACGATATCCTGAATGTTGGATGCGATATAGTCGGCAATATCCGACTCATCCATGCTTCCGTCTTCAGAAATGAAGGCAATTGCATGCATGTAGTTCTTGACGGATTTGGTGACGGAAATACCCTGGCGTTGCACTTCTTCGGGAAGAAGCGGCTGTGCAAGCTGCAGCTTGTTCTGAACCTGTACCTGTGCAATATCGATATCCGTTCCGGCCTTGAAGGCAAAATTGACCGTCGCCTGCCCCGATGAATCACTGTTGGAGTACATATAGATCAGGTTGTCGATTCCCTTCATCTGCTGCTCGATCACCTGGGTTACCGTATCCTCAATCGTTTTTGCCGATGCACCCGGATAAGTTGCTGTCACCGCAATTTCCGGCGCGGCAATCGCGGGGTATTGGGCTACGGGCAGTGTAGAGATGGAAAGTGCTCCTGCCAGCATAATGATGATGGCAATCACCCAGGCAAAGATAGGGCGATCAATAAAGAATTTTGCCATGATGATCTCCCCTTACCCGTTCTGTTCTTCGCTTGCTGAGGAGGCTTTTCCTGCATCCAGGACGACACCTGAAACCACCTGCCCCGGACGGGCTTTCTGCAGACCATCCACCAATACCCTGTCCCCGTCCTGCAGGCCATCCATCAAGAGCCACTGTCCCCTGAAATCACGGTCAACCGTCACATACCGGGTATCGACATAAAACTCGCTTTCTCCCAGCGCTGTTTTTGCAGCTTCAGCGACAAATGCCGCCGGTTGGGATTTGTTCAGAACATGGACCAGGGTGCGCCCCTTGGTGTCACGTGTAACCGTCTTTTGCGGAACAAGGATGGCATTTTCCCGTACACCTTCTTCAATAACTGCCCTGACGTACATGCCAGGTAAAAGAATTTTTTCCGGGTTTTCAAAAGTGGCGCGTACATTCACAACACCGGTACTTTGTTCAATGGTTACATCAGAAAATTCGAGATTCCCTTCAATCCATTCCGGCTCACTGCCACCTTCTGCAACCGACGCGCTTTTCGCATAAGGACTTCCGTCTTCCAGCACCAGCCTGACTTTGGCCGCCGTCTGTCCGCTTGACTGGAGCTGGCCATGGGCAAAGGCACGGCGTAACTTCAGGAGTTCACTGCTGGACTGTGTCACATCAACATAGACATGCTTTAACTGCTGGATGGTGGACAGCGGATCAGGCTGATTTTGTGTCACCAGCGCTCCCGGTGTGACGAACGAACGCCCGATCCTTCCGGATACGGGAGCTGTGATTCTGGTGTAACCAAGATTGATCCGGGCCGTTTCCAGTGCCTGTCGTGCGGCCTCAACACTGCCTTTCGCCTGCCCGTATGCTGCTACAGCATCATCGTATTCCTGTTTGCTGACAGCGTTGATATCAACAATCTTTGCATATCGTTCAGCAAGCAGTCGGGCAGCGACTACATTGGCTTGAGCTTTGGAGAGTTCGGCTTTGGCATTGTTGTAGGTTGCCTGGAACAAGGCCGGATCAATCTGGTACAAAACCTGTCCTGCTTTGACATCACTTCCTTCTTCGAAAAGACGCGTCTGGATAATGCCGCCTACCTGGGGGCGGACTTCTGAAACCATGAGTGCGGAAACCCGTCCCGGCAACTCTGTCGTCAACAATACGCTTTCCGGCCTGGCGATCATATACCTGACAGCAGGGTTTTCCTTCTGTGGCGCGTCCTCTGAACAGCCGCTCAGAGAAGCCATACAGACAACCAGGCATCCCAGAATAACACCGGTTTTTTTCAGCAAGATTTTCATTTTTATTTTCTCCTGTACTTGCGACTTGAAGTCATACAGGCACATTGAATCATTGCACCGAAACGCCAACAATGATGAAGACAGGAACCATCATCCCAAATATGGGAGAAAAAAAATGATCAAAAAGCGGTATAAGGGAGAGAAAGAATATTGTATGAAACATTGGCATAAACTGCGCAGCGCATATAGACAATGGCGACTCAGCAATTCAGCATACTTATATCTTCTGATTTTTGAATAACAGGGAAAGCATCCCGCCTGCCTGTTATGTTTCACTCCAAAATTGAGAAAACCCATCCCAAAAATGGCATATTGAAATTTTGATATATTACTTTTCCATATCAGCCTTAATGTCCAACTCAATCTGGTTCATAAACGCCACCAGATGATCAATGAACAGGCGAACGCGTCGGGGTGTTTCATGATTGGGCATCACAATATTGACTTCGGTTTCTGTCATTTTCCAGTCAGGAAGCAGCCTGACCAGACTGCCTGCCCTTTCATACCGATAGGCCAGGGATTGAGGCATATTGATAACTCCATGTCCGGCAATCGCAAAATCCAGGGCAATTGAAATGCTGTTCAGAATGAGCTTTGGCTTGATATTTAATATTCTTTTTGCATTACCCTGTTCAAAAGTCCATTCATTTCCAGGAGGGGAAGACACAATGCAGGGAAACCGGAACAAATCCTCGGGTGTTTCAGGATGCGCATGAATCTCCAGCAGTTTGGGAGAGACATACAGAGCATGTTCCAGATTACCAATTTTCCGTACCCTGAGAGATGAGTCCGGCAGCTTCCCCAGCCTGAACTCCAGGTCAAAAGGTTCACTGATCAGATCAGACCACCGGTCAACAAGCCGGATCTGCAACTGGATCTTTGGCCATGAGGCAGCAAACGTATCCAGGCAGGGAAACAGCAGGTAATAGCTGTCAAGATGTGCTGAAAAGCGCACCAGACCTGCCGGTTCATGCATATCCTGAACCAGCGAATCACAGGCATTCAGCGCATTGCTGACAATGTATTCGCAATGCTCGAAAAAAACGCGACCATGTTCCGTCAGTTCAACATTACGGGAATTACGCAAAAGAAGCGGCACACCCAGTTTTTTTTCCATGGCACCGACTCTTCTGGATACCGTTGAAAGGGGAATATCCAGAATGTCTGCTGCTGCAGTAAAACTTTTCTGCCGTGCCACTTCAACAAATAACGGCATATCGTTCAGTATCTCTATCATAAGCCTGCCTACAAGTCGTTTCGCTTGGTTATATTAACGGGAAATCCAGCGACGAAACAATACGGCTCGCCATATCCGCATTGATCCGCCACCATACATGCCCCGGACAAAACAAAATTGTCGCCAGATCAAAGGTGCTGATACAGGAATTTTTTCACTTCATCCCTGTTCTCCCTGCTGCCCGCACCTGTGAGAAATATCGGTTTGTGTTGCCTCAATTTCCTGAAATCGCAAGTATTGAGCTGTGTATACTGCCTGCTCACCCATTCAACAGGGTAATCATCCAGCCGGTATTTGAAAATAAAGATGTCTGAATCCGGCAAAAGGATAAAAAATGTTCCTGGGGGAGGCGTTACCTCATCTCCCAGATAACACAGGATATGATCCAGTTTCAAAAGATTGTTGTGCAAACGATCGTTATCATCCTGGTATGTATCCAAAACGGTTTCGACTTCATACATATTGTTGACATACAGAATCATGGCATCCTCCCGGGAAGATATGTTGCGGGTTTTACAGGACCAACCAGCTCAGATACGGCTGAAAAGCCCTTCTGAACCCCATTTCCGCACTAATTGGCCGCGCTCATTTACTCTGAGATCATGAATGCCATATCATCGAGCCGTGATGTATAAGGACGAGAAACACGCTTGCCATGCAACCGCCTTACCACCTGTTCCAGCAGGTTCTTTTCATTGTCCGTAAATGCGCTTTCTTTCTGCAAAAGGAAAGAAAGTCTTTCCTCTCCGGGGGCAAAAAGCCTAACGCAACGATCGGTTTCATGCACAACCGGCGAATCTTTTCGCGACATATCTGTCAGTGGACCGGCCAGGATGACTCTTTCAATCAATGGGCTGATGCACAAACTGACCGCTTCACGGAAAATGGACACATTTTCATATCTTGTCTGGTATGATTTTATGTTGTCCCCCTCTTTAATGTTTATTTCCATAACGCAACATATGCGCTGTGATTACAGATTAAGGGAGTGAATTAACGGTAACAATGACGGGAGCAGGAAGTATCATCCCATTGATGAGAGATTTGACCATTCAATGTTGAGGCGGCATCGCTCTCCATTATTACTTCATATTGCCGTCATCCCGGAAGTGGCGACTGGAAGAAAAATTCCTTACGCTTTTTCGTCACCTCCATAACGTCCAATCCGGCCTCTACCGGTATCGCAATCCGCCAATAAAAAGTACAATTTTCTTTTGCCGGAAAAAATTGCATTTTTATTACGGCCCGACCTGTTTTTCAATCCACTTTTCGTATTCGCGAAAACCCACCACAGGAAAGGAATCGTTATGCGACGTATTCTGAGTCTGCTTCTCTGCACACTTTTGGTTGTTCCCTTTACGCTGCCAGCCAGCGCAAAGGCTCCGGTTCCCGCGATAAAATCCCAGCCCGGCTTTGCTACCCTGACAAAAGCCGTCGACCAGACTATCGATAAAAACATCAAGGAAGGCCGGATTGCCGGAACCGTTGTCCTGGTTTCGTATGATGGCCAACTGGTCTACCATCGTGCTGCCGGTTTGGCCGATCCGGAAAAGAAAATGCCCATGAAAGAGGATTCCCTTTTCAGGCTGGCATCTGTCAGCAAGGCCTTTACCAGCATGGCTGCCGGCGCACTGCTGGAAAAGGGCAAACTGAAGCTGGATGATCCTGTCTCAAAATGGCTGCCGGACTTCAAACCCAAAACCGCTGACGGCAAACAGCCGGTAGTAACGGTCAGGCACCTGATGACCCATACAGCGGGGCTTGATTATGGCTTCTTCCAGCCGAAAGACGGGCCTTATCGCAAAGCGGGTGTATCTGACGGCCTTGAGCGCTCGGATATTGCACTGGATGAAAATATCCGTCGCATTGCGTCCGCCCCTCTGCTGTTTGAACCGGGCTCCGCATGGCACTATTCACTGGCGATCGATGTGCTGGGCGGTGTAGTCGCCAAAGCAAATGGCACTTCATTCCCTCAGGCGATGGCTGATCTCGTTACCATACCGCTCGGTATGAAAGACACGGTATTTTATGTTCAGGAAAAAGACAGGGCCAGAATGACCGCACCGTACTATCTGGACAGAGAAGGCAAACTTGCCCGCATGAATGACCGTGATGCTGATGTTCCTATGGGAGAAGGCTCCATTCATTTTTCACCCGACCGCCCCTATGACACCAAATCATGGCCTTCCGGTGGCGCCGGCCTGACCGGGACCGCACCTGACCTGATAATCCTTCTGGAAACCATCCGCAAAGGCGGAGCACCGATCATCAGTGATGGTCTCATGAAACAGATGTGCGCCAACCAGACCGGCAAACTGACCGTCATGCCGGGTACGGCTTACGGTCTGGGCTGGGCCGTTCTGACTGATCCGGATGCGGCAAAAAGCCCACAATCTGCCGGCACCCTCTTCTGGTCAGGTGTATATGGCCACAACTGGTTTACTGACCCGGCGAAAAAACTGTCTGTGGTCATCCTGACCACAACGACGCTTGACAGCCTCGAATCCCACGGCCTGGCCACTGATGTGCGTGATGCCATCTATACCAGCCTGCCAAAATAATAGATAAATAACAACCAGCTGGTTTGCTGGAGAAAGGAAAAAATGCAAGCAACCGCAAAATATGCACCGCTGAAAGACGCTGTGGATGAGGCAATTGAAATCTGCCTGACTGACGAACTGACACCGGGAACGGTCGTTGTGATCGCCCATGAAGGGCAGATCGTCTATCACCGTGCGGAAGGTCTGTCCAATCCCGGCAAAGGCATTCCCATGCAGGAAAATTCCCTGTTCCGACTGGCTTCCATCACCAAGGCCTTCACGAGCCTGGCTGCTGCTGCACTTATTGAGCAGGGCAAAATGCAAATGGATGACCCGGTGACAAAATGGCTGCCTGATTTCAAGCCAAAAACCGCTGATGGCAAAACGCCTGTCATTACCATTCGCCAGCTCCTGTCGCATACTGCCGGACTGGATTATCGCTGGGCACAGCCTGAAAATGGTCCCTACGAACAGGCGGATATTTCTGACGGACTGGATATTTCCGGCATCACCCTGGAAGAAAATATCAGGCGCCTGGGCACCGTCACGCTGAATTATGAGCCGGGTACCTCATGGCTGTATTCTCTTTCACCGGAAGTGATGGGCGCTGTGATTGCGAAAGCACATGGCTCCACGTTCCAGAAAGCGATGAAAGAACTGCTTACCGATCCACTGGGCATGACGGATACCATGTTTAACGCCGAAGAAAAAGACCGTGGCCGGATGACAGTGCCTTATTTCATGGATAATGGCACCTTAAAACGCATGGAAGCCGACCAGCTTGTCCTTAATGAAGATGGCTGGCGTTTTCTGTTTTCGCCGGAAAGAGCATTTGATCCGAATGAATACCCGTCCGGCGGTGTTGGCCTGATCGGCACAGGTATTGATCTGCTTCGCCTGGTTGAAGCCATCAGGACCAATACCTGCCCCACGATCAGCGAAAGCCTGATGAAAGAAATGTCCACCAACCTTTTCCCGAACGGGGTACCCGAAGACCCGAGCATGGGTTTTTGCCTGGGATGGGGGGTACTTCTGGACCCGGCACTGGCCGCGACACCACAGTCACCCGGCACCCTTTTATGGGGTGGTGTTTATGGTCACCGCTGGTTTGCTGATCCGGCCAGAAAACTTTCTGTGGTCATTATGACAACGACTGCTGTTACCGTGCATAACGAGCCTGTCTCGACAACTATCCGTAACGCAATCTACGCCAATCTGCCCGCATAAAACAAAAACCACAGAAAAAGCCTCCCTGTTTTGAACTGCACCTCCAATTCGTCAGACTTTGTCCAACTTTTGGGGTGCAGTTCAAAACAGGGAGGCTTTTTCATGTATTTCGCCTTGTGGTTTACTGATATTTGTTAACAAAAAGAAAAGAGTCATATCAGAACCATAAAGAATTCGTCAAACATGCCGATGATATAGTTATCAGGAGATACAGTCTGTCAACAACATAAAAAAAGATTTTCCTCTTTCCTTACAGACAGATGGCCCCGGGAATGAGAAAGGAGTAAAAAATGCAAACCGTAAGTGCAACTACACCAACTGTCCTGCGTTCGATTACTGGCTCCGTTCCCGAAATCATGCCAACCGCAGCAGTAACCGCCGTCAAGGAACCGAAGACTTCGTCTCCGGAAAGCGCCACCGTGATGCTCTCTGAGGCCGCAAAGGATCGATACGTGTCAGACCAGAATGAGCCGGTAAAAAATGAGAAATCAGAAAGCCCTCTCCAGCAGGCCGGGCAAGAAGCCGCAGAAAAAGCCGCCGACAGTGAAAGCACTGGCAGTTCGGATACTGTCGCCGAAACACTGGAGCGTCTGAAAGAATTGCTGAAAGAAGCGCAACAGCGCCTTCGTGTCGCACAGCAGCAAATGGCCCAGGCCATGGCTGAAATGAAAAACGCCGGGACTGAATCGCAAAAAATGGCCGCCATGCTGAAAGTCCAGGCAGCGCAAACGCTGGTCATTTCAGCGCAGGGAGAAGTTCTGCAAATTCATGGCCAGATCAACAAGATCCTGCAGGAACAGCAAAAGCAGGCTAAGGACGGCGGTTAAATCCGGCAGACAGCGGCACCCCCATTGCCTGCTGTTTTCCTCATACAATGTACGCTGGCAAACAAAAAAGTCCATATGGAAACCATTCCATATGGCCATCGGATCACAGTGACTGAGTGATTCGTTTTTCCGATCCGGTCAAATCACATCATAAATCCGGACATCCGACGCACTCTGCATATAAGGCTTCAGTTCCACAACGACATCCTGATTGAAGCGTTCGCTGGAAAGATAAGCCTTCGCATCGTCAACAGAATCAAAACCGTGCAGAACCTGTACATCTTCATCACGCACCAGCAGATCTTTGGAACGGGCGCCCTTTATCCCTTTAAGAAAAGGCGCCTTGTACTTGTTATAAACATCTGCAGCGGCCGGACGGTTGTCAGGGGCGATATTCAGATTGATTTCCAGGTAAGTCATGTCGTTCTCCCTGAAAGATTGTTCGTTTCATTTGTCAGCCGTTTGCTGATGAATTCACTATACTTAGCCGGAAAACAAAAGAGAAATTGTCTTTTTACCCACCATTCATTCACATATACTATAAATATGAATCTGACACAGCTCCGTTATGTGATGGCAGTAGCTGAAACCGGGTCGTTCACGGCTGCGGCAGAGCGGTGCTATGTTACCCAGCCAACCCTTTCCAATGGTATTGCCCAGTTAGAAGAAGAATTTGAAGAGCGCCTCTTTACCCGGACAACGCGCAGCGTCTCTCTCACACCCTTTGGTGAGCACATCCTTCCCTATATTGAACAGGTCATGAACACACAGGCAAACCTGATTCATGAAGTCCGGCATTATGTCCGTCCGGCAAAACCGGTCATTCGTATCGGCACCTCGCCACTCGTCAACCCTGCCTGGCTGGGATCAACCATCAGTCGGTATCAGCAGAAAAATCCTGAGATGGAAATTATCCTCCACGAACAGAATATGGCGGATCTATACAGAATGCTGGATGACGGGTTGCTGGATTTTGTTTTTGGCGTCAGGCAAAACCGCAGAAATTCGTGGCATGCCGTCTTTCTCTATGAAGAACCGCTTTTTTTCATTCCCCGTGGCAAGAAACTCCCATCCCTGACAGAAAAAAAATCGGTTCTTTTTGATGATATTGCAACAGAAACATTTGTCATGGTCCCTGACGCCTGCGGCCTGGCGCGCTCTACGCGCAACCTATTCAGGACCCACCGGCGAAAGCTGAATGAATATTCCGGTGAAGCGCTCAGCTACCAGGTTCTAGAAGAGTGGGCCTCTCTCGGGCTGGGTGCTGCCATCCTGCCGCAATCCCGTCTTTCGTCAGGGTACAAAAAGGTCTTTCCGATTGCCTCAAAATCCGGAAAAAATATCACCATCGCATTTGAAGCCGTATGGCCCAAGCCGCATTCTCTGCCCCAGCATTTGCAAGGATTTGTCCAACATTTGCAGCAGACCGCACATCAGGCCAAAGAGGAGTAAACCGCATGGAAAAAATCAATCAGTGGCTGCAGAATATCCCTGCCCTGCTCAGCTCAAGAACATCCATATTTATCTATCTTTTTCTATCTGGTTATTTTTCCTGTCATCTGCGCGATCATTCCCTGGTTCAAGGAAATGATGCCAAGTGATATGATCCAGTTGATCCTGTGCAACTATACCAATGTTCTGAGTGCACTGGGGGCATCTCTTGCCGCCGGAACCGGTGTTGCAGTCCATCAAGGGGTGCGACGTATTCACCAGCAACACGATCACCTGGAAAAAGCGATCAGCCAACTGTATGAAAAAATCGAGCAGATCTCCGACAACGATAGCAACAATAACGAAAAAAACATAAGGTCTAAAAAAACCGCCAGTACCTCATGAACTGACCCCGTAAAGTTGGACATTTATTTAAGGGGACAAATTGGATTGAGTTCTGAATTGCACAGGACTCAATCCATTTAGTTTTAATCGGATTCTATCGTGATTATAGTAGTGGATATACTCCCTTATTTCTGATTCCAGTTGTTCGACAGAATCAAACTTTTTGATATAAAAGCATTCTGACTTCAGCGTGCCAAAGAAACTTTCCATCGCCGCATTATCCAGACAGTTTCCCTTGCGAGACATGCTCTGGGTGAGTTTATGCTGTCGCAGGGTTTTCTGATAGGGCTTCATTTGATACTGCCATCCCTGATCCGAGTGGAGTAGTGGCATATCGCCCGGTTTTAGACGGGAGATTGCTTCTGAGAGCATCTTTTGTACCATATCAAAGTGAGGACGTCTGGCGAGCTCACAGGAAATGATCTCGTTGTTATACAAATCCATAACGGGTGACAGATAAAGCTTTTCTCCAGAAACATTGAATTCAGTCACATCCGTTACCCATTTCCGGTTCGGCTGCCCTGCTGCAAATTGCCTTTGCAGCAGGTTGGGCACAACCTGCCCGACATGCCCCTTGTAAGAACGGTATTTTTTGATGCGAATGAAGGATGCCAGGTTTAGCTGCTTCATCAGCTTTTGAACTGTCTTGTGGTTAATCATGTAGCCTTGTTGTCTCATGACACAAGTGATCCGGCGATAGCCATAACGCCCTTTGTGCTGATGAAAGGTACTCTGGATGGCTTGCTTTTCCAAGGCATACCTGTCCGGCAGCTTCTGCTTTTGGCAGTGGTAGTAAAAGGTGCTGCGGGAAAGTGCCGCTATCCTCAGCAAATCATAAAGTGCATGTTTCTGCCTTAACTCATTAACTATTTGCGCCCTGGTTTTGGCACAGACAGTTTCCCTTGCCTGGTTAAGGCTTTGAGCTTTTTTAGGTAATCAACCTCAGCACGAAGGTATCTGACTTCGGCCAGCAGTTCTTCCTGGGTTTTTTCTTTGTCCGGCTTTAACGCGGATGGCTTTTTATGGGGCTGGGACATGGGGGATGGGCGCCCTCGTTTGGTGTTTAACAAGGCATCTGTGCCTCTTTCACGGTAGATTTTATCCCATAAGGCGACTGTGCTAAACAAGACATTGAAATGCTTGGCAGTCGCATTTAATGAAAGATCGTGTTCATGCATGTGTTCTACAACCTGGCGCCTGAATTGGCCATCATAACGGCGGCCTCGATGGCTCAGGCCTTCAACGCCATTTCGCTCGTAGGCACATATCCAGGTGCGAACGTTTATTCTGGGTATGCCAAATTGCTGGGCCGTCCTGATGGTACCGCCTTGTCCGGATAGATGGTAGTTAATAACTTCTAATTTGAATGCCTCGGGATATTTTGACATGAAAACTGCACCTCCAATTCGTCAGACTTTGTCCAACTTTTGGGGTGCAGTTCACATTCTGGCGGTTTTTTATCCCAAAGAGAAGAAATTAATGATCGCTCGCTCCGGCAGCACCGATACCGGTTACCGAACGAATATATTGCAGCTTGAAGCCGACCTGATCCCTTCTGGCCTGCACCGACCTGTCAGCCAGTGATATCAGCACAGCTGAAATAAATGCCGTCGGAATCGTAAAGATCGCCGGATTACTGTACGGGAATATCGCGGATGGATAACCCAGCACCGATACCCAGATCGTGGGACCAAGGGTAATCAGAACAATGGCCAAAAACAGGCTCAGGAAACCACCATACACCGCGCCTTTGGTTGTCAGTTTTTTCCAGAACATGGCCAGGGTAAGAATCGGGAAGTTCGCCGAAGCGGCAACTGCAAATGCCAGGCCAACCATGAACGCCACGTTCTGGTTTTCAAAGGCAATACCCAGCACAACCGCAATCAATCCCAGGACAACCGTTGTAATACGCGATACCCGTATTTCTTCATGAGGCTGGGCCTTGCCTTTCTTGACCACAGACGCATAAAGATCGTGGCTGACCGCCGAAGCCCCGGAGAGAACCAGCCCGGAAACCACAGCAAGGATAGTGGCAAATGTCACGGCAGAAATAAAGCCGAGGAATACGTTGCCGCCAACAGCCTCAGCCAGATGAACCGCTGCCATATTGGTGCCGCCAATCATGCGAATCGTTTCGCTTCCCTCAACCAGCAGGGTCTGGAAATATTGAGGATTGTTCGTCAGCAGAATAATCGCGCCAAAACCGATAATGAAAGTCAGGAGATAAAAATAACCGATGAAGCTGGTGGCAACAAAGACAGACTTTCTTGCTTCCTTGGCATCGGGCACCGTGAAAAAGCGCATCAGAATATGCGGCAAACCGGCTGTACCAAACATCAGGGCAAGGCCGAGTGACAGTGAATCAATCGGGTTACTGATCAGCACGCCCGGACTCAGGATGGCGGCACCCTTTTCATGAATGGCAACGGCCGAGGCAAACAAGCCGTCAAAGCTGAAATTCACTGTTTTCATCACCATGAAAGCCATGAAAGTCGTACCAGCCAGGAGCAGCACTGCCTTGATGATCTGCACCCAGGTTGTCGCAAGCATGCCACCAAACAGCACATAAACGACCATCAGCACACCGACAATCAGGATGGCATAGGTGTAGCTGAGCCCGAAAAGCAGCTCAATAAGCTTGCCGGCGCCGACCATCTGGGCAATCAGGTAAATCAGAATCACCAGCAAAGAGGAAACAGCTGAAAATATGCGGACCGGCTTTTGCTTCAGGCGGTAGGCAATCACATCGGAAAATGTAAATTTCCCGAGATTGCGCAGCCGCTCGGCAATCAGAAAGAGCACGATCGGCCAGCCAACAATAAAACCGACGGCATAAATCAGGCCATCATAACCGGTGGTAAACACCATGGCTGAAATACCCAGGAAAGAGGCTGCTGACATAAAATCACCCGCAATCGCAAGGCCATTCTTAAAGCCACCAATACCGCCCCCTGCGGTATAAAAGTCCGTGGTGGATTTGTTTTTCTTTGATGCCCAGTACGTAATGAACATGGTGCCCATGACAAAAACCAGGAACATCAGGATAGCGGTGATGTTCAGCGGCTGCTTTTCTACCGGGCCTGTCAGAGCATCGGCATAAACAGCCGGAGTGAAAACCGCTATCAGGAGGGAAATAACATATTTATGCATGTTCACTCTCCTCGATTTCATGAATCACCTGCCGGGTGATTTCATCAAATTTCGTGTTAACCTTTCTGACATAAACCCCTGTGAGGGCAATGGAAAACAGAATGATAAACACCCCGGCATAAATACCGATGGTGATGGGTGAGCCTGTGAAAAGCGGACGGCCAAAAAATGCCGGATTAATGCCGATATACAGGATGTACGCGACATAAACCGTAAAGACCAGGAACGAGAAAAACCAGCTTAAGCGTTTCTTTTCCTGCTCCATTTTTCTGAATTCCGGGTGATCCAGTACCCGTGCCATTGCGGATTTCTTCATATCCCTTTTTCCTTCTATTTAAAAAATGCTGTTGACTCCGAACCAGATCGGATAAGCAATTCCCAGTTCCAATAATTTTTTCGATCAGAAGAAATCAACAACAAACCGGCACCCCTTCAGGATGGGAAGGAGAGCACGCCAACAAAAACAGCCCGGCTACATGGCTGAGCCTGTTTGAAAGTACTGCGCCAGTTGTTTGATCAAATCTTCAGATTAAGTGGAGCAAAATATCTGCCCCGTTTTCAGGCCCTGTTTTAGCGATCCATTAGGATCCCTGGACAGAACGCTCTTCTGAACGTGCCGTTACGATAGGGATAGTCGTCGGCAGTCGAGAGTGGAAACCAGCACAGGGTTGCGCACTGATTCACCATGATAAGAAACGGCAGGGTTAATGCCAAAACAAACGCAAGTTGCGCCCGCTGCCTTTTTTCTGGCGGACACGATAAGTTTTACTTGCTTATGCATAACGATACATAGCCTATGTCAGGTTTAAAAAAACGGACGTCTGCACCAAATGATCTCAGATACAAGGACATTCACAGCCGGTTGGTAGGGCTGTGCCCGTCATAAGCCTTTTCGGATTTTTTTATAATCCGTTGGGTTAATTATACACAAGTCTTCCAATTTGGCAAATCGCATGGTAATATATTAGGTTGGCGTGAAAAAACTTGACTGATATATTGCGCACATGCAAAGGCGAAAAAAAACCTGGGGAGAACAATGGCGGCAACTGGCCCGCTGTTTTGTCACCTCGCCCGGACTGCGGGATGCCATCTCGCACAACTGCATCAGCGATTATTACGCCCACAAAAAATACTTCAACACGCAATTCAGGCATGACGATGCCGGGCCTTTCAAGCATTTCCTGGCTGTAGTCGCCATCATGAAAGATGAAGGCATCTATCTTGCCGAATGGATCGAATACCACAAACTGGTCGGCGTCGATGTTTTCTTCATCTACGACAACGAATCGTCAGACAATACAGCCGACATTCTCGCACCATACATTGCCCGTGGCGATGTCGTCCATATTCCCTGGCCTGGCATACGCCAGCAGTTCAATGCCTATAACGATGCGCTCAAACGCTTCCGCATGGAAACCCGGTGGCTGGCTTATATTGATGCCGATGAATTCATCGTACCGCTTCAGAAAGACACGATCCCCGACATTCTCGAGAACTATAAAAATGAGGTGGGACTTTCCATGCACTGGCTCATGTATGGTGACAACGGGCACAAAAATTACGAAGAAGGCCTGGTTATTGAGCGTTTCACCGCTCATGCCCTTAAGCCGGATGAATTCATGAAAACCATCATCAATCCGCGTGCCGCCTTTTCCATGGAAACCCATCACGGCTGTTTTATCGGCCGTCACGCGGCAGTCAATGAAAAAGGAAACAAGGTAAGAACCCGCTCAAATGAGCTGGCAGCATCGGTTATCCGGGTCAACCATTACTGGGGCAAATCGTGGGAAGAATATGAAATGAAGCGGATCAAGGGACGTACCGGCAGCCGTGGCGCCATGCTGCCGGCTGACGACTCCATGTTCTCCAGGCGCAACCGTAATGAAGTGCAGGATACTGTCCTGGAAAAATATGTCCCGCTCGTCAAGGCCAATATCATCAAAACCCGTGAAGACTATCTCGCACGGGAAAAACCGGACACGCCTGTGTCATCACCTGGCAGGATATCCCCATGAAAATTCTGGTAACAGGCTCAGCCGGTTTTATCGGCGCGGCATTAACCCTTCGCCTCCTGGCGCGCGGCGATACTGTCATCGGTCTGGACAACCACAACGATTACTATGACCCGGCATTAAAAGAAGCACGGCTTGCGCAATTTGCTGCACACCCCGGCTATACGCACATCCGTATGGATCTGGCAGATCGCGCCGGCATGGAGAGTGTATTTGCCCGTCACAAGCCTGAGCGGGTTGCCCATCTGGCTGCCCAGGCGGGGGTACGCTACTCCATTGAAAACCCGCTGGCTTATATTGACAGCAATATTGTCGGCTTTGCCCATATTCTCGAAGGCTGCCGTCACCATGGCGTCAATCACCTGGTATATGCCAGTAGTTCAAGCGTGTATGGCGCAAACACCACCATGCCGTTTTCCGTACACGACAACGTGGACCATCCACTCAGCTTTTACGCCGCCACCAAAAAAGCCAATGAACTGATGGCCCATTCATACAGTCATTTGTATCAATTGCCGACAACGGGCCTGCGATTTTTCACTGTGTACGGTCCCTGGGGTCGGCCGGATATGGCACCCTTCCAGTTTGTCAGCGCCATCCTCGAAAACAAGCCGCTCAAGGTTTTCAACTATGGAAATCACCGCCGGGATTTCACGTATATTGACGACATCGTTGAAGGGGTGATCCGTGTTCTTGATCGTCCTGCAGAAATCAATCCGGCATGGAAAGGCGATCATCCGGACCCGGCCTCCAGCACCGCGCCCTGGCGTGTCTATAACATCGGCAACAGCCAGCCGGTCCAGCTCATGGATTACATCGCCGCCTTTGAGAAAGCACTGGGAAAAACGGCGGAAAAAGAAATGCTGCCCCTGCAGCCCGGCGACATGCCGGATACCTACGCCGATGTATCGGACCTGAAACAGGAATTTGACTACAAACCCGATACCCCGGTAAACGAAGGCGTTCGCTGCTTTGTGGAGTGGTATCGCCAGTATTACAACCGCTGACACGGTGGAAAACGCCCTGCTGTTTTTTGCTGCTTTTTGCGCCAGCCTGCTTGGCGGCATGCTGGGCATGGCTGGCGGTATCTTCATCGTACCGATTCTTACCCTCCTTTTCGGTATCAATATCCATACGGCAATTGGAATAAGCCTTGTTTCCGTGATTGCCTGCTCGTGCAGCAGTGCCGTCACCTTTCTGAAAAATCACCTGACCAACATCCGCCTGGCCATCGTGCTTGAAACCGCATCAACACTTGGCGCCCTGACTGGTGTGTTTTTAATCGGTCTTGTTTCGACCGCATTTCTGTATGGGTTGTTTGCTTTCATCCTGCTGCTTTCTGCAAAACAAATGCTGACACCCCGGCAGGAAATAAAAACAGGAGAAAACATCCCGGCAAAAAGCTGGGCAACCACTCTCACCCTGCATTCAAGTTACCCGGATCAGGCATCGGGAAAAGAAATCGCGTACCAGGTAGGAAATGTCCCTTTCGGCCTGGTTCTGATGTATGGCGCCGGCCTCATTTCCGCGCTGCTGGGCATTGGCTCAGGTGTGCTGAAAATCCCGGCAATGGATACCGCTTTGCGCCTTCCCATCAAGGTATCGTCTGCCACATCCAATTTCATGATTGGCGTTACAGCAACAGCAAGCGCAAGCGCTTATTTCATGCGGGGAGATATCGATATCCAGGCGGCAGGCCCTGTCGCACTCGGTTCTGTGATAGGCGCACTTGCGGGTGCCCGTCTCTTGATCTGGTTTCCATCAGACAAACTGCGGGTTGTCTTCATGATAATCCTTGTGGCATTAGCCAGCCAGATGTTTTTCACCGCATTAGGCATTGATCTCTTTAACTGGAGGTAATGTGGAGCTCCCGGCAAAAGGCACTGGACACCTCTATCATCGCATCACACGCCTGTTTCTGTATGGCACATGGCTGGGGTCAATCCTGATTGCTACAGGTATCCTGCTTACCATCATAGCGCCGGTTTATCCGGCTAATCTTCCATTACTGACCAGCAGCAATGTGACAAAGCTCGGCATTGCCGTTTTTATTCTGATGCCCATCATCCGGGTATTACTCATGCTCTGGACCTTTTTACGCCAACGAGATCCTGTCTATACCGCTATTTCAGCCACCGTGTTGCTGACAATCCTCGTCAGCGTTTTCATGCGTTAACACAAGATGGAAATGTGCCTGTGCCGGAACTTATTGCGGACGTTTTATCATAAAAAAGCTGCTAACTTCAAAAAGTTAGCAGCTTTTTAATATCTGGTTGCGGGGGCAGGATTTGAACCTACGACCTTCGGGTTATGAGCCCGACGAGCTGCCAGACTGCTCCACCCCGCGTCTGAAGAGATAAATTATAGCATGACTTATGACGCACAGCAACCGGGAAGCTGAATTTCATGGCAACAATGATAAAATTCATGTTTTCCCTTTTGGGGGGCAGTCATTCCGGCACCTCCAATTTTTCTGGATTCCGGTTTTTTCATGAAATTCTGTTCACAGTGCGCACACCCGGTTGTGTTTGATATCCCGCTAGACGACACGCTGCCGCGGTATATCTGCAAAAACTGCAAGACAATCCATTACCAGAACCCGAAAATCGTCGTCAACACCATCCCTTTCTGGAAAGAAGAAAAGGAACTCTCGGTTTTGCTCTGCCTCCGGGCCATTGAGCCGCGCCTGGGATTCTGGACGCTTCCGGGTGGATTCATGGAAAACAATGAAACAACCAAAGAAGGCGCCCTGCGCGAAACAGAAGAAGAGGCAGGAGCCGATATTGTCATGGGAGACCTTTTTGCGCTGATGAATCTGCCAACGGTTCAGCAGGTGCACCTGTTTTACCTCGCCGAGCTGAAAAGCCTTTCTTTTGCGCCCGGCCTGGAAACACTGGAAACACAGATGTTTACCGAAACTGAAATTCCGTGGGATGAGATTGCCTTTACCAGTACGCGTCAGGCGCTTGAGCTGTTTTTCTCTGACCAGCAAAAAGCGCTCAATGGCCAGAGCCGCTTGCATTCGGTTGACCTCAAGCGGCTGGTTTATCCCACGTAAAGACGGAAAATATTTGTCAGGGACGTCCGGTTACGATTATGATGCTCGCTGCAATGCGACTGTAAAGGAGATTCATCTATGGCGACTTATCCACTTTTTGTCAGTTACAGCTGGCTGCCGGATGACGGCACACAGCGTCTTTATGGCCTGCTCGAAAATTACCGGATTCGCCATGTACCGGACTTCGCTTATGAACTCTTCAGTGTTTCCAAGGATGATCCGGTGCAGCACCTGCCATCCAAAAAAGCCCTCGCCATGGCCATTGAAGAAAAAATGCGCCCCTGCTCCTGCCTGCTCATCCTGGCCGGTGTATTCGAGGAATACAAACGGTGGATTGATCTTGAACTGGACACGGCAAAAAAGCTGAAAAAGCCGGTTATTCTGGTTGAGGCGGCTGATCCGAAACATACCTCATCAAAAGAAAAGCGGGCCGCCGTAAAGATCGTAAAATGGGATGTGCAGGAACTCGGTGAAGCCATTGAAGCGGCCGTTGGCAAATCCTGACAAACCACCCCGCACAACCTGTGAACCCACACCGGCAGGGAAAATTATTTTTGCCTGCCAATGCTTCTGTCAGAAACGGATGGACATGTGATTCCCTGGCTGGAACCGAACGACCCTTTCCCTGATGCCTCTCTTGCACTGCCGGAATCCAGTGGTGCAAACGGCCTTTTGGCGGCCAGTGCCACGATCTGGCCGGAACGCCTCATTGAAGCCTACAGAAATGGCATCTTTCCCTGGTTTTCAGCAGGCCAGCCGGTACTCTGGTGGAGCCCCAATCCGCGCATGGTGCTTCGGACGGACAGCCTTTCTGTCTCCCGAAGCCTCAAAAAGAAATTGAACCAGGTCAGAAAAAGCATGCTGTCTGGCGGGCAATGGCAAATCCGTTTTGACTCTGCCTTTGAAAAGGTCATGCGCGCCTGCGCTGCTCCCAGGAAAGGTGATCCGGGAACCTGGATTTCAGAAGAAATGATTGAAAACTATGTCCGGCTGCATGACACCGGCTACGCGCATTCAGTTGAACTCTGGCAGGAAGGCAAACTGGTTGGCGGGGCATACGGGGTGTCCATTGGAAAGATGTTCTATGGAGAGTCCATGTTTTCCCGTGTCAGCGATGCATCCAAAATAGCACTGGCCTGGCTGGTACAGTTTCTTCATCAAAACGGTGTCCGGCTCATCGACTGCCAGCAGGAAACGGCGCATCTGGCATCGTTAGGCGCTACAGCTATTTCAAGAGAAGCATTTTCAGCGCATCTGGCTGGCGTTATTGACCTGGCGCCTGTCGCAAAGTGGATACCGCCGGTTATTGAATCGTTTTGATCCATATCCTTAAGCCGGGGCAATATTGGCTCTCCTTTAAGCTACAATAAACAAATTTTGTCCAATTTACCGGGGAGCAGTATCTTTTTGTTTCTCAAACAGATTCTTCCCTGATTTCAACTGGCGGACCATACCGATGATGGAAAAACTAATGTATGCGCTTGTTCGTCCGGTCCTTTTTTCAATGGATCCGGAAAATGCCCATGAATTCACCATGAAATCCCTCAAAGTAGCGGGCGCTACCGGTCTTTCCCGCCTGAATCCGAAAGTACCGGATTCGCCAAGGCGGGTCATGGGCATCACTTTTCCGAATCCGGTTGGCCTGGCAGCCGGTCTGGACAAGAATGGCAGTGCCATTGATGGTATTGCTTCACTTGGTTTTGGCTTCATTGAACTGGGAACCGTTACACCCCGTCCCCAGCCAGGCAATCCCAAACCCCGCATGTGGCGGATTCCTGAAGCTGAAGCCATCATCAATCGCATGGGCTTCAATAATGCCGGGGTGGATGAACTGGTCAAAAATGTGAAAGCCTCCCGCTACTTCCGAAAAAAAGAAGGGGTACTGGGATTAAACATCGGAAAGAATGCGGATACGCCGATCGACAGGGCGGTGGATGACTACCTGATCTGCCTGGAAAAGGTTTATCCTGTCGCGGATTATATCGCCATCAATATCTCATCTCCCAATACCAAGGATCTGCGACAGCTCCAGGGAGAATCCGAGCTGGACAACCTGCTTTCACAGATAAAAGATGCGCAAAAACGTCTTGCAGATACGCATTCATGCTATGTTCCCCTGGCACTGAAAATTGCGCCGGATCTCGACAATGAACAGATCAAAAACATTGCGGCAACCTTGCTGCGCTATGAAATCGACGGCGTGATTGCCACCAATACAACCCTCCAGCGTGAACTCATCAAAAATCTTCCGCATGCGGAAGAAGCTGGCGGCCTCTCGGGCGCGCCGGTGCGTGATTTGTCCACCCATGTCATCCGGCTGCTCAAAAGTGAGCTGGGTGATACGATTCCCATCATTGGCGTTGGCGGCATCATGAACAGTATGGATGCCAGGGAAAAAATGGATGCGGGTGCATCACTGGTACAGCTTTTAACAGGCATGGTCTACAGAGGCCCGGCACTGGTCAGGGAATGTGTCAAGGCACTCGACTGACAAAATAAAAGCCGGCAGATGTCGGCTTTCTTATTGACTGTCTTGTCGAATCAGGCTGCAGCAGACAAAGCGGCTGAAAACCGTTCAATCTGTGCTGGTGGCGGCAATTGCACAACCGTATCAGCAAGCTCACTGTCATCTACGATTCCAAGCATTTCATTTTGCTTGAACAGCCAGTCACGCACCGGGCCAGTGACAGGCAAACCGGATATTTTTTTGGATACCGACAGGTTCACCGTCAGGAGAATCAGGATCTTGGAAAAAGGAATATCCGGGAAGATATCCATGAAAAGATTCAGGAAGGAACGCGATTCAAGCACCCACAACACCTTCTTGCTGCTCATGTACTGCAGCACACTGGTAATACTGTGCCCGCGACCAATCACCTGAAAAACAAACCGGTTGAAATTCTTGTCGATCGCCTTGAAATCCAGCTCATCCTCAACCATGATGCGGGAAAGATAATAAAGACCGGTTGCCAGCCTGAAAAAACCTACCGCCTGTTCGCGGTTATTGCCATACAGGCAGATATTTGTGAGCTTCTGCTTGACGTCATCGTCAAGCAGAAGATAGGAATAATAAGAGTATTTTTTCATTTCCAACCTCTTCGTCCGCTAACACGAACCCCAAAAAACTGTACCAGTTACTTGTTTACGGCAGGAAACTATCAGACTTTACAGCCTTTCGGCTTTTAATGCCTCCAAAACAGCCGGGCGCAAGTTCACGCGCGCCTGGAAAGCCTGTAATGACGGCCATTTCGCCAGATCGAGCCCGACAAAATCAGCATATCTTGTCACGGTAAAAAGATAGGCATCCGCCACAGAAAAAGTGTCGCCCAGCAAAAAAGCGGTTTGGGAAAGCTGGGACTCCACGACATCATAGTAGCGGTTAAGATTGCCCCGGAAAATCTCCTTGCATGGGTCCGGCATGGCCGGATTAAAAAACGGGGTGTAATTTTTATGCAGCTCGGTTGCAATCAGGTTCAGCCATTCCATCAGGCGATAACGCTGCATGTTTCCCGGCTCAGGCGCAAGCTTCCTGCCCGGTGCCTGATCAGCCACATACTGAAGAACGGCGGCACCTTCTGTGAGCACCTGTCCGTTATCAAGCTGTAATACTGGAACAGCCCCCTTGGCACTGACCTGATAAAAATCCTTGCCGGATTCGGTCTTTTTTTCACGCAGGTCCACCTTTTCCATGTCAAAAGCCAGCCCGGCCTCACGCAATGCAATATGAGTAGCCAGTGAACTTGCGCCTGGTGTGTAGTACAGTTTCATTGCCTCTTCCTTTCTTATGGTTGATGAAATGCCACCGTCTGCTTTAACTGATTATAGGGGCTATCCGCCGAAATGCCGTATCTTTCCCGTTGTTTTGTCCAATCTATCCGAACACAACAGTTATTGATACAATGCGGATTCGTCCATTTAGTTTGCCTAAAAGTACAAATGGACGACCAAGCAATTCCGGGATACCCCCTGTTACTGATATCCCGTCAGGCCGTTTTTATTTTCATCAGCATTTCTTGTTTAATCAGGTTGGGAGACCTTTTATGAAACGAATCATGTATCTTTTTGCCGTGATCATATCCGGCGCACTGGTTTTATCCGGTTGTGAAAGCACAACATCTGGTGGGGTAACAGGCTCTTCGCGCAGTCAGCTTCTGCTGATTTCTTCCGAAGACGTCAATGCCGGCTCTGCCAAGGCATACAAGCAGGAAATGGACAAGGCACGTGCGGCCAATGCGCTGAACACCAATGCCACCTATACCAGGCGTGTCAATGCCATTGCCAAGCGTCTGATCGCACAGGTTGGCGTATTCCGCCCGGAAGCAAAAAACTGGAAGTGGGAAGTCAATGTTGTCAACAGCAAAACGGTCAATGCCTATTGTATGCCCGGCGGTAAAATTGCTGTTTATACCGGCATTATTTCCGAGCTGAACCTGACGGATGACGAACTGGCAGCGGTTATCGGCCACGAAATGGCCCACGCCCTTCGCGAGCACAGCCGTGAGCAGATTTCGCAGGAAATTGCAAAACAGCAGGCCCTCTCCATTGGCGGCGCCCTGCTTGGCGCAGGCTCAACCACACAGGATCTGGCCAATGTCGCCAGTCAGTACGTACTCACTCTGCCGTTTTCCCGCACCATGGAAGCCGAATCAGACGTGATCGGCATGGAACTGATGGCACGTGCCGGCTACAATCCGGAAGGCGCAATCAGCATCTGGCGCAAAATGAGTGCCCTCTCCGGCGGTAATGAGCCATCTGAGTTCACCTCAACCCATCCGTCAGACAAGACCCGTATTGCCAACCTGGAAAAAGAACTGCCCAAGGTAATGCCGCTTTACGAAGCAGCCAAAGGCAAGGGCGCATCCAAAACGGCAGCAAAGAAAAGCCGCAAGTAATCCGTATCCAGGCTGGGCCACAGCCTGAAATGAAAAACCCTGCAGTATTCGCTCAAGGCGATTGCAGGGTTTTTTTATGACGAAAGAATTCAAAAGCCAATCGGCAATGTTATTTACCACCCCATGAATCCCGCAGGGTCACAATCCGGTTGAAAACCGGCTTGCCTGGTGTGGAATCCTCGCGATCAGCAATAAAATAACCATGCCGCTCGAACTGGAAACGATCTTCAGGCAAGGCGGTTACCAGACCGGGTTCGAGATATGCCGTAATGACCGCTTTGGCATTGGGATTTAACGCTTCCCTGAAATCCCGGCCACCGGCATCCGGATGCGGATCAGAAAAGAGCCGGTCAAAAAGACGCACTTCCGCCTGAAAGGCATGATGGGCGCTGACCCAGTGAATATTGCCTTTCACCTTGTAATTGGCACTGCCTGGTGTTCCGCTCTTGCTGTCCGGAAAATAGGTGCAATGCACCGCCGTCACATTACCATTTTCATCAGTATCGGCATGTGTGCATTCCACCACATAGCCATAACGCAATCGCACCCGATTGCCCGGGAAAAGACGGAAGTAACCTTTCACGGGGTCTTCCATAAAATCTTCCCGTTCTATCCACAGCTCCTTGCTGATAGGGAACTGGCGTTCGCCACGCTCCGGATAATGGGGATGAAGCGGTGCCGAGCACATGTCTTTCAGATTTTCCGGAAAGTTATCGATAACCAGCTTCAGTGGATTGAGTACCGCCACGGCGCGGGGGGCCTTGGGGTCAAGATCATCTCTCAAGCTGGCTTCCAGCGTTGCCATGTCGATCCAGCCATCGGATTTGGCCACACCAATCCGTTCGCAGAAAAGCTGGATGGACTCCGGTGTATATCCGCGCCTGCGCAAACCGACAATCGTCGGCATACGCGGATCATCCCATCCCTCAACCACGCCCTCTTCCACAAGCTGGATCAGCCGACGTTTGCTCATGATGGAGTAAGTCATGTTCAGGCGGGCAAATTCATACTGGTGCGGCAATGGCCTGGCAAGAAAACCGCCGATTATCCGTCCATCCGGCAAGGTGACCGTTTCTGTCAGACGCGCTAAAACCCAGTCATAAAACGGGCGGTGATCCTGGAATTCCAGTGTACAGATCGAATGGGTGATATTTTCCAGTGCATCGGAAATCGGATGCGTGTAATCGTACATGGGATAAATGCACCAGCGCTCTCCCGTGCGATGATGGTGCGCATGCCGTATCCGGTAAATCACCGGGTCCCGCATATTCATGTTGGGAGACGCCATATCGATTTTGGCTCTTAACACCAGCGCACCATCCGGGAACTCCCCGTTTTTCATGCGACGGAAAAGATCCAGCGACTCTGCTGCCGGACGATCCCGGTAAGGCGATTTTTTGCCGGGCTCGGAGAAACTGCCTCGTGTTGCGGCAATTTCCTCCGCTGTCTGACTATCCACATAGGCATGCCCTGCCTCAATGAGATACTCTGCCATCAGGTAGAGCGTATCAAAATAATCACTCGCATAATTCAGGTAATCCGTGTCATTGTGTTCCCACGAAAACCCCAGCCATTTCACACTGTCAATAATGGTATCGACAAATTCCTGGTTTTCCCGTGTCGGGTTGGTATCATCAAAACGCAGGTGACAGCGGCCACTATAATCCCGGGCCAGTCCGAAATTCAGGCAGATGGACTTGGCATGTCCGATATGAAGATATCCATTGGGCTCTGGCGGAAAGCGGGTAATCACATCAGGCATGCCCTGCCGCCTGTAGGTTCCCTTTTTATTGTCCTGCTCAATAATCGCCCGCAGAAAATTCGAATTCGAGGGTTCCGAAGGGCTGTTTTTATTGTCGTTGCTCATGTCCTGCCTATAAAAAAATTATCGGCATCATTGTACCGTAGCGTACGCCCTGCCGCACAGGCGAATCCTATTTTCCTTTATCCGGATTCCCTGCATTTGATATAAAATAGACAACATGTGTCCCGCTCGTATCCATTCATTTTTCATGGCCAGACAATGATCCGTATTGTTATTGCAGATGACCACACTATCATGCGTGAAGGCCTGAAACGCATTTTTGAAGGGGTGGATGATATCCGGGTGGCAGGAGAAGCCGTTGATGGCTCCAGTACACTTGCCAAAGTAAAAGAAGGCGGATTTGAGGTACTGCTGCTTGATCTTTCCATGCCGGGCCGCAATGGAATCGAGCTCATCCGCCAGATCAGAACGGAGGCGCCAAAGCTGCCCATTCTGGTTCTCACCATGTATGAGGAAGAGCAGTATGCCGTTCGCGCGATCCGTGCCGGCGCTTTGGGATACCTCACAAAAGAAAGTGCCGGTACACAGCTTGTGAATGCCATCCGCCGCGTTGCCTCGTGGCGGCCCTATATCAGCATGGAAGTTGCGGAACAGCTGGCGCTCAATATGATTGCGCCGGAAAACGAACAGCCCCACACGCTGCTGTCAAACCGGGAATTCGAGGTTTTCACCATGCTGGCGGCAGGCAGGACCATTACCGAGATTGCAGGCCAGCTCCATCTGAGCGTCAAGACCATCAGCACCCATAAAACGCGCATTCTTCATAAAATGCAGATGAGCACACTCTCTGCAATCGTGCAATATGCCATTATGCATAATCTGCTCACGCCCATAGAGGCATAAAACGGTATCAGGTCTTTTTGCTGCCGATCTTGCTTTCTTTTCCCCTGGCCAGGTTACCAATATTCTGTACATGCCTGCTAAGCAGCAGAAAGCTCATGACAACAATCGCAATAAACTGGACATCAAATCCGGTCATCAGGCCATAGTACAGTGGTGCCAGAATGGCAGCGACGATAGCTGACAGGGATGAATAGCGCCAGATAAAGGCAACCAGCAGCCATGTCAGAAGCACCATCAACCCAAGTAGCGGGCTGATTCCCAGAAGTACCCCCAATGCGGTGGCAACACCTTTCCCTCCCTGGAAACGGGAAAAAACCGGCCAGAGGTGTCCGACAAACACCGCAATACTGCCACCGGCTATCGCCATGCTGCCCAGCCCCCACTGTGCGCCATACTGCATGCCCAGCCACACGACAATCCAGCCCTTTGCGGCATCGCCAATCAGGGTAAAAAGGGCTGCTTTTTTATTGCCGCTGCGAAGCACATTGGTCGCGCCCGGATTGCCGGAGCCATATGTGCGGGGATCAGCCAGCCCGAAGAGCTTGCTGGAAACCAGGGCAAATGAGATGGATCCAATCAGATAAGCGGCAATAAGATAGATGGCTGTATTCATTATTCCAGTCAGAAATTTGTCATCGTGTCCCGAGTTCGCCTGTATGATGAGGCCATGCAAAACATTCCCGGAACATCATTTTATTTGCGAAACGAATATTATGCAGCATGAAATCCGACTGGCGAGCTTTAATGTTCGCAATCTTGCCCTGCCGGGGCTGCTCTACTATGAAAACATGCCGCCCTATTCCCCGGCGGAATATGACATGAAAACAACATGGATTGCCGGCCAACTGGACCAGAGCAATGCTGATGTCATCGGGCTGCAGGAAATCTTTTCGCCAGAAGCTGTCGCAACTATTCTGGCAAAAACCCAGCATTATAAAAATGCGCATTACATCACGGTAGAAACCGGATCAGAAAGCCTGCCGCAAAGCCCGAATGTTGCCCTGGTTTCCCGTTTCCCGATTGTCGGCTCTCCCGTCTTTCACCATATCCTGCCGGATCAGTTGAAAGTGGCTCTGCCTGGTGACATGACAGAGATAAAGCATTTTTCACGTCCGGTTCTGCATGTCACCCTCCGTCTCCCGGCAAATATCGATGCCCATATTCTGCTTGCGCACCTGAAATCCAAAATACCGGATTACCCCGAAAATGCCAATCCCGATGCGTGCCTGATGCCTGAACTCGGCTCATTGCGTTCCCTGATCCGGCGAGGAACCGATGCACTTGGCATTCGGCATCTGCTCATCCATCTGCGCACCTTAAGCAACGCCCCGGTGATTGTCATGGGCGACTTCAATGATTTTGCGTTAGCCACCTCCACGCAAATTATCATGGGTGAGCCGCAAAACATGGCGGTATCCCTGCCCAATCAGCTTCATAACTGTTTTGAAATCCAGCGCGGCCTTTCATTTGAGGAAAAAAACAGCCCGTTTATCCGGGGAAGCGATATGCCCCGGATTGATCACATTCTGGTGACAGAAGAATTTACCGCCCAATCCCGCTTCAGGCTGGGTAGAGTCAAGAACGCCAGATATTTCAGCAGCCATTTTGGCAAAGACCGTCCCGAAATTTCCGACCACGGGCTCCTGATGGTCACTCTCGAACTGAGATAATCTCCTGCCCCATATTGAAGCATGACATGTGATAGCGAGTACTTACATCACCCTGTCATTTTGTGCCGCGGGGATGATGGTCCGCATGCAATTGCTTTAAGCGTTCGCGGGCGACATGCGTATAAATCTGTGTAGTTGAAATATCCGCATGCCCCAAAAGAAGCTGTACCACCCGTAAATCCGCACCATGATTCAGGAGATGCGTGGCAAAAGCATGCCGCAGGGTATGCGGTGACAAAGGGGTATGAATATCTGCCTGCATGGCATATTTCCTGATCAGGATCCAGAACATCTGCCGTGTCATGGCGCCGCCACGGGCTGTCACAAAAAGCGCATCGGACATCTGTCCGTTCAGTATCTGTGGACGCGCTTCTTTCAGGTAGCGATTGATCCAGACGCGCGCTTCCTGGCCAAATGGAATCAGCCTCGTTTTCCCCCCTTTGCCGATAATCCGCAAAACCCCCTCATTCATGCCCAATTCAACCGATTTAAGCAAAACCAGTTCGGAGACGCGCAACCCGCTGGCATACATCAGCTCAATCATGGTGCGGTCACGCAGGCCGAGCGGCGTATTCACATCCGGCGCAGCCAAAAGCGCCTCGACCTGGGATTCCGAAAGCGTTTTGGGAAAACGTTCGGGCTGTTTGGCGGATTTGAGCTTCAGGCAGGGGTCACTTGTTATCCGGTTCTGCCTTAACAAGAGCTGATAAAAACGTTTCAAGACCGTCAGACGCCGGTTGGCCGAAGTCGCTTTCGTCTCGGTATGCCGCGCCGCAAAATAGGCGCTCATATTTTCCGGGGTGGCATGGAGCATATCCATACCGGGATGCGTCCCCTCAAGCCAACGCGCAAACTGCTGCAAATCCCGCCGGTAAGCCTCCATCGTGTTTTTGGCCAGCCCATCCTCAAGCCACAGCGTGTCACAGAACTCATCAATCTGAGACTGATTCAGAGAGCTGATCCCTTTTTTTTCCGGCATATTCAATTCGTCAAAACACCTTCATGCCTGAGCAGCCAGCGCTTGATATTAAGAAAAGCGCTATCTGAAGCCGTCTCTCCTGAAAAACCGCCGATCCCGTTGGCCGCCACAATACGATGACAAGGGTAGTATAAAATCAGCGGATTAATCGCACAGGCACCGCCAACCGCCCTGGCAGCGGACTGTATGCGCTTGGCCACCTCGCCGTAGGTACGGGTCTGCCCCACCGGGATATTTCTCATCTCCTGCCACACCCGCCACTGAAAATCTGTTCCTGTTCTCGCCACCGGAAAATCCAGGGTAAAAGCTGAATCAGCCAGATAAGCCGCCAGCTGGCGACTGACCTCTCCGGCAAACTTGTCCATAGCGGTTTTTTCACCAATATATCCCGGCAAAAATGATAGTCGGCTGACTTTCTCACCATCTGAAACAAAACCCACTGCGCCAAATGGCGCTGAAACAATGGCAGAAAAACTGTCGGGGTTCACTATGTGGTCACTCTCTTTTTTCATCCTCAAATTCCCAGGAGTACGCTTGCCCGGAACCAGGCGCACTCGCAATCAAATAACATGTCATCCCCTTTTCTGAATCATAACAGCTTGGAGAACAGGCATTGCATTCTGCAAAAAAAACCTTTCTTCACAAAAAACAACATTTTTTTTAATAAAACCACAAAAAATCAATTGCTTGGATTACAATTTAAAACAAAAATGATAAAAGTTATGGCAAAATTCACCTAAAATGCTAATGTTGCCGGGAAGCAAGCCGTAAAAGAAGGAAGAGCTTTAACCCCACAACCGAAGCGAGTGATGCAATGCGGCAGAAAACAGTTTACCTAAATAGTGAAGCAGAAACCCTGGCACTGGGCGCTTCGCTTTCCCGTGCGCTCAAACCGGGAATGAAGATTTACCTGTACGGCGATCTGGGGTCCGGAAAAACCACCCTGGTCCGTGCGATACTGAAAACGGCAGGCCATGAGGACAGTGTCAAAAGCCCGACGTATGCCCTGGCAGAACACTATACGATCCCTCTTGACGGCAATCCGGTGGAATTGATGCATTTTGATCTTTTCAGGCTGGAAAACCCGGAAGAATTCATAGAAGCGGGCTTTGCCGAACACTTTGACAGCGATACGATCTGTATTGTCGAATGGCCGGAAAAAGCCGCCGGCGTTCTGCCACCAGCGGATATTGAAGGTATTTTCCTGATTATCGGCATGGGCAGAAAACTGAAGCTGTACGGTAAAACCGATATCGGTGCCGAAGCGATTGGCAAAATCTGTGTTGAAATGCATGAGTAATGGAATAAACGCGTAAATGATTCGTGACCATCACAACCTGCTAAAGAAGATAACGGGCGTTTTTTTCTCCCTTGTTCTCTCATTTGCCGTGGTACTGCCCGCCTGGGGGGCAAAGGTCCTGGCGGTGCGTGTCTGGCCGGCGCAGGATTACACCCGTATTACGCTTGAACACGATGGCGAGATCAAGACCTCACACTTCACGTTGAATAATCCTGACCGGCTGGTGGTCGAAATTGAGGGGATTGATCTCAACCCGGCACTTAAAGAGCTCGTGGCCAAAATCCAGACGGATGATCCTTATGTCAAACAGGCACGGGTTGGTCAGACCAAACCAAACGTCGTCCGAATTGTTTTTGATTTGAGAGAAGCAGTCAAACCGCAGGTGTTCACCCTCAAGCCTGTCGATAAATATCAGCACCGTCTGGTTCTGGATTTATACCCGACAGCGCCTGTCGATCCGATTGCCGCCTTGATCCGGAGTAGCGAAGCCAATAACAAGACCCGAAAACAACCCGCTCCTGTCGTAGAAGAAAAAACGGAATCCGCGCCAAAAGCCGTCGCATCAAAACCGGAAAAAAATACGGATAAAATACAGCTTAACCGGATGGTTACTGTGGTTTTAGACCCCGGACACGGGGGGGAAGACCCGGGCGCTATCGGCCATCGTGGCAGCCGCGAAAAAGATGTGGTGCTTTCCATTGCCCGCCGTCTCAAGACACGCATAGAACAGGAGCCAAACATGCGGGTTGTCATGACCCGAAATGGCGATTATTTTGTGCCATTACACGTCCGCGTGGAAAAGGCGCGCCAGGCACAGGCAGACCTTTTTATTTCCATTCATGCTGATGCGTTTATCGAGCCACGTGCCAACGGCTCTTCTGTTTTTGTTCTCTCTGAAAAAGGGGCCTCCTCCACAACAGCCAAATGGCTGGCGAAAAAGGAAAACGATGCTGACCTGATCGGCGGCGTCAATATCAAAAATCACAATCGCCAACTCGCCAGCGTCCTACTGGATCTGTCCACGACAGCCCAGATCAAGGACAGCTTAAAACTTGGCAGCGCGGTACTGAATGAAATCGGCGGTATCAATCGCCTGCACAAGTCCCACGTTGAACAGGCCGGGTTTGCCGTACTCAAGGCGCCGGATATACCCAGCATCCTGGTGGAAACCGCTTTTATTTCCAATCCGGAAGAAGAAGCGAAGCTTAACGATGGCGGACACCAGGAAAAAATTGCTGATGCCATCATGAATGGCGTCAGAAAATACTTCGCAAAAAATCCGCCCAAAACCCGGAACAAGATGATGTAACCCTCCATCATCGATCTTTTGATCAGATCGCCGCGAGGACTTCAATTAAGGTAGAATAGCGCATCATAACGGACTCAACGTCCCGTTTATACCCGAAGCGCTCGTAGCTCAATGGATAGAGTACTGCCCTCCGAAGGCAGGGGTTGCTGGTTCGATCCCAGCCGAGCGCGCCAAATCACTGAAAAACAAAAAACCCTCAGGACAGGGTATTCCGTGTGTTGTCCTGAGGGTTTTTCTTTCCAAATCATGTGAATCCACTCTGTCATGGAAAAAAACCTCATCCATAAGGGATGACGATTTAAAGCACAAAGGAGTCACCAAAAGATTTCGCCTGTTTCCAGGCGGCTTCAACCATGGGTGAACGCGGCTCCTTATCCAGGGATATCAGACCAACGGCATTATCAACAGTTGGGGTCAGGCTGATCCGAACAACATCATCAAGACCGGGAGGCATACTGAAAATTCCCTGGCTTTGCGGCAGGATACTGTACAGCCCGGCAGAACGGACGTGCGTATAAAGCGTCATCGGAGAATTGGTTTCAAGCACGATACGCGGCTTGACATTGGCCCGCTTAAAAGCCGCATTAATCTGCATCCGGTTTTGCAGTTCATCTGCAAGCAGGCACAGCGGGAGTTCGGCTGCCTCACTCCAGCTTAGCGAATCACGCTGGGCTATTTCGGACGTTTTCTGGGCCACGAGTACAAACGTTTCCTTGAAAAGCGAAAGATACCGCGTCCCCGGCTCAGGCGGTCCGCTGATGTAGCCGATTCCCAAATCAATTTCGTACCGTGCGAGTGCTGAAATAATTTTTTCCATGCTCATCGTTTGTACATGCTCATGGATATCGATATTGGAAGAAATAAAAGCGCCTGTCAGCAAGGCAACAACATGCAATGCCGTCGGGATGACACCAATCCGGATTTCTCCGGAAATCTTGCTTATGGCAGCAGCCTGCTGCATGCCTTTCCATGCGGCCAGGGTCTGATGGGCATACTTGAGAATATGCTCACCTTCAGGGGTTAAGCCTTCGTAGCGCCGGCCCCGCTTGACAATGGGGATGCCAAGCTCCTCTTCGAGGTTCCGGATTGCCGTCGACAAGGCGGGCTGAGTAACACAGCATATTTCTGCCGCATGGGCAAAATGCTTTTCCTTGGCAAGGGTAACAAGATATTCAAGCTGACGAATAAACATAAATTTGAAACTTTTTGGTATTTCACAAGAATAAACTGCCCCCATAATACGACAGAATCCTTATCTTCACAGAGACGGTGAATGTAAAGCACCATCCCAAAAACGGATGTAACGGAAAAAGAACAACCTGCAACATCAGGAACCGTCAAAACCGGTCAACATGGGATCGGCCGGTTTGGAAAAACATCAGCAAAACAAGGCAAGGAGAAAAGATGCGCCAGAATTCCTGTGTGGGCAGGAAAATCCTGAAATCACACGAGGAATGCCAGTCGCACTATCAGGAAACCGTACCAGCTTTATGCAGAAAGAGACACGTTAATAACCATGCAGTTGTCTCGTCAGCATGTTTCACATGTAAAACATTCACCATTATTTTTAAATTGATATATTTCCATTTATTAACCAATAAAATCATTTGATTAAAAACAGATTAATAAAAACAAATCATTTATTAACTATTTTTGTTTATGATTCAATTAAAATTTTTAATTAAAACTCAATTGACTTTCTGATTTTCATCAAACACCCGGGGCCGCTATTTCCGCACTGGCAGTAACCATGCTGACGTCATTGGCGGTTTTTGCAATGGCATTGTTACCCATCATCATATACTGTTCGCCTCCAGGCGCATAATCAAGCCAGGCATAGGAATCATGCCGTGCAATCTGCTGATGGGGCATCGCCAGCCCGGCACAGAAAACGGCCAGCGTAAGCACAGAGATAACAAGATGTGCATGTTCAAGAAATGAATCAAAGGTTTTCATATATTTCTCCAAATAATTAAATGGTACGACAGTCTTTTCAGGATAATCAATACCACATTCCACCAATAACACTTCTATTTGAAATAATATGCCTTTAAATAAAAATAATAAAATTCTTTTTATTTATTGATTCATTAAAGTTTCTAATGCCAACCTCATAAAAATTTTTAAAAAACAGTTTATATCAAGCCCGAAATTTTTATTTTCAATCAGTATATCCACCCGGCCAGAACACATACCGCGTACTTCACGCCATGAACTATCCGCAGACAAACGGCACTGGGGGCGCAACATAGTCCCTGCAAAACACCGGGATACGGTTTGATCCATGCACCATAAAGCAAAAAGGAATCTCAATCTTTCTGACAGCGGTCCGAACCGTAAGCGTCCATCCATCTGTGGGCCATACACAGTCATTGCCATCATCCGGACGCACAAGCATAATTCGCTCAATCATGGAAACACATCGGTATTTTCCGGCCGAGAGTTTCATGCCAGCGGTATCAAACGCATGTGCTGACAACGTGTTTGTCTTTTCTGGAAATGTCTCTGCTTTCTCATCCAGAATGCAATAGCCCGGATGATGGATGAATCGGCTGATGGGACAGGTAGTGATGTCCCTGTCTGAATATATCGGCCAGACACGATGCGCAATGACCACTTCCTTGAAGCAGATATCTTCCCCTTTGGTTTCAATGTCCAGGTCAATCTGAAAATCAAACGTTATGGCATCAACTGCTCTGACAGAAGCCTTGTCGATCCTTACACGCAATTTTCGATAAAACAAGCCGTTTTTCCGGATCCATAATCCGAGGAAAACGAATCCACATACGCCACCCAGAAAAACTGCTGTCGTTCTGATCAGTTCTGTATCCACTGTAAACCTCACTTTAAAAGACCAACTGGTACGGCATCACCGTGCAGGAACCACAATAAAAAAACTGATATGAGAACGCCCTCACTCTTACCGGAAATGAGGGCGCTAATGCTGCACGGCCCCTTCTGCTGTAAAGTGCCCATCAGCCGGAATTCGCTTTGAAAACTCAGGCAGGCGGGAATACAAATACGGCTGACTCGTGATAATTCGGTGAGTCATCGGGAAGCTCATCCTCCCTTAAGCGATAGACCAGAACAGGGATCTCCGCACTGGCAAGAACCTTGTTGGATACACTGCCCATCAAGACATGATCCCAGCCCGCACAGCCATTTGACCCGATAAAAATCATGTCGCATCCATATTCCCTGGCTTCTCGAACAATAGCCAGGGCAATATGGTTGGCAATCCCCAGAATGCTCTTGTGCTTTACCCCCATTTCCGAGGCAAACAACTCGAGCGGGTGGAGGATTTTTTCACCGGCGACCTTCACAGCGGCCTCATAATCTGCTTTTGAAATGGACTTGCCCAGGCCGGACTTTTCATACTCACGTGCGACGTGGATAAAGAAAACTTCAGCACCCAACTTTGCTGCGGTCCTGATGCCTTCCGCTGCGGCAATATCGCCAAGAACAGAACCATCCGTGGGAATCATAATTTTGGTAAACATGGTGTTCGCCTCCAGTTCAGAATCGTCAAACGATCGATTTGATTATTTGCATTTCATCATCAGCAACAGCACGACATCACGTTGTCTCAAAAATTCGGAAGATTTTATGGACAACCACGATATCAGCAGCACGACATCTTATATTTTGCAGGCCTGTTGCCAAGATGGCCTTTTTGAAAACGCTGACTCTCGTTTTTAAGGGAGAGTCAGCGCTGCTTTCCTGATATGTAAGGGATATATCAGTTTGCCGGAGCCACAGCGGGCTTGGTTTCAAGCGTTTTCATGCCACGTTTTTTCGGTGGGCCCATTCTTGGCATCACGAAAGTCGCGAGGATGAAAGAAAGTGTTGCCGTCGCACCGGAAATCGCGAAGGCAGTTGACCAGCCAAACTGCGTTGCAACTGCAGCGCCCAGGCCACCACCAAAGATGGACGCGGTTGCTTTTGCTGCCCAGAAGAAACCGTAGTTCCTTGCCGAGTAAGCGGTACCGAATACATCACTGTTTGTGGATGGGAAGAGCGCATAGCTGCCGCCTGAGGTAAAGAAGGCAATACCCAGCATCACGATAAAGAAGGCCGTGCCCATCGACGACACATGCGCGAAGGAGAACATCGCAATCGCATTGACACCGAACATGATAGACATTGCTTTATAGCGGCCGATTTTATCGGAAAGGAAGCCCCAGAAAGGACGGCAGCCGCCATTAAAGAGGTTCTGGATCGTAATCGCAATAGCCATCGTACCTGCAGCAATGCCGAGGGTTCGGCCAAAAGGCGCGCTGTTGGCAACCAGGAAAAGGAAACCGAAGTTAACGGAGAAGAAGGCTGTCCACAGTACCCAGAATTGCGGAGTACGGAGCATTTCACCTGAATTGAAGTCTCTTTCCGTTGCGACAATCGCTTTCTTGACACCACCTTTTTGCTGCCCCGGGAATTTGATAATGAAGGCAATCAGGATAATGACGATGCCCATCACAATACCGGTATACATGAAAGCCGGGCCGACACCATCTGTTTTCAGCATTGAGCTGATCAGCGGCAGGAATGGCAATACACCGAGGCCGTAACCAGCAGCGGTGAAACCTGAAGCCAGGCCCCGTTTATCCGGGAACCAGCGGTTGGCTGTATTGATGGCAATACCGTAAATAATACCCACACCTGCACCAGCAAGAATGTACAGGCCATAAAGTACCGGAATACTCTCAGCCTGGCCCATGCTGGACCAGCCGATAAGAACCATCAGGCCACCTACCATCAACGTCCATTTCGGGCCGAATTTATCGACAAAAAACCCGCCGCCAGGTTGTGAAGCTGCCTGAATAACCTGTGAAAGGGTGAAAGCGGTCTGAACAGCCGCCAGCGATACCGCGAGGTTTTCGGTCAGCGGTCGCGCAAATAACGTCCACGCATACTGGACGCCAGAGATCATACACATTAATAAAACAGCCAGTATGAGGTAAAACCAGCGGTTTCCTTCTGGAATTGCCGGTTTTGCTGGCTGAGTTGGCACTGAAGTACTCATCGCATTACTCTCTTAAGTAAGTTGAAAAAAAGTGAAAGGGGTAAATCTGAATAAAACATTTATATCAACTCAGATAACGCTTTTCATAAAACAAAAGATCAATGTTCAGCCGCTTATTACAAAAAACATTCAGCCTTTTACAATTCAATGAAAAAATCAAAAAACATAAAATCACAAAAAGCCAGGTGTTTTAAGCGCAACAGACATCACCATTCATGCTGATAAAAGTTGCTTTTGTCACAAGCGAAAAACCTGAAACAATATGCCTGAATATCCCATTGTTTATATCAATCACACATGCAAACATACTGCCTATCCACAGCTTAGCCCTCCCCTTTTCAAGAGTAAAATTCTTTTTATTTATTGCATCATTAAAATTTTTAATCAAAAAAACAGCAACGACAACCCTGGCTTATCGGCTGGGGAACATTTGGGCCTGTCCCTTTAAAAACAAGGGCTGCAAAGCGATTTGGCGAGGGGAAAGGCGGCAGCTTCACACGGGAAACTGTTATTTTTCATGAGGGGATGAGAGAGAAATGCCATGTTGAGCCCGATAATACGCGCGCCGATATATGTTAAAAACAACATATAAAACCAGCCGAATCCGGTTTTTAAATCCAATATGGCAGCGTATTGATTAAAAGTTATTATTGTGAAAGCAGGCTGTTCCGTTTTACTACTGTAACTCACGTTGAGAATCGCATAAAAACATTCAAACAAAATCTATAATGTGCGCTAATAGTTGATTAAAAAAATTAATCAAGCAATAACCCTGCCTATTTAAGGAACCACTCACATCCATTACTCTTTATTTAATTAGAAAATTTAATTAAACAATAAATAAAAAGAATTTTACGCATTAAAAAAAAACGATTAATCTTCCAACTATGCAATATGTTAATGAGTCGTTTCTCTCCAGCCATACAAAACGTCTTGTTTTTTCATGTTGTTGATACTGGTTTTTTTGCAGTAACCGGAACGCCGGACACTCAGTCATTACAGCCATAGTTTCTGAGCATAATGGTTTTCCAGTAAAACGCTGGCATTCTCTCCTACTCTCCTCGCCAGCGATTGCGGATACTGGTTTCCTTAGTAGTGTGACTGGTGTCCCTCGTGTGACTTCAGGCTTTCCCTGACCACACCGGGACCCCGGCACATCCTCTCCCCCCGAAATTGCTTCCTGAACCTTTTCTCACCCCCCGTCATTTATTACAATAGTGGCAGTATCCAGCTGTCATACCCGTTTGTTCCGGCAACGCAGCCATGCTGTTAACTTACTCATGGGAGGGGCAATATGAGCAAGGAATTCACTATTCATATCCAGGCTGGCTGCCGGATAGCTGGTTATATTTCGGACAAATCCAGAAACAGGAGCGTTGCGGAAGTATTTGATGTACTTGAAGTCAAGTCAGATGGCCAGTTTCGATGCCATATGGTGGGAACCCATTTTGGCAGGGAACATAACCGCAGTGTTTTTCTTTATGAGCACCAGTTGAGCTGGTGTCGTCTGCCGGATGGCCGGGAATTTTTCAGGAAATCACCTGAAGAAAAATGGCAGGACATAAAACTGCTTGCCTGACTCAGGTTATCTCTTTCAGAAATCCGGGCTGAAATGCAACGGGCGCAAAAAGCATGCCGACGAGGTGTGTTTGACCTTGCTGCACCGGAAAAAAACGCTCTTCCCTTGCTGTTATGATGGAAAACCGGCTTCAGACCTATCTCAACACACATTCTGATGATCCCGTCGTACTAAAATATATGAGCTATATTCAGTGCTACCTTCTCCACTATGAAAAAGCGCTGTCATTCATGGAAAAAAGCTGTGCCCTGTCAAAAGACAGAAAAGACCGGATCAATCTCGCAACACTGCGCGAATTACTTGCCTTGCTGGAAAGTCTGTCACTTCGGCCCGAACAGATCATTGCGCTGAAGGATTACCTGGGAAACACACTGGAAACGGATGATTGTGACCATTCACTTCGTCTGACCGAAAAGTGGCTCAAAGAACATGTCGCGCCAGATGCTCATAAAACCGTTCTGGCGGGATTGCGCCAGGCGGGTGGCTATTGTGATTGTGAAGTGATTTTTAATGTATCGAATTTTTAACCCCAAGTCTGCCCTTTTCCGCCACCCCATGACACCCGATACACTCAAACTGATAACCTGGAATATCCGCTGGGGACGAGGCCTGGATAATATTGTCGACCTGGATCGGGTCCTTACCCACGTAAAACAATTTTCAGACTTTGATATCCTGTGCCTGCAGGAAATCGCCTCAGGCTATACCGATCCGGAACTCAAACAGGCTGATGGAAGCAACCAGTTTGACCTGCTGGCAGAAAAGCTCCCCGAATATACACCAATCAGCGGTCATGCAGTTGAGCAGATGGCTGACGGCAGATGGTGCCGGTTTGGCAATATGATCTTTTCCCGTTTTCCGGTTTTGCAGGTCTACCGCCATCGCTTGCCCTGGCCTGCCGAACCGGACGTAAAGAGCATGCCCCGCATGGCGCTGGAAGTCCTGCTTGATACACCATTTGGCATACTCAGCACGATAACAACCCATCTGGAATTTTATTCTGCCTTCCAGCGGATGGCGCAGGTTGACTATCTACGGGAAATTCATCAGGAGACATGGGGACATGCTGGCCTGAAAAATAAAATACACTCCGCCAGCCCTTTTTCCCCCTATCCGGAAATAGCCGGCACGATCCTTGCCGGTGACTTCAACTTTTCTGAAGCCGCTGCGGAAAGAATACGTCTTCTTTCCCCTTTTGATGCGGCTGTACCTGCTTTTACGGATACCTGGGATATCGCAAACCCGAATACGAAACACGCTCCGACAATGGGCGTTTTTGACCGGAAACGATGGCCGGATGGCCCTTTCGTTTCAGATTACATTTTTGTCAGCGAAAATCTTGCGGGCCATGTTCGAAAGGTAAGTGTCGAAGAAAAAAGCCTGGCGTCGGATCACCAGGCTTTACTGCTGGAATTGGCGCGATAACCGCTACAGAACCAGCGTCTGGGCTTCATCACCCTGTCTTTCCCGTATCTCGCCTAGGCGATAGACTGTTTCTCCCGCCGCCTGCAATTGCGCCAGGGCGGCATCGGCATTATCCCTGGAAACAATCACTGCCATGCCAATACCACAATTAAACACGCGATACATTTCACTGTCCGTAACATTGCCATGCTGCTGAAGCCAGGTAAAAAGTGGTGGAATTGCCCACGCATCCTTGTGAAGGACCGCCGTCAGGTTTTTCTGCAAAATACGTGGCACATTATCCAGTAAACCGCCTCCGGTAATATGCGCCATCCCTTTGACTTCCATGCTGTTCATCAGTGCCAGAAGCGGCTTGACATAAATACGGGTCGGCATCATCAGGACATCCGCAAGAGGCTTCCCGTGAAAATCCGCGGCCAGATCAGGGTTTGCCACGTCAATGATTTTACGGATCAGCGAATAACCGTTTGAATGAGCGCCTGATGAGGCCAGCCCCAGGACAACATCGCCCGGCATAATCGTGCTGCCATTAATGATTTTTGATTTTTCGACAGCCCCAACAGCAAATCCGGCAAGGTCATATTCCCCATCCGGATACATCCCCGGCATTTCAGCGGTTTCACCGCCGATCAATGCACAGCCGGCCTGCTCACAGCCGGCAGCAACGCCCTTGATCACATCCGTTGCCGTTTTTACGTCCAGCTTGCCGCATGCAAAATAATCCAGGAAAAAGAGCGGTTCTGCGCCCTGAACAAGAATATCATTGACACTCATTGCCACAAGATCGGTGCCAACCGTATCATGTCGGTTGAGATTAAACGCCAGCCTGAGCTTGGTGCCCACGCCATCCGTACCGGCAACCAGAACCGGCTCGCGATATTTTTTACTGATTTCAAAAAGCGCCCCGAAACCGCCTATGCCAGCAAGAACGCCCTCTCGCATGGTGCGTTTGGCAAAAGGCTTGATGGCATCAACGAGCGCTTCGCCGGCATCGATATCAACACCGGCGTCGCGGTAGGAAAGTGAAGAATTGGATGGTGAATTCATGATGAAAAACGGTTATACAGCGTAAAATAACGGAATTATAAAAATTGGTTGCGAATCGCATTTTAACAAACTGTTACCCCGGGTAGGGCTGCATGGTCATTTTTACACAGCAACAAAAACAAACGGCTTTGTGGCTAAGTGTCGGCGCCATGCTGGTCATCCTGCTGCTCCTTTTGGGGCCGATTCTTACCCCTTTTATTGCCGGTGCCATTTTAGCCTATGCATTAAACCCCGGAGTTGACTGGCTGCGCTCCATCAGAATGGGCCGTTTCAGACTATCCCGAACCCTGTCTGTCATTATCGTCATGGCGATTCTGGCAGCGGTAGTCACCACCCTTGGCCTGATTATCGTTCCGATGCTGCTTAATGAATGGCCACTGCTTTATGAACAAATACCCGGCCTGGCCGTCAAGCTGAGCGAATCCATCCGTCCGTTCTTCCGGGATCTGGGTATCGACCTGCCGGTCGATACCGTCAGCTTCAAACGCCTGTTGACAGAACAGCTGATGCCGCCTGGAGAAGGCGGTGTCTGGAAATCACTGCTCGCTTCAGCCAAATTGGGGGGCACAACCGTTTTGACCTGGGCCTGGAATCTGATTCTGATCCCGGTTGTCCTGTTTTATCTGCTGAAAGACTGGCACCTCGTTGTCAGAAAGCTGAGGGACTCCATTCCACGCCGCTGGGTTCACAAAACCATCAGCCTGGCCAACGAAGTCAACATCATGCTCGCCCAGTATCTGCGGGGACAGCTTTCTGTCATGCTGATCCTTGCCATTTATTATTCAACGGCACTCGGGCTTGTCGGATATAACGTGGCCATCCCGGTCGGGATTATCAGCGGCATGCTGGCCTTTGTCCCTTACATCGGTATCACCATCGGGCTGTCTTTGGCGATCATCGCCACCATGCTGCAGTTTACCGGTGTTGAAGCCTGGATAACGCTTGCGGTCATTTACGGATTCGGCCACTCGTTTGATGCCTTCCTGATGACCCCGACACTCGTGGGTCGGCGGATTCAACTGCACCCTTTGATTGTGATTTTCGCCCTGCTTGCTTTTGGCCAGCTGTTCGGTTTTGTCGGTGTCCTGATCGCACTGCCATCGTCAGCCATCCTCTCGGTCGCCTTCAAGCACCTGCGTCGTCATTACATTAACAGTAATTTTTATAACGCCTAACGAATCATGCAACAGCTGCTGCTGGATATCAGCACGCAAAAAACACCGTCCCTTGAAAAATTCGTGACGGGAAAAAATGAAGAGCTGCTTGAGCTGCTCAGGCATCTGGCCCTGCGCCAATCCCCCGAACATTTTATTTACCTGTGGGGCGAGAGCGCCGTTGGGAAAACCCACCTGCTAAAAGCACTCGCGCAGTATCTGCCTGCGCGCTATATCAGTGCCCAGTCAGATAATGAGAGCTTCCTGTATGACCCTCACATCACGCTGTATCTGCTGGATGACTGCGACAGCCTTTCTGCAGAAAAACAGATAGCGGCCTTTAATCTTTTCAATGACGTCAGGGCAAATCAGGCTTTCCTGGTCACAACAGGAGCAACCTCACCTTCCCACCTGCCGGTACGTGATGACTTGAAGAGCAGGATGAGCTGGGGGCTGGCTTATCGTATCCATGGCCTGACAGATGAAGAAAAAATGGATGCCCTGAAAAAAGTCGCACAGGAGAGGGGATTTTCTCTCTCCCAGGATGTGCTACCCTACCTGATTACACATTACCCGCGCGATATGCATTCACTCGTTGTGATTCTGGATGCACTGGACCGGTACTCCCTGCAGACCAAACGCGCCATAACCCTGCCGCTTTTGCGGGAAATGATGCAACAAACCGAGAATAAAAATGCGTAACCATCTCGCCCTGTTTGACCTGGACCATACCCTTTTGCCGATTGATTCCGATTATGAATGGGGCAGCTTCCTGACGCGAATCGGTGCTGTTGATCCGGTTGAATATGAAAAACGCAATGCCGAATTTTATGAACAATATAAAGCCGGTACACTTGATCCGAAAGATTTCCTTGAATTTGTACTGGGTACTCTGTCCGGCTTTTCACGCCAGCAGTTGGATGGATGGCATGAGCAGTTTATGGCAGAAGTCATACGGCCTGTCATGCTGCCCCCCGCTTTTCAGCTTCTCGAAAAACATCGGGAACAGGGCGACCTGATAGTCATTGTGACCGCAACCAACCGCTTTATTACCGAGCCCATCGCCCGGGCTTTCGGCGTAAAAAACCTGATTGCCGCCCTGCCAGAAGAAAAACCGGATGGCTCATTTACCGGAAAACTGGTTGGCATACCCACATCAGGAAAAGGTAAAATCACCCACACGGAAAACTGGCTGGCATTACAAGGAAAAAGTCTTGGCAGTTACGAAAAAAGCTATTTCTACAGTGACTCGTACAATGATCTGCCATTACTGTTGAAGGTAACCCATCCTGTTGCGACCAATCCTGATACCCGGCTTGAATCACACGCGAAAGCCAATAACTGGACGCTATTACGCCTCTTCGATGATTAAGAAAATAATCCGGAAGATTCTGGGAAGAGAAAAAAAGGCTCCTCCCCTTTCTCATCCCGCTGTCCTGCAGCGCAAGGAGCATGGTATTGATCCACGCCTGCTTTCATCCAATGCTGCGCGCGTTATCCATATTCTGGAAAAGGCCGGTTATGAGGCCTATATTGTCGGCGGTGCTGTGCGCGACCTTTTGCTTGGTATCCAGCCCAAGGATTTCGACGTCGCAACCAACGCGACACCCGAACAGGTCAGGCGGCTTTTCCGGCGCGCATTCCTCATTGGCCGTCGCTTCCAGATTGTCCACGTGATGTTCGGCCATGATCTGATTGAAGTGACAACCTTTCGCGGTACAACTTCTGCCTCAGCCATCAAGGACGAAGCAGGCCGACTGCTGAGAGACAACACATTCGGCACACAGCAGGAAGACGCACTGCGCCGGGATTTCACGGTCAATGCCATGTATTACAACCCGACACACCAGACCCTGCATGATTTTCACGGGGGAACAGGCGATCTGAAAAAACGGGTACTGCGAATCATTGGCGATCCAGCCGAACGCTTTCGTGAAGATCCTGTCCGGATGCTTCGCATCGTCCGCTTTGCCGCCAAACTCGATTTCACCATTGATCCGGATACCAGAAAACCCATCCCCCTGCTTGCCCCACTAATCAACAATGTCCCTTCGGCCCGGCTGTTTGATGAAATGCTCAAGCTTTTGATGAGCGGCCATGCCATGGCCTGCCTGCAGGAATTACGGCATCAGGGACTGCATCACGGATTGCTTCCGCTTCTGGATGTCGTGCTGGAACAACCCAAAGGTGCCCGTTTTGTCGAACTTGCGCTGGGAAGAACCGATCAGCGCATTCGTGAAGAAAAACCGGTCTCTCCCGGATTCATTTTTGCCGCACTGCTTTGGACACAGGTATCGGAAAAATGGGAACAGTACCGTTCACGCGGGGAATACCCTATCCCTGCCCTCCATTCAGCCGCTAATGACATTTTTGAAACACAGACGGAAAAGCTGGCGCTGCAGCGCCGCATTATTTCTGACATGCGGGATATCTGGGCGCTTCAGCCTCGTCTGGAACGCCGGACAGGCCGGACCGCCTATAAACTGATCGAGCATGATCGGTTCAGGGCGGCCTATGATTTTCTGCTGCTGCGATGTGAAGCGGGAGAAATCGATCCTGAAATTGGCGAATGGTGGACCCGCTTTATCAATGCGGATGGTCCGACGCGGGAAGAACTGCTGAAAATCAAATTCAATAGCGCATCCGAGCCGGCAAAGCGCAAGAGAAAACGCGGCGGCACCAGACGACGGCAAAAACCCGCATCATCCAATACACCTGGCAGCATCGAACCAGCCGCATAGGAAATATGACAAAACATACGGCTTATATTGGCATCGGCTCCAACCTCGGCAACCCGGCCAAGCATGTCCTTGCCGCCATCAGCCGGATGATGCAACTGCCCCAAACCAGACTTGCCGCCCAATCCGGGCTTTACCAGACCGCTCCGGTTGACGCTGACGGTGATGATTATGTTAATGCAGTTGTCTGCCTTGTTACGACACTCTCTCCTGAAAAACTGATGAGTGAGCTGCATGCTATAGAAAATGCTTCAGGCCGGAAAAGAATGTACCGTAACGCCCCACGAACACTGGACCTGGATATCCTGCTGTACGATGATAAAGAAATGGACACGGCCACACTGACGCTCCCGCATCCCAGAATGACGGAACGCGCCTTTGTACTGGTCCCGCTGCTGCAGATTGCCCCCACCATTACAATTCCCGGAAAAGGCGCCGCGCACCAGTACCTGGAACATGTCCGCAATCAACCCATTACCCTTTTGACAATCTGATTCTTACCTACTGCGAGGTGTTCATCATGCAGATCCCCGTTATTCTTCAGGCAACCGGTTTATTGATTCTCTCGAACATATTCATGACATTCGCATGGTATGGTCACTTGAGAAACCTGTCAGCCTCTCCCTGGTACATCGCAGCCATGATCAGCTGGGGAATTGCCCTTTTTGAATACCTGCTGCAGGTCCCGGCCAACCGGATCGGCTTTTCACAGTACAGCCTGGCACAGCTGAAAATTCTTCAGGAGACCATTACGCTTGCCGTATTTGTTCCTTTTGCCATGTTTTACATGAAAGAGCCATTCAAGCTGGACTATGTCTGGGCTGCTCTATGCCTGATCGGCGCCGTTTATTTTATTTTCCGATCCTGAGCCGACGCGGTATGATGAAGCCCTGTCCGGGATCACTTCTGGCAGGACAACTGTTTTAACCATTGAGGATTGCCATGGCCACTTATTTGCAAGACCGTAAAGCCGTTACCGTATCCACCCTGTTGAGTCTGCATAGTAACGGGGAAAAAATAACCATGCTCACCTGTTATGACGCCAGTTTTGCGGCATTGATGGATAGCTGCGGGGTGGAAATGCTCCTGGTCGGCGATTCATTGGGTATGGTCTGCCAGGGGCATAATTCAACGCTGCCCGTCTCCATTGAGGAGATGGCTTATCATACCGCCTGCGTGGCAAGGGGAAATCAAACCGCCATGGTGGTGTGTGACCTGCCTTTCGGTACCTATCCCACACCGGAGGCGGCATTTGAAAATGCGGCAGAACTGATACGGGCCGGCGCACATATGGTCAAAATCGAAGGCGGCGCCTGGCTGGCTGATACCGTGCGTTTTCTCGTGGAGCGCGCTATTCCGGTTTGCGCCCACATTGGTTTGACACCCCAGTCCGTCCATCAGCTTGGCGGCTACCGCGTACAGGGTAAAACGGTCGAAGATGCGCAACGACTGATTGCCGATGCCATGGCGCTGCAAAAGGCCGGGGCAAGCATCGTCGTTCTGGAAGCAATTCCGGCAGCACTCGGCAAGGATGTGACAGATGCCATTACCATCCCCACCATCGGCATAGGCGCAGGGGTGGATTGCTCCGGACAGGTTCTGGTCATGCATGATATGCTGGACGTATACCCCGGAAAAAAAGCCCGTTTTGTCCGCAATTTCATGGAAGGGCAAGCCAGCATAGAAGGCGCTGTTCGCGCCTATGTAGCAGCGGTAAAAGATAAATCCTTTCCTGCCGCCGAACATAATTTCTGATCACAGGAGGCAAGTATGAAACTCAGTGCACGAAACCAGTTAAAAGGCATCATTCGCGAAATCAAGGAAGGCGAGATCAATTCGGAAGTCAATATTGAAATCGCACCTGGCGTCTGGGTCTGCGCCCAGATCAGCACGGCTTCCGTGCACCGCCTGGAACTGGCGGTCGGCAAGGAAGCCTATGCTGTGATCAAAACCGATTCCGTGATGGTGGGAGTGGACGACTGACGCTGTCGATTACTGCCCGAGCCAGTTTCTGCCGGAGAGCGTTTCTCCGGCTTCCTCTTCATATCGTTTGAGGGATGCCTGCATTTTGGGGGCCAGTTCACTCATGGAATTGATCGTCATGCCCAGATCACGAAGCAGGCCGTCATGGACCCCATATACCCAGCCATGGATCGTAAGCTTCTGCCCCCGGTTCCAGGCATCCTGAATAATCGTGGTATGGCAGACATTGGCCACTGATTCAATCACGTTCAGTTCACACAGGCGGTCATAACGGGTCTGCTCGGATAATGCCTCGCCCAGATAACGCTCGTGTTTCTGGCTGACATCCTGCACATGGCGCAGCCAGTTGTCCGCCAGGCCCACCCGCTGATGCTTCAGGGCGACATGCACACCCGAACAGTCATAATGGCCTGTGACAATCACATGCCTGACACGCAAGACATCCACCGCAAACTGCATTACCGCAAGACAACTCAAATCCGTGTAGGAAACCACGTTGGCCACATTGCGGTGCGTAAAAATATCCCCAGGCAGCAGGTTGGTAATCTGGGTGGAGGGAACCCGGCTGTCAGAACAGCCAATCCAGAAATAATTCGGTAACTGCTGGGTAACCAGACGCGAAAAATAACCGGGATCATCGCTGACCATTTGGGCCGCCCATTCCCGGTTACTCTCAAAAAGCGTTCTGAGCTCAACATCATTGGGATCATATTCAAACGTCTTTCCAGCCATATTCCTATCCATAAACAAAAAACGGGCCTATTGGTTTTTTATGGCCTGTTTTAATTCTGTTACCCATTTCAACGCGGCAATCCCCGTATCACTTTTGATTTGCCGTGCTGTCTCGGTCATTTTTTTGAAATCAGGTTCCGGTATTTTCTTGAATGCCAGAACCACCACATTTCCTTCTTCGCATTTTGGCATGGACAGGACATATGGAAAAGATTTTTGAATGGCATTCCGGTTTTTTTTATAACTTTTATGTTCACCGAAAAGATTCACCGTCATCATACCGGCATCCGTCAGGCACTGGCTGCAGGCCTCATAAAACGCCGGAGTATCCAGAACCGGGCCTTTTTCCGTCGCATCGTACAAATCCACATGAATGATATCCGCAGTGCCCCTGTTTGATTTATCCAGGACAAAATCCATCGCATCCATTTCAAGAACGGACAGGCGTTTATCGGGTGCTGGCAGCGCAAACATCGAATGGCAGGCAGAAATCACTTCCGGATTCAATTCAACAGCCGTCACTTTTGCCTGAGCAAAATGCCGGTAACTGAATTTGGTCAGTGCGCCGGTCCCCAATCCCAACTGGACAATATGCGCCGGATTGTGGACAAAGAGCATCCAGGCCATCATCTGCCGTCCATAAGCCAGCTCTATCTTGTAGGGATCGCGGATGCGCATCGCCCCCTGAATCCATTCTGTACCGAAATGCAGATAACGCACCCCGCCGCTTTCTGAAATGATCAGCGGAGAATAACGCGGTTTGCGCCCGCCAGCCGGCTTGCGCGATGATTCCTCTTTCTCAACAGATTTTCTTTTAATCAGCATATCTGGCTCACAGATCACACAAAACACTTATGGATAAAATCCCCGGACAACTTATCTTTCTTGGGAGATAATAACCAGGATTATCTGTTACTTGCATGTCGCACCGTATGTTATCACCCCCTGAAACTTGCCGGATATTACATATATCGGACGAGGATACCGTATTTTCGGATGGACATGTTGTTGCCCGCCTTCTTGAACAGAGGGCTTTTTTTCGTTAACCGGATAACTATCAGCCCCTAAAAACTCGCATTATTTTCAGCCGGACAACCTGGAGGACGTCATGAAAATCGGCACAAAAATGGGCATAGGCTTTGCCATTATTTTTATTCTCTCTTTTCTTACCGCCATTGCCGCGATCTGGCGGCTTCACATCGTAGCAGAAGAAACCCGCATTATGATGGAACAGCCTATCGCAAAAGAACGCATGATCAGTGACTGGTAACGCTACATCCAGATTGCCGTGCGGCGTACCTCTGCCATTGCAAAGAGCACAGACCCCTCGCTTGCTGAATTTTTCAAGAATGATATCGCCTTTACCGCCAAAGGTACCTCTGAAATGCAAAAGGCCATCGCGCCTTTGCTGACAACAGAAAAAGAAGCCGCCATTTACCAGAAAATCGCTGAAAACCGGAAAAACTACGCGGCTTATCGTGATGCAATCGTCAAGGCAAAAAACGAGGGGAGAGCAGATGAAGCCAATCAGCTCCTTAACGACAAATTCATCCCTGCGGCGACCGGATACCAGAGTAATATCCATCTGCTTCTGGACAATCAGCGACAAACCGTCAATGAATCCGCAAAGCAAATTGAAAAGGTCTATCAGCAAAGCCGGGTTATCCTTATCGCCATCCTGATCGCCGCCGGATTGATTGGCGTCATCTATATGACACTGATGATAAGAAATCTCCTGAGACAACTGGGCGGTGAGCCGGATTATGCAGCAGCAATTGCCAACGAAATCGCCGGCGGCAATCTGGCGCTCGATATTGCGTTAAACCCGAATGACACCACCAGCCTGATGTATTCGATCAAAAGCATGCGTGACAGCCTGTCCATTATCGTGTCGGAAGTGCGTGCAGGCACTCATACCATTGCCGATGCATCGGGCGAAATTGCATCGGGCATCCGCGACCTCTCATCCCGCACAGAGCAACAGGCCGCGGCACTGGAAGAAACGGCAGCATCCATAGAACAACTCACAGCGACCGTGCGCCAGAATGCGGATAATGCCCGGCAAGCCAGTCAGCTCGCCATGACAGCAACCGATGTCGCAACAAAAGGCGGAGAGGTTGTTGCACAGGTTGTTGACACCATGGATGCCATCAACGAATCTTCCAACAGGATTGTCGATATTATCAGCGTCATTGACAGTATCGCCTTCCAGACCAACATCCTGGCGCTAAACGCTGCCGTTGAAGCCGCCAGGGCCGGTGAACAGGGCAGAGGCTTTGCTGTGGTCGCAACGGAAGTCCGCAGCCTTGCCCAGCGAAGCGCAACAGCCGCCCGGGAAATCCAGGGACTGATCAATGATTCTGTTGAAAAGGTATCAAGCGGCAGCAAACTGGTTCATGATGCCGGCGTGACGATTGAAGAAGTGGTCTCCAGTGTCAAACGGGTCAATGACATCATAGGAGAAATCACCATTGCCAGCCAGGAGCAAAACCAGGGAATAGGCCAGGTTAACGAAGCGGTCACGCAAATGGATGTCAATACCCAGCAAAATGCAGCCCTGGTCCAGCAGGCCGCGTCCACATCAGCACGAATGGAAAACCAGGTTCAGCATCTGGTCGAGGTCGTCAGCATTTTCCAGCTGGAACAGGGGCAGGCAACACTACCATCATCGGCTCCGCTGCAACTGGCGCACTGCAACATAACCACCGTTCGGGCATTACCTGCTGGTGTGCCCGGACAGGGATGACTCGGCAGCGAGTGCTGCTGCCAGAAGCGCCTGGTCTTCACCTGCTGCGTGATAAAGGCTGGCGCCGATAGGCATGCCGTTTTCATCCAGTCCCACAGGCAGCGCGACTGCCGGCATATTCATGAAATTGCCGGCAGCGGTCAGCCGGGGATTGTTCTGTACGGATGCCGCAAATGCCTCATCATCTACCTTGAGTGGATGCAATAACGGCGCAGAATAGGCGACGCTGGGAAGGATCAGTACCGCCCCCTGCAAATCATCCCGCATCGCCTCGGTTAACCTCCTCCTGTCCCAATAGGACTGAACCACAACATTGGGCGGCATGTTGCGCGACTGTTCTGCCCGCCTGCGGATACGTTGATCCATGCTTGCAGCCGTTTCAGGGTTATCGAGCAGTGGCTTTAACTCCGTAAAAACCTCCGCACCAATGATCCAGCCATTAGCCATGCTTTTGCGCGCATCATGAAATGACTGCACCGTACGATAGTCGACATCCGCTCCGCTTTCTATCAGCCGTCTCACCGCCTCTTCAAACACCCGGCGCACGCCATCGGTAATCAGTGCATCTTCAAGCAGGGAGGCATCAACCACAAAGCGCAGCCCCGGCAAGGCCGGTGCCACTGGCACCGTGCCTGGCATTTCACCTCGAAGAATCGCATCCATCACGATCAGATCACGCACACTCCTTGTCATGGGGCCAGGAGAATCCAGTGTTCGGGCCAGCGCTTTCATTCCGCCAGGTGCATAACGTCCGGAAGTCGGCTTGAATCCGCATATTCCCGTAAAAGAAGCCGGAACCCGGATAGAACCACCGGCATCCGAGCCAATGGATACCGGAATCAGGCCTGCCGCAACCGATGCGGCTGACCCGGAAGAAGATCCCCCGCAAGTCCTGGGCGCATCAGCGGTACTCCAGGGATTGATGGGGCTGCCAAAATGCCGGTTGACACCCACACTCGAATAAGCAAATTCACAGGTGTTGACTTTGCCGAGGCAAACCATGCCCGCCTGTGTGGCTGCGTCAGATAACGGGCCATCCGTTTTGACTGGCGGATCATTTTCAAAAACAGCTGATCCCGATGTGGTTACCGTGCCTGCCACATCAAAGGTATCTTTCCAGTTAACCGGAACCCCGTCAAAAAGACTGTATGGTGTTTTATCCTGATAGCGTCTGCGTGAGTCCTCAGCTTCAGCAAGCGCCCGAGCGGCAGTGACGCACAGATACACCGTTCCGGCTTTTTCGGCCTCAGCCAGGCAACGCCTGGCAATATCAACAGGGTCTGCCTCTCCGGAATGAAAAGCCATGCCCAGTGCACAGGCATCAGGAAACCCGTAAACAGCGTCTGACAAGCAGGTTTTAGGAATACGTTTTTTATCAGGTATGCTTCGGGATGACATGGCAAAGTCCCTTTAAAAAATCTGTGGATAATGGTGCTGTGACGCTGCCATCCGTATCATTGCCGGGAAGGTGCAGGTATAGAAAAGAAAGAACCAGTGTTTGCATTGACATTGCCGACTCTGGCCTGTGGTCATCAGTCTAGCACACCTGATCGGCTTTCAGGATTTCGTTCTTGCAATGACGCTGCTGTCCGCCCCGTCTTTTGCTCTGGCATAAACATTTGTTTATTGTAGTCACCAGCCTCAATAATTTTCTGGGATAATGATCAGCATTCCCTGTCTTTATCGGGTTATCGGCAGGATATTAATGCCTCGCGCCCCTGAATCAATGCAAAGCATGTTTTCCGCCATGAAAAACGCCAGAGAAGCAGAAAAACAGGGATAGTGCATGACGCAGACAACTTCAGTCAACGCTTCCTGCCAGCCCGCCATTCATGGCCTGACAAGCGCCGGGGTCGCCGAGAGCCGCCGGCTTCATGGCACCAATATCCTGACACCGCCACCGAAAACACCGTGGTGGAAGCAGTATCTGGAAAAATTTGAAGATCCCATCATACGCATCCTGCTGGTAGCGGCTGTTATTGCGCTTTTTGCCGGCATGATGGAAGGGCATTATGCCGAGGGCATCGGTATCATCATTGCCGTCCTTTTGGCCAGCACCCTGGGGTTTATCAACGAATATAAAGCCGGGCGTGAGTTTGACGTTTTAAATCAGGTTTCGGATGACGAACCCATCAGGGTAATCCGGGACGGACACTATACTTCTGTCCCCAAGCGTGACCTGGTGGTTGACGACATCCTTGTCCTTGAGCAAGGTGAGGAAATCCCTGCTGACGCTGAGGTATTATCTTCCGTTTCCTTTCAGATCAATGAAGCATCGCTGACCGGCGAATCAGCCCCGGTAACCAAGTGCCCACAGGAAGCGATTCAGGAAGAAAAAAACGACCTTGCCTATCCACGCTACCGGATCTTCAGGGGAACCTTTGTCTCCGACGGACATGCGCTTGCGCGAATCACAGCGGTGGGAGACCACTCGGAAATAGGACAGACTGCGCGGGCAGCAGCGGAGGAAACGGCAACAGAGACCCCGCTTAATCGCCAGCTTGCCCGTCTGAGCCAGGTCATCGGCGTTTGCGGCTTCGGCATCGCCCTGCTTATTTTTTCGGCATTGACCGTCAAAGCCGCATGGCTGGGTGAGCTGGGCGAACATATCACGGTTGAGCAGGTAACCCTCACTTCTGATACAGGACAACCGTCTGGAAAAGCCCTGACCCGAGCCCACGAGATCTACCACAACAAATATGGCGTTGCCAATAATGCGTTCTCCCTGCAATCCCGGGAAATGGATAACACAAAAGAATATTATTTGTGGTCCCCCCTCACCTATGGGCAGATTTACTTTCTGGCAGTGGCTATCCTGGCTGTACTCATTGCCATGCTTCGTATCTGGCTGCCGGTCTGTTATGACGCCGTGGAGCTGACAGGGCGGAAAAGGCCGGGAAATGCCTGGCTTGAACGTGATGATATATGGTCCTGGGTGCAAACCCTGATTGCCGGCGCTCTGGTATTTGGCGCAGGTATTGGTACCGGCATGGCTGCGGGCTGGGTACCCGCTTCGCCTTCTGCATGGCTACCGCTTTCCACAAGCATGACACTGCTTGGCTACTTTATGGTGGCTGTCACCATCATTGTCGTGGCGATTCCCGAGGGTTTACCCATGAGCGTCACGCTTTCGCTGGCTTACTCCATGCGAAAAATGACAGCGGAAAACAATCTGGTACGCCGCATGCATGCCTGCGAAACCATTGGTGCCGCTACCGTGATCTGCTCGGATAAAACCGGCACACTGACCATGAATGAAATGCGGGTATCGTCACTGGATTTTTTTGGCCTGCCGCCATCCGATATCATTCCCCAGGAAACCGAATGGCCCCGTCTTGCCGAAGCAGCAGCCGTCAACGCCACCGCCAACCTGGGAGAAGACCGCAACAGCAGGCTTCGCATTCCCCTGGGCAATCCCACAGAAGCTGCGCTTTTACTATGGCTTGAAGGTTACGGCGTTGATTACCAGCCCATTCGCAACGCCTTTGAGATGCACGGCCAGCTCACCTTTTCCACCGAACGGAAATACATGGCCACCATCGGTATCAGTGCACTTGATGGCAAAACGACACTTTATACCAAGGGCGCGCCGGAAATCATTCTGGATCACTGTGTATCGAGGCGGTTTTCCGATGGAAAAACAGTGCCGCTCAACGGCACTGACCGGGAAAATCTGCTGGCAGCACTCAAAAACGAGCAGGCCCGTGGCATGCGAACACTGGGGTTTGCATACCGTACACTGGAAAATGCCGATGCAAATCAGGAAATCTGCTCAGAGGACATCCAGGAACTCGTGGAAAAAGGCGCGTTGATATGGATGGGTTTCTTCTCAATTGCCGACCCGGTACGCGCAGATGTTCCTGACGCCATCATGGCCTGCCGGGATGCCGGGGTGAGTGTCAAGATGGTGACCGGTGACAATGAGGCTACCGCCTGTGAAATCGCTGCCCAGGCAGGCATGCTGAGACGAGGGGATATGTCACCCGGTCTTGTTGTCACCGGTGACGAATTCATGGCAATGGATGAGGCAACAGCGGAACGAACTGCGGCATCCATAAAAATCATATCCCGGGCAAAACCCCTGGCCAAGCAGCGGCTGGTCACCCTGCTTCAGAAAAAAGGGGAAGTCGTGGCTGTAACCGGGGATGGTTCCAATGACGCGCCGGCCCTGAACCATGCCGATGTCGGACTGGCAATGGGGGTGACAGGAACCGCCGTGGCCAAGGAAGCGGCAGACATCATCCTGCTCGACGATTCTTTCACCAGCATTGTAAGAGCCGTCATGTGGGGACGTTCGCTTTATGCCAATATCCAGAAATTCATCCTTTTCCAGTTGACAATCAATGTCACGGCATTGGGCGTTGCCCTGCTTGGTCCCTTTCTTGGCGTACAACTGCCACTGACTGTCACCCAGATGCTGTGGGTTAACCTGATCATGGACACCTTTGCCGCCCTCGCACTGGCGTCAGAACCGCCTGACTGGCGCGTCATGAAAAAGCCCCCCCGGAATCCCGACGCCTTTATTGTCACACCGGGTATGGCTAAATTCATCTTTACCGTAGGGGGTATTTTCCTCGTCCTGTTCCTGATCCTCATCCTGGGATTTGGCAACGGATTCCCGATGGATGCAAATACCGCAGAGGGAAGGCACAACCTGTCGATTTTCTTCAGTGTTTTTGTTTTTCTCCAGCTCTGGAACCTGTTTAACGCCCGCATGCTCGGACAAACCCGATCTGCACTGGCACAACTTTCTGACAGCAAAATGTTCCTGCTGATAGCCCTTACCATTTGTGTCGGACAAATCCTGATTACCCAGTACGGTGGTGAAATCTTCCGGACCACCCCGCTGTCGATCAGGGAGTGGTTATGGATTATTGCGGGAACATCCCCGGTACTGTGGATAGGTGAAGTCTTCCGCTGGCATCAACGCATGAGGCCGACAGCAAAAGCGTGAGGCAGGATGCCTATGGGCCGGCAGGTGTCGAATATATCGATATAAACCCCACCATTTAGCTGTTTTAAAAATTTGAGGATCAAGATTACCCCAAAAATTACCCCCATTTCCAATTCTATAGAAATAAATTCATTATTCAGCTTTTGATACGCAACTCGGTGGTTTTTATCAATTCTGTAGCCGATATACCAAGAGCAGAGGATAACGCTATTAGAGAGGTAATTGTTGGTTGACGCAAACCTCTTTCAATACGAGACACAAAAGTCCTGTCTACTCCAGCACGAAAAGCCAACTCTTCCTGAGAAATATTCAGGGCAAGCCGCTTATCACGCAATACTTCCCCAAAAATAGAAGGAATGTTCGGAGCATCAGTTATATCCATGAGGCAATATTGCTATAATTGTGACTATAGTCCACGGCCTATGGTCACGTGCCGTTAACCACACTCGAAGCGAATTGCCCATGAAATCTCTTTTGAAAATCTTCCTGATCGCTTTTTTTTCTTCAATCTCACTCTCTCATGCACAAACCCTGATTCCTCGTAGTGAGGCTAGCGATAAGGGGACGTACTATCTGCTCGCACAAAAAAAGAAGGGAAATGTCATTAATACCCTGCACAAGCGGGTAGGTGTAGATTCTGTTGGCTATACTCGTTCGGAGATCAATTGCCAAA